>CAZSZJ010000011.1:0-44248 GCA_964610985.1 uncultured Candidatus Saccharibacteria bacterium | reverse complement strand
ATACTGCTTGGATACCAGTTGTTGCAGGCTGGGTGGTAGGTTTCGAGATTCAGGTGTCAAATATAGTTGATTTTATCTAAAATATATATCATCATATGAAGATGCCCCACTTAAATCCTGAACATGAAAACTTATGCCATTCACTATTACCTGTCGTTACTCCCCTGACAGAAGCTGGTATGAGAGTAAAATTCGACGAGACTCGCGATCCTACTCAGTCTTGGGGAGAGCATCTGTCGAGCTTATGGAATGATTTAGCTCAAAATAACCCAGGCTTAAGAGGCTTTATCGACGGTCAGTTAGAGCAGTACCCTGAGGATATACGTTGTGACATACTAAATGTAACTATGGGAGCATTAGCTGTACTCAATGAACAGATGCATAATGATGCACTTCATGATCAAACAGGACTATAGCAGCCTCACTGGATGGCTGTGGTCATGATGATTATTTGCACGTATGATCATTGTGGTAGATAAAATCTAGTTCGGTAATCATAAATTCCAAATCATCTTCGGGAACGTTTATACCCTGCCAAAACATCATTTCGCGATTTCGCAGATGGCAAAAGTTATATATCAGAACGAGTTTTGGTTCCTTCTTTCCGTTTACCGCTGTTAGGGAAGTTTTGATTCCTTTATCTCTTTTTGAGTTACTGGTCTAATGAGCAAGTTTCCGTAGTCTTCATAAATAAAAGCCTCTCCCGAGGCCGTCGTAGCGGGATCTAATGTCCGCATATCTCTCTCACTCATGCAGGATAGTGTACCTTACCCTATCTCCGTCGCAAAAGTTCGGTAGTTGTTCGCGCGCCCCTGTACATCTATTCTCCGGAATCCGGAGTCTCTCCAAAAAACTCTTGCATCCCCAGGCCGAGTGCCCAGTTAGAATCTTTTGGTATCGCGCCCCTTACTTGTCGCGCACCACCCGACCGGCCACCACGACGAACACGACGATTGCCACTAATAAATCGGCTGCAATAGACGGGCCGTATCCGTGGAAGTGCGCTCGTAGGTATGAGTGCATGACTAATATTAATACTCCGTCAATACGCACTTTATTCGCGTCGTCAATGTTACTGGGTTGGCGATTGGCCAATGAACCACTTTGTGGTCTTGAACCTAGATGGATTGGTAATTATGGGGAGTTCTCCCCCGATCAATCGGATATTGCCGTAATCGCCAGTTGCATGATTGCCGGCAATCATGCGGTTACGCCATGCGCTCTCAAAACTTTCATCGAGCGTCTTTTTTACTTGGTCTCTTAACTCTTCAAGCACATTAGCCGAAGATCGTTTTAGATCCATTGCCTTAATTTGCTGCCGAACTGCACGTTTGATATTTTCGTCTGTAATCAAGTCGAGTATGGCAAGGGCTTGGCCGTGTGACAGGGGTTCCGTGCTATCAAGCTGATGTTCAAGCAGAAACTTGGCCGAATTTAGGGCTGAGTCAGGTATGGGACCAACCACAGCTTGCTTGGTCCTTTCACGGTCCGTACCCGGCGGAAACACTGGACGGTAGCCTTTTATCTCAGAAGAGTCTGGCGAATCTTCGTGCAAAGTGATAGTGACTGCACCTTCTAGATTAAAGCGTTCGCCACTAGTCTCGCGTGTAATACCCAGCAACCTTGTCAATTTGCGCATAACATCAAGAACTGGTTGTTTAATTGCAGATGACCCGCCGCTAATAACCTTTTCTTTTCGCGTCGTAAAGAGTTCTCGTTCTACAGTCGGCATTTGCGCCCACACAAAAGATGCAACCTTACTGCCATCAACAAATGCTTCATCCGACTCACTATGCAGGGCGGCTATAACCCGCGCTGCCAGAAGGGCATTTCCCCGATCAAGTGGCATGTAGTAAAGCTGTTCGCCGGTCTGAATATTATCTACTTTTATACGGGCATGATCCTGGCTCAAGATACTAATTTTGCCTTTGTCAATCTCGGCCTTTTTGGTCTCGTGGCGTCGCCTGTGCTCATTTTTAACATCTTCCGCGGTCGTTTTCCGGCCTACAAGTACAAGATTCCCGATACTGATGGCCGTATCCGACAAATTGAATACGCTCGGAGGCATTGATTCTGCAATAAGCCTCAAGTTTGTATCTACATCTCTCGTTGCCCATACTTTTGCAAGCTTTGAGCGCGCTGCGGCCAGGCTATAGGTTGCTCTTGCTGGCAGCACGGTACATAGTTCAACCAAGTTATCAAAACCATAATTCGCGTTCAAGGAAAGATGTCGTGTTCCTGTATTTGTAATAACCTTTACAGCATTTGAAAGATAGCCCGCGCGTGAGCGGTAGCTCTTGATTAATGTCACTTCTCCGATTGTCGGTTCATCTGGAATGGGCTTATCCACGATGTCACTAGTGTTTTGCGGCGGGACGAGCTGTGCTCCCTCCCTTTCGTATTGGAGACGAAGCTGTTCTGCTTGCTTCACGGCGTTTCTGGCGGCTTCTAGATCGGCCTCGAATTCTCGGGGCCGCTTTAGAAAAAGATTACAAATCTTAGCTGGCTCAATCAAAGGGTTTTGCTCAATCGCTTGCCGCAGCGTTGCGATGGAGTGATAGGAAAGAGGGGCTTGTAAACGAGATGTCCGTACCTCTAGGGCATATGGATCGTATTGGGCGGTCAGCTTGCATAGCTCTATCCATTCTGCGCTCAGCGCTGTCACAATGGCGTCTTTGTGGTCTGGTTGCATCTGGAAAAAATCGGGGAATGGCGTAGTGTGTTGCAGGGCTAAAACAGCCTGTTTCGCGGCTTCAATCTGCACTCTTGTTATGTCTTGGTCATGGATTTGTCCTTTAATATTAGGATCGTTTATCCGCACTGTGGGCATATATAAACGGACGGCCTTATATCTCTGTGACTGAAATGCCATCAAACCTAATACTCGCGGGGGCAAAGCGATACCTCGCAGGTTAACATAGAGAAACTCGCTCAATTCATCGTTGTTCAAGCGCGCATTACATCGGGCAGATTCCCAAAGAGCTGGGCGAATCCGTGCTACGGACTGATCGGCAATTTGACGGATTTGCAGCTTGTTGTACCTCAAAAAAGGATAAGTGTAATTGAGTGTGATCTGTCTGTTGACTTGGCGGATTTGATCGATATACCCTTCAGGGCCCGCTTCAGGATCATAGGGCGGGCTCTCGGCGGGAGGAACATGCGTTCTTATGCCATCAATCTCTCGTTCCCTCGTGAATCTTTCGCTCCTGATGGCTAGGCGCCAATCAGAGTTCCTACCCGGAAGTATTTCACCCAATTCGACCAATTCGTTATGACCAAGACTCCCAAGAAAAGCATCGTGCTCGCTAGGCACGGGAGATTTCGGATGGTATTCACCTGGGGATGGCATAAAACCTACCATACCGTTTCCTGGGATTTGCCGCAAGGCTATAATTGACGAAAGATAGCGTGGACCGACCGGCACAATTTCCCAACGAGTCAGTGGTTAACGCCACCAAATGTTATGCTTAATTCATGATAAGCATTGGAATTTTACTTAGTCTTGTTGCTGTAGGTGTTGCCCTTGTCAAGCGAGGGCGCTTATGGAAGCAAGTGCTGGTTTTTGTTGCCCTCAGCGTCCTGACCTTTTTAATAACCAACTGGTACGTCAATTCTTGTAGCGAGAATTTTTGTGGTATCGGTCAGGCGCTCATTGGCTCACTGATATCCATGGTATTTTCGCTGGCTGCAGTTTTCTGCGCCTTCCAACCAAAACGTCTCAAGTAATTGGGCCCCTTCGCGCAACCCGAAGCACGTTAGTACTCTACTCCTTATTTCGATTCTTCATAACTGTATGACTTCTATATGCCGAATAAGCCAATCACAAGCGACATGGCCAGAAAGATTACTAATTGGTAGGCAACGTTTATCAGTGTTAACTTTTTAGGTTTTAATTCAAAGCCGTTGTGTACGATCAGAGTGGTCGCCGAAAGAGCTAGACCAGCAGCGGCTCCATTTAATAGTGCAAATCCAACAGTATAATTTTTGAAGAAATGAGCGCTTATATAAAGCAGGCTTGCTAAAGCACTCGCTATGACAAAGTTTGAAAGCAACAAAACGACCATTGGCGTATTGCCGGCCTGTTTTGATTGCTTTGGCGTTACGCCAGTGGCCTTTCGCCATGTTTTGCCAAAGACCGGCTCCTGATACCAGGCTCCGGCGATCGCTGTTCCAGCGAAAGTCGCTACTGCTACCGCTAACCAGTTTATCTCTAATTGCATAATTCTATTTCCTATTCCTGTCTGATTACCTCTAAGTATACGTACCCTATTTGCGTTCAACAAGAGCCTGCATAGAGTCAGGTGCCGCGTCATCTAGTCGTCTAAAGTATAGCCTAAGACCTTATCTGCCTGCTCTTAAGAAGTGCTATGATCAAATCCGCGCCGTATTCTTTTAGATAGCTTGGATCTTTTAGCGCCGCGAGGGCTTTGTTCATACGATCCGTATCAAGCGGGTCGAGCGATGCGCTCATAAATTCGCCGAACGGCGATGAGGCGGCGGCAGAACTGTGAGCGGATACCATTGTCGGATCTATGCTGCCCAGCGCTACCACTGCTGTACTTCCCCAGCGATTCGAATTCCAGTCGGAAGAGGCTTCGCTGCCATTTTTAACATAGTCCTTTGTGGGTTTCGCATCATAAGGGGTTAGCAATACCGTTAGCCTTTGAATAGCGGTTTCTGCCCGGCTGCTAAAATTAACGCCGCGGTTGTCTTTATCGATTTGTCCTATTAGTTCCCTTACTTTATCTGGGGCATAACGTACCAATTCAGCGCATGTCAATTCTATGTCGCCATAATACGATTCGCTCGAATGCCAGGTGATTTTGGCTGTTGTTGGTAGCGCCTTGACTCTATCTACCAGCTCGGACATCGCACTTCCTACCGCAGTTGGATTATGTTTGGCCATGGCTAGGGCCAATGCTCTTCCGTATATAGAGTAGTAGTCATTATGCAAAAGGTCGCTTAATACCCCTGCAGCGGATTTACTAGTAATATCTAGCGCTGCGGCAAGTACCTTGTCGTAGTCGGCGTGGTTTTTTTCACCGATGGTAGTTTCCGAGGCAATAATGGCCCGGACCTTTTCGGCTTCGGGCCGCCAGTTAGTTCCGACGCCGTCCGGGGCTTGCGCCAATGAAGCAAGCTGCATGGCAATTACGGCGGCGGCGCCATATTCTTTTTTCTCCAGTCTGGCTTGCATGATCTTTAGCGTGGCCTCCGGATTGTAGTGGGCTAAGCGGGCAGTTAGGAGGCTGATGTGATAATAAGAATCTGCACTGCCTTGGAGTTTTTCAATCCACGACACCACGCCCTTGGGGTCGCTAGGAAGAATGTATCCTAAAAGCGTCGGCACTGTAATTTCGGTACCTGGTTCGTCGGGGCCATCACTGGCGTTAGCCAAAAGGTCGACGACCTTATACCCCAAACCGACAATTGCCGCACGCTCTTTATTAAGCTTTTCCTGCCGTTCTTTTTCGGCCAGGTCGTCCTGTCTCTTTTCATTGAGCCAGAGGGCGCCGCCGGCCACCACCCCGGCCATTACGAGCCCTATTGCTAGCTCACCAAACCGACGGCGTGACATGCCGGAGTCCGCCTCCGGTTTTGATAAGCGTGTGTTGCTCGGAAAATCACCGGCAGCCTCTGTCGTCTCTGACGACAATATGGTCTCGTCGGAAAGCGTAAGGCCCATGGTCTCGCCTTCGGGCGGCAGTTCGGCGCCCAAAAGTAGCGGCAGCGTATCTTTCTTTTTGGGCAGAATTATGACCGTGCGTGCTTTGGCGGCTTCGGCCGTGCCTGCGGCCCACGCCTCGATAAAGGCCGCCTGGTATTCGGCCATCGTGGCATATGTGCGGCCGCCGGGATCTCTGTTTAGGGCGGTCAGTACCGGCTCGTTCAAGGCATATACGACTGGGTCTACTTTGCCATCGCTATTCAGGCGTTCCATTGGTGGAACGACAGCTGTTTTGTGTGCATTAAAATAACCGTAGGGAGTTTTATACTCAGGATCAAATGGCCGTATACCGCTCAGAAGCTCGTAGGCAGTGACGCCGCCAAGTG
The DNA here is from genome assembly GCA_964610985.1 of uncultured Candidatus Saccharibacteria bacterium. GTDB lineage: Bacteria > Patescibacteriota > Saccharimonadia > Saccharimonadales > UBA4665 > JARIHD01. The sequence continues at coordinate 38,194 of CAZSZJ010000011.1, read as the reverse complement.
AATAGACGTCATCAGCCAAAAAAACATTTCCGGTCTCTATCTGGCCTGGCGACGCATAGGGTAAGCTAAAGGCGTGAAGCTGGGTACTGGTCATGGTTTCCACGCTGGAATGTGCCCGTCGGGCAATCCCAAAATCGGCCACTTTTACCACGCGGTCGCGTCCATCGGCTGCCGCAATAACCAAATTGTGCGGATTCAGGTCGCCATGCGTCATTTGCATTTCCTTCGAAAGCTCGCCCGTTTCTCCATGCGCGTAGCGCATGCCCTCGGTAGCGTGCACGATACAAAGTACCGCTTCTTCTACGGGCAGCATGCCGATATTCCGCGCCTGCCCCTTCTTTATGCGATCGGCTACCGAACCTAGTTCGGCATATTCCATCAGCATGTAGAGGTAGTCTTTGGTGTGCCATAGGTCGCCATCGTCGCCACTCCTGATAGTGCGTTCGTGAACGCCCGTGCGAAAGACCTTTATGATATTGGGGTGGTCGAATTGCTTTAGGCATTCCCCTTCATTTTCAAACGCTGCTGCCGACTGCGCCGCATCCTCGGCGGACATACCTTCTATTGCTCGATGCACTTTGAGCGCGCGGGGAGCGCCGGTGTTGGTTTCCACGGCACGGAATACCCAGCCCTGACCGCCGCTTCCCAGCAAGGGCCCGTCAGGCAGGCGAATGCCCGGAATTCCGCCCAGTTCCAGATTGATACTTGCTCTTACGAAGTCGTGTTCTTGCAGTCGCTCTGTCATAACCCGAGCGATTATAGGGCATCGGTAGCTGTTCTCCTATAGATGGTAGATAGTTAGGACGGTCGCCGAAAAAAGCAATCACAATTTAATGACTATACGCTATGCTTAATGTTACATAAGGAAAGATATATGAAAAAACTCTGCCTACTGTTGCTGCTTGTTCTGGCTTTCATCTGCATACCCCAGTCCGCCTCTGCCGCTTTTCCAGTCTACGGGCCGGTCGTTCCGGACACTACACCTGTTGTGGAGACTCCTCAGTCGCAGGACCCGACTGGCAAATCACTGCATGTTGTTACCCGTATCGTACAGCCCTTCGTAGTTGATAGATCCGACGACCCTAACCACCTCTGTGCCGACAGCCCTGTTATGCCCGGAGAGGGCGGTAAGCAATTTTGTGGTTACAGCCAAGAGCTGCTGCAAATCCTGGCCCAAAAGTTGGAGCGCAAAATTGGACCACAGGCACTCGACAAAACTGCCGATGAAATCGTCGAGGACCTTAAGGGCGGCACCGAAAACGCCAAGTACGATATGGCCATTGGCAATATGTCCATCACGGGCGAACGGCTAAAAGATATCGATTTTAGCGTGCCCGTTCCGATCACCAACTCCGGCATCCAGATAATGACACGTGCACCCGAAAATAACCGCCCTCACTTTTTTGGCAACGCCTGGGCGGCACTTAACAGTGCTACCGCCAAACAGCTTTATCCTTTTTTTGGCTTGATTGTACTGCTCATGATGGCGACGGCTGTCGTGGTGTATTTTGCGGAGCGCCGTCGTAAAAAGAGCTTTTTGGAAGGCGAGTCCTGGGTCAAAGGCATTGCCGAGGCTTTTTGGTGGATACTCACGACCATTTTTGGCCAGGAAGAAGCCCACCCAAGGGGCTTACTAAGCCGGGTATTGGCATTTATGTGGATTCCGTTTGGCGTTATTTGCGTGTCTCTTTTCACCGCTACCGTTACTGCCAGCCTGACGGCTCAACAGATCCAAAATACCATTCAGGGTGTCGATGATTTGCAAGACAAAAAAGTACTTACGGTGTCAGGCAGCACTTCCAAAAAGTATTTGGATGAACACGGCATCAAACCGCGACTGGTTGCAACGGTCGGTGACGCCTACCCGCTTTTAGAAAAAGGTGATGTCGATGCAATTGTGTACGACGCCCCTGCTTTGCAATACTACGCCGATCATGAAGGCAAGGATAAAGTAGTGACCGTGGGCAAACTGCTCAAGCGCGAATCGTATGGCTTGGCCTTTCCTATTGGCAGCCCCCTGCGCGAACCCGTTAACCGCGCGCTCCTCGAAATGCAAGACGAAGGAAGTATGGACCGCTTGAACCAGAAATGGTTTGAAGAGAAATAGCTACAGTCGTAACTTCTTGACGAACGGACCATAAAAATATAGTGTACGGCAATGACTCATGAATTACTCGCTAGCCAAGGTATAGATGTAGATAGAGCTGCACGGGCAGCATACCAGTTCATCAGGCAAAAATATAACTTAACCTATACCGATGAAACCATCGCATGCTCAGGGTATTGTATTGATGCTGGGCCACAGATGACAGCTCGACTCCCTTATGAAAAACTAAAAGCCCTGGGCCTTTATGCAGTAAATGTATGCTCCCGAGTAGAAGAACTATCCATGGTGCACCACTATACCACCCTTGTTGATCGTACGAGTGTCCGGGCGGATATTATCGTCGATGCGACATACGGCCAGTTTATGCGTGATCCCGAAGAGCTGGTTTTTGTAGGCACCAGGTCGCACATGATCGACCTTATCGAATCAGAGGGGCTAGACCCTGAATGTGCCCGACTTTTATATGCATAAAACTAAATAAACACGTAACCGTAAAAGCAAGTTGATCACCGTAAAGAAGGAGTAGCATGGAAATTCCAAAAAATATTATTGCAATCGGTTCGCACGATGCGTTGCTTGATGTATTGAACCAACAGGAGATTCCTCATCAGGCATGGGGTCAGGATGATACTCGCACCAGCCACGATTTATATAAAGAAATAGCCGACGGCGAAGCGGCAGTGTTTTTGACCGAGCAAGGCTTGCAGCGATATTGCGCCAGCATTAAGGTAAATATCTATCATAGAACCGGCTCGACGGTGTTGCATCTGGTAGAGGTTGCTCAGCACAATGCTGTGACGGGATCATGGAGACACCGTGGCTTATATAATTCCCTTTCCGAAAAACAGCATGTCTTCGGAGGCGAAGAGCCACTGGACGCTGCCTTGCGGGGCATGAGGGAGGAACTGCGCGGACCCGACAATGAGCAAGTGGTCACATCGCCGCTTTGCGTTAACCTTAAATGCAAAAGGTTATGGCCCGCCAAGCAAGAACGTAATTACGGTGGGCTGCTGTCTACTACCGAAACGCACTACTATGACGCGTTATTGCGTCCAGAAGAATACAGGTGGGGTTACGGGGAAAAGCAGTACGACGAATCCGGTGACCTTAAGCGGCAAACATTCTTTCATTGGGAGCCAGTGCGCGATGGCTTGCCGGCTACGCTAGGCAAAATATAAGTAGCAATGCACATCGGCACATACCGCATTAAAGTAAATATTTTTGCTATGCGCGTTTTTCAAGAACGAGATAGGGCGGAGTCGCGTATGCGTGGGTGCCATTATCATCGTAACTGTGCAGTAGCGCCGCATCGTAAGACTGATGTATCTCTGTAGCGAGGCCGCTATCGCTGGTTATCGTGTCAAGAAACCCCTTGACCTCTTGGGGATCCGAGACGACGACCCTGCCCGCCCCTCGCATAACCCGTAGCACACCCCGGATGCGATCTGCCGATGAGTAGCTGGTCCAAATGCCGTGTTCATCTGGACCGGAGTCCGGATGGCCAATCGGGTCATTATCTCCGCTGATCAAGGCCACATCAAAGCCGGGCAGGACACTTTGGTCCAGGGTAAGTGCGCCCATACTTTTGCGGCGGTAAGTAATGTTGGGGTTGGCAGCATTCTGGCGCTGGCGTAGTAGTTCGTCGGGTGAGACCACGGCGACAGGATGACCGGCCGCTCCTACTATGTCGCCGATAGAGGGGTAAAAATGCCCGTCACTGTTTTGAGCAAAAAGAAGCAATCGAGTGGCCGCGGGATCCGGTTCTTTATGAGGTATTTCGCCAAGCAATTTATCTCGTTCAACACCGAGGTATGTAAGAACGGTTGACTCTAGGAAGCTTCCTAACTGAAAGCCATGGAATCTGACCCCACTCTTTTGTAATTTTTTCCTTACGCCCTCTAGAAGCTCGGCATCATCACGCACCTTATCGAGTCGTGTCTGTTCGAAGGCGGCATCCAAATATTTTGGATCCTTGTGGTTTGGTTTTTCTCTGGAAAAGCCGGGGCCGCTTAGCATAAGGCCCATTATAGCAGCCCTGATTAACGAAGATTTGCGTTTGCATACGCACGGTATTCGTCAGCTGTCGCATTTAGTTCTTTTCTAGCGTCTTGTAATGTATCGAGCGCGTCATACAATGCGTCTAAATCTTCTTGATTTGCTGTCGTAGCGCTCGTTGCGCAGCGCAGCACCACTTCCTTGGTTCGCAGGTCATCGTATAGTTTGTTAAGGCCAGCTAGTCTTGCTAGTATGGTGACGGCCTGGGGGTCGTACATTTGTTTTTCTTCTTGATAGCGTCGTTGGATTTCTGTAAGTAAAGGAGCTTCGCGGTAGATCTTCTTTGATTCCAGATACTCCCGCATCCAAGACAACGGGCCTTCAAAATGATAATCTACGGACGAATGGCTGCCGCTGATGGGAACGCCGCGTGATTCTTCGGCTATCGGTCCGGCCGCAAAATAGCCTCTTACGGGAAAACTTTGTTTCTTGTCCTCTTCGTCGCCGCTCGGTAATTCTACTCCTTTGAATAGGTGATCGCCTCGCGCAACCAACAGGTGTGCCTCGGCTTTGTCTGCAAGACCTTCCATGCCGGCGGATCGGGCGGCATTCCTTGCTTGTTGCATATTTGACTCGATGGTGTGACCACTAATTGCCCAATCGTCCACCACCACTAATTTGGCTGCGTCTGTATCACACCAACTTTCAGGGCCGATTTTTAGACGTGCGATGGCTTGTAGATCGGCCTGAGTGAGTCGATGGAATGCGTGCAGTATGTCCTGGAGTACCACCTCATAGCTTTTATTGTACGATTCCCTTCCTGAACGGTTAGGCGCAAAGATATTAATAACATGATCTGGGCTTTGCATGACGTATGCTTGCCAGGCGGTGGCGACTCCAAAACAAGCAACATCGTAGTCTTGCTTGCGCATATAAACCAGCTCTTCCCTTAGATCGCGGGAATATTCAAGCATCTTTTGCGATTCATCATACGAATCGCTTCCGGCTTTATCGGCTGCAGCCTGCTGGCTAACAGTCTCGATAAATTGAGATAAGTCTGCCAGCCCTTCACTTTCTGTGAAAAACAGCCTGGAACGGCTTCCATACTGCGAATTAGTAATCGCAATTGGCTTTGCGGTGATGATGTTCTGCCGTAAGCTAGGGTCATCTTCGGGCCTTTCAGCGAGCTCTACCTGATCCTTAAAACGGACGGCTGGTCTGGCAAAACCCCTATCCCAGAATTCCTGCGTTTCTGTGGGTATTTGCGATTCGGGACGAGCCAAAATGGACGGATGGCCCTGCTGCTGCATGACAGAGTGCTCCAACATATCTTATATAATAACATTTATGGGTTAATATGTCAATAGTCCTTTGCAGATGTATAGGGGTCCGCCTATAATTACCTTACTGCCGCCGCCACTGTTAGTGTTCCTGCATCTGCATCTAGCGTCGCCATCGTTCCGAGTGGTACCGATTCAGTATTTTCACCGTGGCCGAGTGCCAGACCGCCAAGAATCGGCACATCCAAGCGATGCAGTCTATCTCGCAATACATCAATAGCCGTCCACTCACCCTGAGTGGTTTCGTCTGGGCCACACAAAAAGTACCTGCCAACTGCTATGCCCAGGATGCCGTCCAAATGCCCCGCGTTCGTGAGCATTGTCAGCTGGCGGTCGATAAAACCCAGTCGCTTATCTACATCTTCCAGAAGCAAAATCGCACCTTTTAGGCTTGGCAAAGCCCAGCCTGCCGTGGTGCCTATCAAATCTTGGTTACCGCCCATTAGAAAGCCTGTTGCTTTGCCGGCGGTAGTAAGTGCTTTGGTCGGCTCGTCATCGTGCGACCGTAGTGTGACGGGCTGGGTAGTCATGAGCATCTGTCTTAGCTTTTCAATGTTGGCCGCTTCTTGCGACTTTACATTCCAACTGACAATACCGCCATGAATGCTCGTTACCTGGCAATGTTTCCAAAGCGCCAATTCAATGGCGGTATTTTCGCTAAAGCCAACGTACAATGTAGGGTTTTGGCGCATGGCCCCAAAGTCAAGGTCACCCGCGATGCGGTAGGCGCCTTTGCCACCCCGCGTCGCAAATATTGCTCGTATTCCCGGATCGCGGATCGCATCATTCAGGTCAGCTAATCTATCTTCGTCTTTTCCGGCCAAATAACCATATTCATCAAATGCGTGTTCGCCAATCTCGGGCTGCAACCCCCAGCTTTTCATAATTTTAACAACTTGGTCCACCCCTTCGCGGGTTGGAGTGCTGGCCGGCGATACTAACCGTACGCGGTCACCGGGTTGCAGGCGTGGCGGCAAAATAGTTGGTTTTTGTTTTTCGGACATAAAAATCCTCCTTTTTGGAATTGTTTTTGTTTTACTCCTGAGTCCTCACGAGACTGTTTTTAGCATAGCACTTTGCTAGCAAATGGGGCATGTAGTAATGACATCAGCCGGGTCTTTTAGTTTGGCTGACTCTTTTGTAAATCCTTTGGAGGGCCTTCGCCAACATGTGCAAGATTTTGCAAAGAATAAGTATAAAATGTAAGCGAGGAGTAAGCTATGACCTTTGATGAAATTACAAAACGTGCCGTTGAAGTGCGGGCCAAATACGACGAGCTAAACAAGCGTAATGGCGTTAGCTGGAATGAGACTGATCTAATGTCAGGCTTTGTCGGTGATGTGGGTGATCTGTCTAAAATTATGGCCAGACAAGGCCTGCGCGAGATGGACGACATCGACGCAAAACTCGCTCACGAGCTCGCAGACTGCCTGTGGTCAGTATGTGTTCTTGCCCATAAGTTTGGTATTGACCTTGGAGCTGAGTTTGCTAAAACAATGGATAGTCTGGACGAGCGGATTGACGCAAAGCTGAAAGCGTAGTCCATTAATAGCGTTCGACCGGTATTGGCGGCTCGCTCATTATGCGCCGCTGGGCCTGGATCACAATGTCAGGTACGGCATTGGCAGCGTATACTATTGCTCCGCCAACGAAGAGCGCCGGACATTTGATGCGCTGCATGTGGCGCGGCTTGCGCAGTGGATCGTCAGGCCCTAGATCCGGTGTTTCTGGCATCGCGGCCTTATTGAACCGTGAAACGCCGTTCTCAATATAGATAAAGTTATCGAGTTGTGTGGCAAATTCCCGTATATGTAATGTGTGGCCCCTGCTGCGGTGGTAGGCGGAACCAGGGTGCGTATTTCTTCTTCGCTCAGCAGTGTTTTTAAGGGGGCGTTGAATGGATCTGCCGTATCTGTGAGTATGCCGCTTAGTATGTCGGTTCTACTTTTGATCAACTCTCGAGCCGAGGTGCGAAATAGAGTAGACGCGGCGCTAAACGTGATACGCCGGACGTCATTAAAGGAAGTATTTTCCCGCACGATAACTTTGCGATGATAGCGCTTAGACTCCTCCGAGCGTTTTTTCCAGGTAGCTTTTTCTATGGTAAGTACCTGCAACGTGTCGATAGTAAGGCGTTCCGCGAGGCTGAGTTCGCCGTATGCCGATCTAGTTTCTTCCGTCAAGGGAGTGGCCATGTCGAGACTTATCTCATTTAGGCTCAGGCCGCGTGGTACTCCTGATCCATCATTATATTCTCTGGGATGAGAGCGCACCAGGGCGTCAACCATGTCGGGTATAATGCTGCCCCGGGTGTCGGTGGGCAAAAAACAACTCTTGCCTATCTTGCAGACTACGCGCCCTAGACCGTAATAGCGGTTGCGCTCCTGGGCTTCAGGGTCGATATCAGGCAATACTTCCCATAAGGCATCAACGACGGCGCTTTGGCGTCTTTTTGGCTGACCGGGAACAATTGCAGCTTCGGCGCATGCCACCAATCCTTCCCATTCAGGAGGTTTGGGGAATGAGTATCGAGGGTCGGACGTTAGTGCTTCGGCCATAGTTTGCAAACTATACCATAAATAATGCGTAGCGGTTAACACTACGGCGCCATTCTCCTTATTCTCCTAAAGAAAAATCAGCTACATCTGTATAATTGAACTATGAACGAGGTTATCTGTCCCCACTGCAAAAAAGCTTTTAAAGTCGACGAAGCAGGCTTTGCTGATATCTTAAAACAAGTCCGTGACCACGAGTTTGAACAGGAGTTGCTGGAGCGCGTGCGGCTGCTAGAAAAGGACAAAGAAAGCGCCGTAAAACTGGCTGAGGCAAATGTAAAAAACGATCTGCAAGCACAAGTAGCACAGAAAGAGGCCAAAATTGCTGAGGTTAAAGCCGAGCAGGCTTTGGCTCTCTCGCAATTGCAATCGAAAAAGGATGTTGAACTCTCCGAATTAAAGGCAAGGCTACAATCTGCCGAGACCGAAAAGAAGCTCGCCGTCACCGAAGCAGTGAATGCGGTCGAAAAACAACGTGACGAACTGGCCAACAAATTGGAGAATAAAGATACCGAAAAGCAGTTACTCGAATCATCTCTCAAAGACAAATACGAAACCGAGCTCAAATCCAAAGACGAGATGATCGCTTACTACAAAGATATGAAAGCCAAACTGTCTACCAAGATGGTCGGCGAAACGCTGGAACAGCACTGCGAGACAGAATTTAATAGACTGCGAGCTACCGCCTTTCCGCGTGCCTATTTCGAAAAAGATAATGACGCGAAATCGGGCAGCAAGGGCGACTACATCTACCGCGAGGCCGACGACGCTGGCAACGAGATTATCTCCATTATGTTCGAGATGAAAAATGAAGGCGATGAAACGGCGACCAAAAAGCGCAACGAAGACTTCTTAAAAGAGCTCGACAAAGACCGTGCAGAGAAAAAGTGCGAATACGCTATATTGGTCAGTCTGCTCGAGGCCGACAGCGAACTGTACAACTCGGGCATTGTGGACGTTTCGCATAGACATCCCAAAACATACGTTATTCGGCCGCAGTTTTTCATTCCGATGATAACCTTGCTGCGCAACGCCGCGCTCAATTCGCTCAAATACAAATCAGAGCTCGCGCTGGTCAAAGCCCAGAATGTAGACATCACAAATTTCGAAGAAAATATGAACACGTTTAAGGAGGGTTTTGCCAGGAATTACGATCTCGCAAGCCGTAAGTTCAAGACCGCCATCGACGAAATAGACAAAATAATCGACCACCTGCAAAAGACCAAAGACGCCCTGCTTTCTTCCGAAAACAATCTGCGTCTGGCCAACAATAAGGCCGAAGACCTGACCATCAAGCGCCTCACGCGCGGCAATCCTACAATGGCGGCAAAGTTTGCCGAGCTAGACAAAGAAACCGAGTTATCATAATAAGATGAAACAACAAGTCAGTAATTCTGATGTAACCATTGGCAAAGGCCACATGGGTGGCAGGGCCTTGTACGCGGCCCGCGGCTTTAAAAAAGGCGAAGTTGTCCTGCATGTCGATCTAAAGCCCATTAGCTTTAAGGAGCTAAAGGCATTACCGCCAGAAGATTATTTGGCCGCTCACAACCTGAATGGACAAATCTATCTCTTTGGCGGACTGGCCCGTTATGTGAATCACTCTGAGGATCCTACGGTCGTTCTTGATTTTGAGCAGCAAGCCGATCTTGCCCTTCGCGACATCGCGATGGGCGAAAAGATAACTGCCGATACACGCCTTGACGATATACCCGTCCTAAAGAAAGTCGACGCAGTATTAGTAAAAGTACCGAGCATCCAACAAGGCTTGGATTTTTACCGCGAACAGCTTGGCATGCAAACTCTCTGGAAAAAAGAAGACATGGCCGCGGTGCGCCTGGGCGATAGCGAACTGGTGCTTAGCACAAAACTTGATCCCGAAACGGATATCTTGGTTGAATCAGTCGATCATGTAGTCGCAGTTTTTGCGGACGCCGGCGGCAAAATAATAGTGCCACCCAAAGAAATACCCATAGGAAAGGTAGCGGTGGTAGAAGATCCATTTGGTAATAGGCTGACGCTCGTGGATCTAACGAAAGGTCCTCTGGCCCGTATAGTACGTGGGTGATAGAATGTGACTTTATTGGCGTACTTCCCTGTACGCGTTAAATTTGGAGAATATATGCCCATCGTACAAGTTCGCGCCTCCCAAGGTGAACAAAGTCTGACCGTTCCTCTCGACTACAGAGATTCCGATGCAGTTTTATATGAATGGCAAAGAGATGTCTGGCAATCAGAGATGACGGAATATCCGGCCGGTTATGTCGGGGATGTCACGCCGCCAGGTCGGGGTTGGGGTAAGCATAACTTCTTCTTGAGTGTGAACCAAAGCGGCGAAGAAGCTAACATGCTGGCGACTAGCAAACGATGGACGGACCAAGAAAGGGCTGAACTGCTCGAGCATATTCGTACCCTTGATCCGGACTCAGCTAAGCCATTAGGCGCTCTAGCCACTATCAATGAGCGCAACCGGCAAGTGTTTGTGGCTTCGGTAGTCAATCCCTCGATTCTGGCAATTGGCGGTATCGTGATGTTTGTTGGTCTGTCAAAATTGAGAAGTCTGCGCAGGATGTTTCCGACTACGGTTATTGAACCGGACGCTTAAGCTATCCTGGCATTGTTCCATACAGGCGATGCATGAGCGCGATACGATTACTGTCGCTGCGGGCTTTGTGATAAATATGAGTTAAATGGGTTCCTATTGATCTTGGCACGATCCCGAGGCGTTGGCTCATTTCGTCGAGGCTTAACCCTTTAATTACCAATAGCGTAACCTCGGTTTCACGCTCGCTCAAGTTTAATAACGTTGCCCGGTTTGTGAGACGCCTTTTCAAAAATTGTTCAGGTTGAATGGGTAGTTTTGGCCTGGTGCTATCTAGTGGCAATCGGTTGAGGGAGTGCACGATGAGTTGTCCCATGCCTATCCTTACGACATCGTGTGCTATGCCCAGACGAGCTAGGTTTGGATTGAGTGACAGGTTGCTAAAGCCATACAGACGCTGAACTGCATTTTCGGCGGTACCCTTTGCCAAGTCCAACGCCGTAGCAATGGCGCTGTTGTCAAAAGACCGGGCGATAAAGACGGCAATTTTACGCTGCCGTTCAGGATAACCCTGTTCTTCTAGTTGTTCTTCTGCGTATTTGTACATAACCTCTTGTTCGAGATACCCGAGTTCCTCGCCGCGGATCCATTCTTCTGCGGTGCGAATGGGAGGCTCATAAGGGTCGGCGGGACTCGACAACGCCAACTCGTCGATAAATGAATGGTTGGATGAGGAGCCGAGCTCAGAGTACATGAATAAGATTATAATTGACGGGCGCCGAGGGCAGAACCCGTTAACTTCAAGTAAACTATAGACTATATAGGTGACGCCGGTAATGTGTTGGCTGCTCACTATATGGACGGCGTTGAGACTTCAAGCCGGTCGACGATGCCGCCAATTACACCATGCTAGGAAATGAACGCAAAACCTGCTAGGATATGCATTTGATGAAAAAAACACCATTTGAACTTGTGCATAGTGTGCCTACATACACAGAATTTCCACTGCCACGGCCGGAAGAATATGACCAAGCTGCAACTTATGAAGGTGCAGCCTTTTTCTTTAGGGCAGTAAAGAAATGCCTCATTGCTACTGGATTTCGGGAGCTGCCCCAGCGCCAGGTTTCGGACCCATATGTTCACGGTGGAGCTGTCAACATACAGATGCGGCGCACCGGACGTTGGGATAATTTCTATTCGATCAATCTACGAAGCTTGCCGGGCACTCTATTGAACGACGTTACCATATGTCGTACCGATTTCCCCTTTGGTGCAGAAAAACAGGAACGCATATTCCAGTATTCAGTTGATGGGATTAATGCCGATGGGACGTATAGACTCAAAGCACAGGAAATATATACCGGCGAGCCGGAGTTGGTTACTTACGGCGAACTCCTGACGGTCGCAAGCTATGTCGGCAGCATAGGTAACTTGACGAACTTCGACGTACCAGGGCCGGTGCATATGAACGCACTGAAGACTTTGGGTCTTCCGCTACATCCTATCATTGACAACACTTATCCATTGCCTCGCGCTCAATAAGCGTCAGGATATGGTATCCTTAGGCGATGTTACGCGTAGATATTGCCGAAAAGACTATTGGTTCAAAGTTGCTGCTAAAAGACTGCAAGCTTTGGGTCGGGGCTTCCGAAAAGGTTGGGTTCCTGGGTCGCAACGGCGCGGGCAAGACGACGCTCTTTAACATCGCCACCGGCAAAGACACCGATTTTAATGGCAGTGTCAGCTACGGCAATGAAACGCTCATGGCGACCAGCCAGGAGCATCACGAAACCGAGGGCACCACCCTTGAATACATCGCCCAAAAACTACCGGATTTTGCCCGGCTCGAAACTATCCTGAAGACCTACCCCGACCACATGGGCGACGACCTCAAAAAGATTCAGACTTACACCAATGCCCTTGAGTTATTTTCGGAGCGCGGCTATTATGACATCGAGAATTCTCTGGAACGACTGTTTGATGCTTATCAACTTGATAAAAACCTGCTTGCTCAGCCATTTGCATCGCTCAGCGGTGGCCAAAAGCGCCTGAGCGAACTGATCGCCATTCAGCTGGCCAATCCGCAGATTATCCTCTTGGATGAACCGACCAACCACATGGACTATGTGGCAAAAGATGCTTTTTTGGAGTGGTTGGCGGCTACCAAAAGTTCGGTTTTGGTGATTTCGCATGACCGTGACGTGCTCAAAAATGTGGATCGCATCGTGGAACTCAAAGACCAGACAGTCGTCAACTACCCCGGCAACTACGATAACTATCTGTCGCAAAATGCAGTCAGTACCACGAACGCGCTTAGCGAATTCGACACCAACCAAAAACGTATCGCCAACCTCAAAGAACAAATTGCTTTTGCCAAGGCACGCGCAGCCAAAGGTGGTCCACGCTGGGTCACACTGTACCAGCGCTATGAGCGCGAGCTAAATACCATCCTTGCAGGCCACCAAAAACCGAGTTTTTGGATTGACCGCGAATCGGCCAAACTGCTCAACCCTAAGGTGACCGAAAACTATAATAAGTTTAAGGCCAAAAACATCCGGCTGCATTCGACGCGGGATACTCATGCGGGCAGTAGTCTTTTGGGTGTGGATGGCCTGAGCCTAGGTTATGACGGCGTGCCGCTCTTTAGTAATATTTCGTTTGGTATTGGTAACGGTGATCGGTTGCACATTGTTGGGCGCAACGGCGCGGGCAAGACGACGCTTATAAAGGCCCTGACCGAAGCCTGGCGCGGCCACCGTTCAAAGACCTTGATCGGCAAGGGAGTTATCGAATGCGACCGAAGCCTCGCGATTAGTGTGTACGAACAAGAGATTGGCCCGGAACTTCTGGATATGCCGCTGCACGCGGCTATTGGCGCTATCTATGAGTCCAAAGATTTGCACGCTTCTGACGAACAGATTCTACGCGACATGGGTAATTACCTCTTTAACCCCGCCGCAGATAAGGAAATACTGGTTCGCAACCTCAGTGGTGGCCAAAAAGCGCGTCTGCAGCTCATTCGTCTGCTCATCGGCTCGCCCAACCTGCTCATCCTCGACGAGCCGACCAACCACCTCGACCTGCCCAGCATCGAAGAATTGGAAAACGCGCTCCATGATTACTCGGGCGCCATTATCTACATTACACACGACAGCTATTTTGCCAAGCATATTGGCGGCACGCAGCTAACGCTGTAGCACGTATTTTTCGATCCCTTTTTGCAATCCCCGTTCCCTGACGTCGCCGGTTATGTAGTGCGCCCATGCTTTGAGGGCCGCCGACGCATTTGCCATGGCAATGCCCGTGCCTACCGCTCTAAAGAGCGGTATGTCGCTATCGCCGTCGGCAAAGGCCGCCGCGTTTTGGGCATTAATGCCCAACCAGCGCATGAGGAGCCGGGTTGTGTGGAACTTATCGGCTCTTTCGCGGGTAATGTGTATGCCTGCAATGTCTGGTGTAACGGTTCCGTGGTTGTAGTGGTGTTGCAGCCCGTGCTTACTGTTCAAGGCGCCTAATATCAATTCGACTTCCGAAAAATATGCTAGGGGGAATTCGGCCCAGATGCCCAGACTGTCTTCGGTTATGTTATCCAGAGGCTTACTTTCGCTTAAAAGCTTGTTTCCAGCGCCGACGTTCATCCGCACACTATACGGTATTAATTGTTCGGTTACTTCATATGCCGCTTGCTGGTCGATGCGCTTCTCCCAGATGGTCTTTCGGTCAGCAAAGCTGGAAATCTCTGCTCCGCCGCTAAAGACACCATACCCATCAAAGCCCAAGGGCTCCGTTAGCCACAAACTGCGCTCAAAAGCGCGGCCGGTGACCGGCACAATGGGAATTCCCCGCTCCTTAACATATCCAATGCTCTCCGCTGCTCCGGGCACGATCTGATTATTGTCTATCGCAACGCCGTCCAGGTCTAAAAATACCGCTTCTACCGACATGCTATTGCCGCGGCCGCAGCGTGGCAGGAAGCTTTCCTGTGTGCTTGCTCCATTCTAAGACTATGCTGGCCCGCAGATTTCCATCGGCATCGTACTCCTTATTAACGTATGCCGGCTCGACGTGCTCCGCAGCAAGCTCGACATCAAAATAGTGGGTACGGTCTTCGGCGGCAATAGGTCCGAATTGATGATGGCCAGCTGGCTTGTGGCGCAGCAAACTACCCGAAGAGACGATTCTTTTGATAATCTCATCATCTTCTATGGAGAGTTCTTCTAGTAGGCAGCGCCGGGCAGTAGCCCACGCCCGTTCGGTAGTGTCGCCGATCAAGTGACCAGTTTCTCCCATGCTGCTATTTAACTTTGAGCGTACGGGTTTTTGCGGAGTGCCTTTACTGTCATAGATGGTCTTCCAGGTTTCGTGCAATTTATAGATAAAGCCCTCACGGGACTGGTGGTATACATTGAGCATGGTCTGAGCTGTCGCCAGCCAGAGTACGCCCCGGACGTCATGCAGGGTCATATTTTCGACTTTCTGCTCCGTCCTATCAGGATTATTGGCCTGGGTGTAGTTATACAAATCGTGCAACCGCGCGCCGGGCCATTTACTCAGGGGAATGTTGCCCGCTTCGAGCAGGCGACGCAGTTCTTTTTTATTGGTGATTTTCAGCTTGGTGTCTGCGGACGTAACCCGTTCTTCACGAAAAAGTGATGCATCAAGCAGGTCCATATGGCTAGGCAGGAATGAGCCCTCCCCGGCTCTTGTTCGTAGTTGTTCGGCAGTTTCCCAATGGTAGAGACATTCTGGGTCGGCGTCAGGTTTGGTTTGGGCCACCCACTCCGTTCCTGATACTAGCCTCGATGGTGCATCCGCCTCATTCTGTTCCTCGCAGATGGCATATTCACCAAGCGCCGTAAATACCATCTCACCGTGAGCTCTTGGGCTTGTCCGTAACTCATATCCTTGTCTGACGGCAGAAAACTCCTGTCCGTCAATAGATCCCAGCATTATTACTTCACCCGATTGATGGTACACGCTTCCTCCTATTACTATAACTGCTTATATATACTGCATATGTCTTAATTCGGAGTTAAAAATCCGAAATCTCAACCAGGCGTCTCCTTGCATTTCATAAGGGTTTGGATATAATGCCCTCCATGCTTAAAGGACCCGGCTTTACCGAAGATGCTGAACCCAACTAAACCTCCCGAGAGGTGGGGAGCCGGACTCGACGTCTCTTCCCGCGAAAGTGCGGAAGGATGGAACGTCTTCCGTGTTGCTCCCGCAGAATATGCGGCTAGGCAGCGCATCGTGTATGTGCATGGCGGTGCGTTTGTGTGGCATATGATTGATGCGCATTGGAATTTCATTCACGATATGGCAGCCAAGACGCAGGCCGAGATTATTATTCCCGCCTATCCTTTGGCGGCGTGTCCTGCCGCGCCAGAGCGCCGCGCAACTGCCTCTACCGTTTTGCCAAAGATGGCAGAACTGCTCGATACGCTCACAAGCGAACACGACGGGCCAACCATAGTAATGGGCGACTCGGCGGGAGGTAATATCGCCGCTTCCTCCCTTATACGTAATCGTGACGAGCAAAAACGTTTGCCCGACCATACGGTCCTGATATCGCCATGGCTCGACTTATCTCTGCGGCCAGAAGAAATGGCCAACATCAACGCACCAGGTATGTCTACCGAACTTCTCAGCCGGGACGCCGAGGCGTGGCGAGGAACGCTACCCATTGAAGATCACCAGGTAAGTCCCGTTAACGGCTCGTTGCAGGGCATGGGACGGATTGCTGTTTTTTGTGGAACCGCCGATGTTGTGTATCCCGGGTGTCAGCGTTTTGTAGATAAAGCCGCTGCCGCCGAAGGTACGGAGGTGCAATATTATCTGGATGCCGGCGAGCCGCATAGCCATCTTATTACAGGCACGGCGGCGGGGTTACAGGCTCGCAGCGAGTTATACGATATAATAAATAGTTATGCATCTTAGACGGCTCAAAAAACGGCTATCCCTACGTTCCTTGACGTGGCGGGATTGTATTATGTTGCTCTTTGGCGTAGTGGTAAGCTTAGCAGGTATGTTCACCGCTGATTACATTAGAAACAAGCAAACGCCGCTGCCCTACCAGCCCCAGGGTATTACGGCTAAATGGATTCCGAGTTCGGTGCGCCGCTGGGAAGGTGTTATTAAAGAGATGGGTAAAAAGTACAATGTTGACCCCAATCTTATCGCCATCCTTATGACTATGGAATCCGGCGGGTATGCAAAGGCTGAAAGCGAAGCCGGCGCCAAAGGTCTTATGCAAGTAACTCCCCGGACAGGCGGAGACATCGCAGCCAAATTCCTTAAAGAGCCCCGCAAAGAATACGACCTGATGGATCCTCGTACTAATATAGAATTTGGAACAGCGTATCTGGCATATTTACGCGATGAGTTTGGCACTGCCAAGCAAGGCCCAGCATGGACAGCCACCGTAGAACTAGTCGCCGCTGGTTATAATGGCGGCCCCGGTACGGCGAGCGCGCTCGAAAAAGGCGAAGGCCTGCGCGATACGCAGCCCGTCATTTATTCTCGAGATGCATTCAATATGTGGCGCGAACGAAATGCCGATAAGAGTCCGACGTTTGAACGCTGGGCAGAGCGCGGCGGTTCTCGTTTGCTTGATGCTGCCAAGGCTGGGCCACGGTAGAATTCTACGCGATACGGCCATCCTATTCCTGGGAATTTCGTGCTGTTGTCGGCCGATACACCAGGCTTGTTACGTTCGAGTGAGGATTCTGCTTGGAGCGAGTTGTCGTTAGCTGTCCCTTTTCGACCAAATCCCTTAGTAAATCGCTTACATATTGCTTACTGAATGTGCGGCCTTGGCGTTCGCCGAGGAATGTCCTTGCTTGCTCTACTGTTAATGCGCCATGCTCGTCCAAAAGGTTGCATAAATGCTTTCTAACGACATGTCCATGCGACCTGCCTGAGTAGGGAGAAAACGCCCGGCCTTTTTCGACGAGCAGACGGATAAGCTCTGGTTCGTTGGCGATTTCTTTGGCGACGTCAGCAAGCGTATCAAGGTTTTCGCCATTTTTTACGGTTCGTACGCCTTGTACAAGAGCGACGATTGGCTCGGCGACCGATTCGTTTAGCAAAAGCAAGGATTGTCCGTCATTTTTTAGGCGTTTAGCATCTACCTGTAGCAGTCCGGGGTAGCTTCTTCCGTTTAGGCCGTACTTTAACTGGGTGGTTAGCTTGGCGGTGTCGATCGATTCATCAACGGCCTTGGCAAGGTCGGCAAGCTGATTAACCGACAGAGTGGCTCCGGCTTCAAGCTTTGCTAAGGCGGTATAGAGTGCCCGGGTTTCGGGGATCGCTTTATCCAAAGGGACGCTATGAGTGTATTCGGTGTGGCGTACCTGCACCATGGGGTCGACGCCTTTACGGTTGCTTTGCTTGTCTATGATGTTCAGATTGTGCAGGGTTGTGAGTTGGACTTTTAAGGAGCGGTGATGATCAGGATTGAATTGGTTCAGCAGGTCAGGTATCGATAAGGGCCTTTCATCTCCGGCCTCTTCTATAGCGTCATAAATATTGTACCGCGTTTCAGGCGAGCGAATGGTGCCCCGGCTAACACTCGTACCCAAGATGGGCTGAAGAGATACGGTAGGCCACCGCAAGCTAAAATCGCCCAGAACACCTGCTAGTGCTGTCTTTTCTGCCAGATAGTCCGGCTGTGCTTGCCACCCTTCTGGCTGTGCGGCTGTAGCAATTCTGCCGATTAAAGCTAGGCTACCTTTGCAGAAACCGTTGATCTCGGTCGGTGTCAGGTGCACGGTGCGTTCCAGATGGGCATTAAAATGGGCGGCGATAGAAGCTGCCGTATGCGACTGCCGAGAGTCTGTCAAAAGTAAGCTACCAACCAAGAGTTTAATCTCATGATTGCCTGCCCCGTTCAGAAAATCGTTGATGACGTAGTCAGGGGTGATATCTGGTGTGTTTTCTGTAGGTGTAGTTTCAGGCATAAAAAATAAATATGACAAATGATGTGCAAAATAGCAATATAAAAGACCGCATGGAATTGCGGTCTTTTATATTTGTAACTTTTGCTTGGCTTAGTTAAACTTGACGCTTGCCATAATGGCTTTAGCGTCATCGATGCTAATAGCTTTTTGACCGGCCAGGTTTACCCTTACCGTTCCGCTCTTTGATTTGGTGTAGCCTGCGTATTGCGTATTGTCTGACCTGTAGCAAACAGTGGTAGGTTCGCCGGCTAAGGTCATCGTGGTAGACGGATTTCCTTCGCAGTCGATCTTGTCACTAGTAGCGGCGCCAAGGTAAACACTTTGCAACGAGCCGGTTTCCCCTGCATTCAAGTAGGTTCGACCATTCTTTTCTTCGACTCGGCCATCTTTGAAGAAAGAAACTGAGAACATAAGACCAGTAGTTTTGTCGGTTACGTCAAATTTTTTGAGATTATCTGGGGTTGCGGCCGGGTTAGTTGAGCTGTTGCTAGTGTTGTTGGTGGTCTTGCTGCTGTCCTTTTTATTGGAGCCCATCAGGGCGAAGGCCACAACGCCTATAACAACGAGCACGGCCACGACAATGCCAACCATAAGACCGGTCTTTTTGTTCTGTGGCGGCTGCGAAGGGTTGGGAGTAAATTGACCTTGGTCGGAAACTCCGGTAGGTGCGGGTGGCGTGTTTTGTTGAGGGAATTGTTGATTGTTGGTTGGTTGGTCTGGATTCATGATCTCTCCTTTTTTTTGAAAAACATCCCTTCTATACTAACAAGTAGACGGATTGGGGCCAATATAGTATTTTACTATTCTTTGATTTATCTGATGAATTCGCGGTAGCGTCCGACCGCAAACCACTGTATTATAAAGTCATAATGGTTATGCATCGTCCGAATGCTAAGGGTTTTTCCATTATCGAAGTCCTTATTGCACTTGCTATTATCGGTTTCCTCCTTGTTGTTATCTTGATGGTCGTTCCAACGCTTAGAACCAATCAACGCAACACGGATCGTAAAGGCATGGTCGGTTTTGTAAGCAGTCAGCTCGAAGAGTACGCGCACAATAACTCCAACGCCTACCCGGATTCACCTTGGCAGTTCTGTGGCTTCATAACCGGATATTTGGCGGAACGTGTCCCCGGAATGGGCACATGCTCTCCGAGTTTCGTTGGAGCCAAGCAGTGTGTATTGGTGAGTGGCGGTGCATTTGACCTCTGTTATCACGACCGTAGTACATCGCCGCATTCATATATTGGGCCATACGACGAAATCTCAATTCAGTCCAGCCATAAGTGCAACACTGATCCGGCTACCAGTGAAGATCCGCCGAGTTATCCAATCACGGGCGTTGGCGACGACGACACCAATGTCAAACGGTTCGTGGTGTGGACGCGCCTTGAGCGCTCCAATGCAGTGTATTGTCTGAATAACTAAAATGCCACCTTTGGTTCGCGCAATCATGCCTGTAGATTCTCTAGTTAAAGTGTACTTTCATAACGCCTCGCGATCTCTGCGGCCTGATGGACTGCAATGACCTGCTCGTCTATTTTTTGTATTGCTTGCTTATATTTTGCAACTGCATTATCGTGTAGGGATCTTGATACTTTGCTCCAGTAATACTCTGGATCCTCATCCGGAGTGGATTCTAACTCATATAATGCGTCGCTCAAAAGTCGCCGGGCATTCAATAGTGCGGACCTTACGCTGTGCCGTCCGGCATCAAACATATTTATGCCACGACGAACTTCGCGTCTGACGCCGCCAATGGAGCGCTCACTTCCGGTAATACTTGTATCTAGCACATCGGGTTGGATGAATATATGGCTTATGGTTTTGCCTGCTTTGGACCTGCTTGGCCGCATGCCAAGATTTTGTGCCGTTTTATCGTAATGGCGTTTGTAAGAGGCGATGACTCGCTCCATGTATTCACTTCCTTGAGCTGCTTCTTCCTTCATCCAGTCCTCGATAAATTCGTCGGAACCGGTTAATTGCAAGGCGGTCGCGCCTGCTCTCTGAGCTACCTTTTCCCAGGCTTTTACGAGCGTTTCCTGCCAGCGAAACCCTCCTAACTGTGGACCGACGCCGGATGATGGTTTGATTACGCCTTGCAACTGAACGATTTCGATTGTGCCGTCGGGTTCCGTTTTGATTCCAGCAACGGCGGCAAGATGTGACTTGTCCCCGCGTTTCGCGACAATACCTATGGCGGCAGGTCCATCTAAAAGCGGACGGGAATCGGGGCAGCCTTCGAAATGCGTCTGAATGTCAGGATCCAGGCTATAATCATTGCCCTGCAAAAAAGTTTCCGTAACACCCTCCAGACGGGTAAGAGGTACAAACGAATAGCTATCTATATTCTTTGGCGGTTTTTGGGGTGGCGTAACATCGGTGTGCTGTAAGCGTTCGTCGGTTCGAACCATCTCAGGCAGATTAATTCCGGGATCAGATAAAAGCTCCGGCAGGCTGTCTAGTACGTGATTATCAAAGGTCTTCGGGCCTTGCTCGGGATTATTTAACTGGCTCATTATCGTGGAGGTTTTTGGCGGACGGTGCCGATTTGAGGAAGCACCCCTCCTTGAACGTTTGCATCAAGCGAACCGGTGAGTGTGCACATTGGGGGAATGGCATAATCTTGAAATGCCTCGGACGGCCGCGCATCATAGCCAGCAACTTCGGCCATCTGTAGGTTAAATGCCGAACTGTGGGTGAGTCCCTGCTCTTCCGCTACGCGGATATGATATTGGGTAGCGACGCAGTTTATTTCACCCGGGGTTTCTGCGTTAAGAATGTCGCCATCTATAACGCTAGCCCTCGTTATCAACCGAAGCGTGCGTTGGGTATTTGGCAAACGATCAGACTCAATTTCACCCGTACGATTCATGTCCATAAGATCCTTGCAGCTCGCTTCGCTGAGGTTAAGTATATTAGGTACGATTATTCCTCGTGTTTCTAGCCCTTCCTCGGCATCCATATTCAGTACGGGCTTTAAAATCGACAAAGGGGACTCTAAGCCACAGTGTACGTTTAGGCGTGTGCCGGTCGCCCGGTACGCAGCATCCGATATGGTCTGCTCTTCAATTGAGTTGTTGGACTCAAACCAGGACCGCCCCTGGCCAGCGTTCATAATAGCCAAAACACTTAATACTGAGCCTGCGGTATAAGTGGCAGTTAGTCGGCGGCCTTTTTTGTATTCTTCACCCGTGCAGATCTTTACCACCTGGCGCGTGGCATTTCGTGCAATCGCCATAACTCTGCCAAGTGTGGAGGTCTTTGGCTGCTCCTGTTCTGTTGGTTCGATTTCTTGTCGTGAGGTTCGTTCAGCGATCGGCGTAGCCATAATTAATAAACATCCTATTTTAGGTTATGTACTATTGAAAAATTGAAAAACTATTTGGTTGAAAGGGTTGGCTGCCATGTGCCGTCGCTGCGAATCAGCTCTGGGCGTGGCTTGGCTGCGGCTCTTAGGCGATGCCACTCATCCAGGCAGGCCGGATCAATGCCTTCTTCGATGAGTCTCGAGGTAACTTGTCGCCTTACTTCTTCCTCGGGCGGTGCCCTGCGCGAAGTCTCCAAGGTGAGTTCATGCAAGAGAGCGCCTAGCTCTGGATAAGCTGCGACAAACATCTTTCTGACGGTTGCGATGCGGTCGCCGGTTTGCCGAAAATCTTCCACGGTCTGGGCGGCATTGGCAAAAACCGAAGCTTCCTGAATGGTTTTGACGGCCGGGCGACCATGCCGCCTTATGGCAGTGAGCGTAATGAAACGTTCGTCGGCCAAAGCATTCAGGGGTATTTTTTCGTCGTCCAGAAGCTCGCGTCGGAAGCCAATTAAACGCCCCACCGGAGCGGGCACATTGCCACTGCACTCGATTTCCAACTGCTTTGCACGCAGTATGTTGCCGAGCTCAGTTCCAACTAGTTTGGGATGAATAATCTGCCGCGAAACCGGACCGGAGGCCCATACTTCTGGCTGCTCCAGGGTTTTGACGATCTGCCCAAAACAGTTAGACGAAAACACGGCGTCACAGTCACCGTACATGCCAAGCCTCGACGGACTATCGGCGAATACCTCATTAATCGCGTTATTCTTACCTGGCGTCGATATCTTTTTGACGCGATAAGAGATGTCTGGGCGGGGTTCAAAACTTTCTATGGCTGCCGTTGCTCGCTCGGCGGTATCGTCTTTGCAACCATTGGCGGCCACGGTCACACGAAAATGATATCGCTCGTCGCCTTCTTGAGCGTTGACGCTGGCAAGTGTTCGGGCAATATTATTAGCCTCGTCGCACGCAACAAGCGCGACGGTTACCGTTTCTGCAAATGACATCCGATTATACTATTCCACTCACCCGGCCGATGCAAGTAAGAATTTATGATTTTTGAATGGCGGCCACCAGCCTTCTCAATTGTTCGCAAAAAAGCCGTGTAGCGAATTAGATTACACTTTAATTTGGCGAGGTGATGGTATACTTGCGGGATGTCAAAAAAGTCCAAGCCTCACCATCCGGGAAAGCCTGCGTCTTTTATGGCGGTGCTGACAAGATCGGCGCTTGGCATCGTACACGCTGGTCGTCACTACGAGGTACGGGTTAACTTTATGGACCTCGACGATCGCCTTATGTTGGCTGTTGATGGTGTTGTGACGGCCGTGTCATCATCACCGGCTCGCTTTGAACTTGAAAATGGTCTCAGGATCGAAACCGCCGTCGCAGGATATGGGTTTGAATACGGCCATTTGCTCGATGGCAGAACACGCTATAATTTGCAGCCAGCCGAATGGACAATCGAAGCCAAACGGCGGCAATTGGCGCGCCGCTATCCTATCATCAGTCGAGCGATCGCGGCTCTTTCGTGGCTCATTGTGGTTGCAGCTTTGGCTATTGAACTGCCGCAACTGGCCGCCTGGTTACTTGGTCTAATGGGTACGGTGTTTGCCCCGCTGATAGGACTGCCTTTCTTTGCGAATGTGATGATGATTATTGCTGCGGTGGTTGCGGGTCTAGAACGCACCACAAGACTCGACCATTTATCTTTGATAAAGGAGTAGTTTCCGGGAGCATACTTATATGGGCTGCACTATGGCAGGGGGTCACCTCCAGTTACGCCGTATACTTCCCCGCTTACATAGCTGGATTCCTGACTGGCAAGCAGTACGTAGATGGGTGCAACTTCGGCAGGCTGTCCTGGGCGTCCGTATGGTACTTTTGCCCCGAATTCTGGAATCTTTTCGGGAGGTTGACCGTGGCTTGGTTGGAGTGGAGTCCAGATTGGACCGGGCGCAACGGCATTGACTCGAATGCCGTCCTTGGCTACCTGCTTAGCTAAGGCTTTGGTAAAGGCTACGATGGCGGCCTTGGTGGATGCGTAATCTAGTAGCGTAGGCGACGGCGAATACGACTGGATGGAAGCCGTGTTAATGATAGTCGCGCCCGCCGGCATATGGGGCAACGCCGCTTTGCAAAGCCAGAACATGCCATACACATTGGTTCGAAATGTTTCATCGAACTGTTTGGTGCTTACATCGGCGATGCTTTTTTTGGCAATCTGTTTGCCGGCTATATTGGCTAGAATGTCTAGGCCACCCAACGCCTCCACGCCCTCTTTGATAAGTTTTTTGCAGAATAATTCGTCACTAATATCGCCCGGAATCGCTATCGCTTTGCATCCAGCGGCTTCGATGAGGGCTATTACTTCCTTGGCATCCGATTCTTCGCTCGGCAGATAGTTGAGCACAACATCGGCGCCTTCACGCGCAAAAGCAATGGCGGTAGCACGACCGATGCCAGAATCCGCGCCAGTTACTACCGCCTTACGGCCCTGTAAACGTCCGAGACCTTTGTAGCTTTCTTCGCCATGGTCGGGTCTTGGGGTCATTTCTTTGGCTAGGCCCGGTTCGGGCTGCGTTTGGGGTTCAAATGGCGGCTTGGTGTACTGCGTGAGAGGGTTTTGCATATCGTATTGGTTTGGCGTGGCTTGGGGCATACATCCTCCTTGTTTGTCTTGCTTTTAGCGTAACTCCGGTTTAAACCTGTGGCTGTGAGATAATCAACTTTTAATTAGTAATTAAGATTCAAAAGATGCTATTCTGAAATTACTATGAAACGCTCGGTGAATTTTACAATATACCGAGAGCATATTATTGGGTCTACATCGGTAATACAAACGCCACAAGGCACATTTCCTCTTATCTACGCCGACTGGGCGGCAAGCGGCAGACTGTATCGTCCTATCGAAGAACAAATGCTAAACGTCTTTGGCCCTTGGGTAGCCAACACCCATACCGAAACCAATGCCACCGGTACGGCCATGACACGCAGTTATCACGAAGCCAAGCGCATCATTAAAACGCACGTTGGTGCGAAGGACGACGATGCATTGCTTATGACTGGTTCGGGTATGACCTCGGCGGTCGTTTTGCTACAACGTATTTTGGGCTGGCGCTTGCCAGAAGCATACCAAAGCCAGGTGCATATTGCCGAAGCTGACCGTCCTTTGGTGTTTGTAAGCGAGCTTGAGCACCATTCCAACCACACATCTTGGACGGAAACGATTGCCGATGTGGTGGTTTTGCCGCAGACTGCGACGTCGGCCGTTGACCTTGATGCGCTACGGCAACTTCTGGAACGCTACAAGAAACGCCGCATAAAAATCGCGGCCGTTACCGCTGGCTCCAACGTAACTGGTGTTCGCCCGCCTATTCACGATATCGCCGAGATTATGCACCGAGCGGGCGGGTTTTGTTTTGTTGACTACACCTGTGCCGCACCCTACGATGTGATTGACATGCATCCGAGCGCAGCCGGGTCGCTCGACGCCATCTACTTTTCGCCGCATAAATTTCTTGGCGGTCCAGGGGCGCCCGGTGTGCTGATTTTTAATAAGCTGCTCTACAAGAATAAAGTGCCCGACCGTCCCGGCGGCGGCACAGTGCTCTGGACAAATCCTTGGGGCGGTAAACACTACTATCCAGATATCGAAACACGCGAAGACGGCGGCACACCACCATTCCTCGGTACCATTCGTGCTGCATTGGCTATCAAACTAAAAGAACAAATGGGTCTAGAGAATATCGCCCGGCGCGAAAAAGAATTGTGTCAGCAGTTTTTCGCCGACCTCAAAGATGTGCCAAACTTGTCAATACTGGCCGCAGATCATCGCGAACGCCTGGCTGTATTCGCACTAACCATCGATGGCTTGCATTACAACCTGGTTGCGCGACTGCTCAATGACTATTACGGCATCCAGGTGCGCGGCGGCTGCGCCTGTGCGGGCACTTATGGTCACCGCTTGTTCAGTATCGACCAAAAGTTTTCGAAGAAAATTACCGACCAAATTGATGTGGGCGATTTGTCCAACAAGCCTGGTTTTGTGCGCGTGTCATTACATCCGACTGTCAGCGACGAAACGGTCGATATGATCACCGGTGCGCTCAAAGACATTGCGGCCAATGGCCGCGAAATGGCGAAAGAATATGCGTATGATCCACAAACTAACGAGTTTACGCAAAAAAACGGTGAGATACCGGTTCTGGATATGACATCAGCTTTTACGATGCCTTGAGCGTTTCAGAAATACCGTCGATCGAAATGCCTGCCTCTCGTATTCGTTTTTGTGCACGCAGTCGGCCGAGGGCAAAAATCTGGCTGGTCGTTTCTCGTGCCTTGCCGGTTATTAGGCTGTCCGGGCTTCGCAGCGATTCTTCGAGTGCATCCCACAGCGGGTAATACTTAACGTCAGACTTAAGCATCTTTTCTTTGCCTATCGTCTGGTCATTATGGACGCCATTGTCTTCGACGTCGGCACGCTTGCCCACAGTCGCCACTAGATCGGTAAATATATTATGACGCGTATGTTCAAAAAAGACCTTATTCTTTAGGACGCGTTTTATTTCTTTGGGCAGATGGGGGTCAATAAGGAACGGCCGCTCGGTCACTCGGTCAATAAAGTCGATGGTCGCGGCCGTGAGCGGGGTGCCTGTTTTGAGGCACTGCATCGCCAGTTCAATATTTTGTGTTTCGTCTGCCGTGGGAACGTGGAAGCCGTTACCATGACGTTCGATGATGCGTAGCGACTGGTCTTCGACGGTGTCGTGCATCAAAAGGCCGGCGATCAGGGTGGGCCTATGCTCTTCGGGCACTTCGTATGAAATGGCGTATAGCACGGCGCGCAGTGGATGCTGGATGTATTCGCCGTTCGTGCGCCGCTGTCCGGCATGCAAAATGGGCGCTTCACGAAACGCCCATTCTATTTGCTCGTCGCCTGCTAGTCCGCACGCGCCAATATCCGCCCAGACCCGTGTTTGGAGCGCCTCGGTCCCCAGGTCGCTTACTTCCCACACGGGCATCTTCATGAGCTTATCTGGAGAATATGTGGGTATGTGGAGATCGGGTGAGGCTGCCAAGGTAGGCTCCTATGATAAAAATTAAGGCGTATCTGTTGCCCATTTTTATTGAGCGTGATCGCCGACTGATTCTATGACTAGCTTACAAAAATGCACATGTTCCTGTCAACTATCGGAACTTAATCGAGTTTCAATTTTCAAATGACCGGCACGTCGCGCCACCAGGCATCGACCATGACGTCGCCTAAACCTTCGACGACAATGTCCAAGCCGTGGCCCCTAAGCGTTCTCTGCGTTTGTGTAAGGGCGGTTATAGTGCGAGTCTTGGCTGAAAGGCGCCCGCGCCATTCACTTGTCCCCTTCCTTACGAATTTAGGATCGAGCGCGTATAAATCCGGCCGGTCAAGCAATATGTCCCTTGTGGTTCGTATATATTCAGTATCATTATTGGTTATCACTCCGTCTTCCAGGCGCTGCAGTATTTCTGTTTTCTCTTCGCGGCGGGCGGCTACGACAAATCGCGCTCCTGGCACGGGAAAGGCGTGGGCATACCTGGTGTCGTCTGTTAATTCGGCTCTACTTTCGACATACTGGTGGTGGCATCCAAATCCCATGATCCTCTGGTCATTATCGCTGACTTCACCCGGGATAGCGTTATCGCGCATTGTGTCAAAGGGGATGGTCTCGGAGCGGCCCGGCACACTGACCGCGCCTCCATTTTCGGGCTGATCAAAGATCAAAGAAACTCCCCACAGGGCCAGAAAGCCCCGCGTCATTTCAAAGTGCCGCCCCCAGGGCATAAGTATACGGTCAGTGTGCTGGAGCCTTTTGTCTAACTCTAGCGGAGGCGTATCTACCATGAGTTCTTGTACTCGGGTCATGTATTCTTTCTGTTGTATTTATGCTTTAGAGAAAGCACCTCGGAGTCTTCCGACGTGCTGCTAAAATTTTGAACTCAGGTCCATTATAACGATAATCAACCAAAGCTCAATACAATTGCTTGCTTTTCGGAACATTTTATCGATTTGCTACAATTGCAGTATATGAATAATGTGCGAGCAGCTATTTTGGCTGGAGAAAAAGAGTTGTCCCGATTGGATCCGGTGCTCGGCGCGATCATTACCCAGCACGGTACTTTGGTTCGTGAACCGCGAACGGATTATTTTGCCTCGCTCGCACGGTCAATTGTTGGCCAACAGATTTCGGTCAAAGCGGCGGCAAGTATTTTTGGACGTTTTGAGGAGCGGACGGCTCTCGAGCCTGCGCGCGTTGTCGCTCTGGATGAAACAGCTTGCAAAGAAATCGGCCTGTCGCGTTCCAAGGTACGCTATCTGCAAGATTTGGCGCAACATTTTGTGGCCGATTCAGCAGTCTTTAATCATCTGGAAAGCCTGAATGATGACGCGGTGATCGCCGAACTGACCAAGGTAAAGGGCATTGGCGTGTGGACCGCGCAGATGTTTTTGATGTTTACGTTGGGACGGCTGGACGTGTTTGCTCCGGATGATGTGGGGTTGCAGCGGGCCATGATGCGCCTGTATGGCTGGGATACGCTGCCGCCACATGCCGAGCTCGCCGCCTTTGCCGAACGCTGGCGACCATACCGTACCATCGCCAGTTGGCATCTATGGCATATGCTTGACAATACCCCTGCATCAAGCTAAAAACCGTACTACCCGACTTGAATATTGGACCTGCCCCGGCGCATACTGCCTGTATGAGCAAAACCATGTTAGAAACCGCCCAATCCGCTATCCGTGATGCCGCCGAACGCTTGGGCTACGACGAAAAAACCATTCAATCTGTCCTGGAAGCCGAGGCCGAACATATCTTTGCAATTGAAGTAAATGGCAAGCGCTACCCAGCGTTTCGCGTGCAGCACAACAGTAAACGCGGGCCGTACAAAGGCGGTATTCGGTTCCATCCGCATGTAAATATCGAAGAAGTGCGCGCGCTGGCCACGCTAATGAGTTTTAAGACGGCTGCCGTAGGATTGCCGCTTGGCGGTGGTAAGGGCGGCGTAGCTGTCGATCCTCGTGAATTGAGTAAGGAAGACGTCGAGATTTTGGCTCGCCGCTATGCGCGGCACTTGTCGCCGCACATTGGTTCTAACAAAGACATCCCCGCCCCGGACGTCAACACCAACGCCGAAATCATCGACTGGATGACCGACGAATACGAGCAGGCTGTGGGTTTGACAGATCCCGGTGCATTTACCGGTAAATCCATGGACAAGGGCGGTAGCGAGGGCCGAGAGGCCGCAACTGGCCGCGGCGGCGTAATCGCTCTGATCGAATTGCTGAAGCGGCAGGGTCTGATGGATAAGCCACTGACTGTCGCCATGCAAGGATTTGGCAATGTCGGTTATTGGTTTGCAAAGGTGCTGGGCGACTACCCCAATCTCAAACTCATCGCCATATCCAATAGCAAACACACCTGGGTTCAGCCGGATGGCATCGATGTAATGCACGCCGTGCATGTGCCGAGTGGCACGCCCCGCCCAGAAGCGCTGCATGATCTACAGCTGGTAACGCCACAGCCTAGCGGACTTATTACTTCCCTGGGGGCAGATATTTTGGTTCTGGCCGCCCTTGAGGACGCCGTGACCGAGCATAACCAAGATAGCGTAAAGGCTGACTTTATAGTTGAACTGGCCAATGGACCGGTGAGCGCCGCAGCCGAACGGCTGCTTGAGCGGCGCGGCATCATTATTCTGCCCGATGTCGTGGCCAACGCCGGCGGCGTGATCGTGTCATATCTGGAATGGCTGCAAAACAAAGATGGAGCGCACTGGTCTGAGGCCGAAGTTAACCAAAAACTTGAGGAGATTTTGGTGCAGGCTTCTGGCGGCATGATGGACCGTGCCGCGGCACGCAAGCTTTCACTCAAGCAAGCTGCTTTCGAGATTGCCCTCGAACGCCTGATGAAAGACTGAAAGATTTCTTAAAGCCGATTAAAAAGGTTGTGCTTCCCGGGCGCTTACGCTTATAATACACGTATAAATTAAAGCACCGGCGAAGAGAGCGATGAGGATACTGATGCTTGGGTGGGAATTGCCACCCCACAATAGTGGTGGACTGGGGGTCGCTTGTCTCCAGCTGTGCAAGGCACTCTCCAAAAAAGGTGCGGATATAGAGTTTGTCGTCCCCTATACCGCCGATCATCCAGGGGTGACATTCATGCGGGTTAATGCCGCGCATCCGCAGGATGTGCAGGCGGTACTCAAGGCTGGCATTGCCTACGACAGTTTTCGGTACATCAAATCCAATGGCGAAGTCCAGGACGTGGACCTTTTTGGCCAGGTAGCGATTTACGAAAAAGCCGTCGAGCGTATTGTGGAAGAAGCTGTGTTCGATGTGATCCACGCGCATGACTGGCTGACGTGCCGCGCGGCTATCCGGGCCAAGACCATGAGTGGTAAACCGCTTATTCTGCATCTGCATTCTCTAGAATCTGACCGCGCCGGCAAACCTTACGGCGGCAATCCGTTGGTGCGTGAAATTGAGGGTATGGCGCTGCTGCTCGCTGACCGCATAGTGGCCGTGAGCCAACACACCAAAGATGCTATCGTACGCGAATACGATATCCCCGAAGACAAAATAGAGGTAGTGCATAACCACTTCGACCCGAGCGGACTGATCGCTCCCGTGGGTACCGACAATGCCTATACTTATCTTGAGGATATGAAAAAACAGGGCTACAGGGTTATCGCCAATGTTGGTCGTTTGACCATCCAAAAGGGGCTGCCTAACCTTCTGCGCGCCTTCCAAAAAGTGGTGCATTTTGCTCCCAAGACGCTCTTGCTGGTGGTGGGTTCCGGCGAACAACGCAACGAACTCATTGCCCTGTCCGCCGAACTCGGCATTGGCGGAAACGTGCTATTTGCCGATTTTCAGCGCGGCAAAGGTTACCGCGACGCGTACACCGTGGCTGATTTATTCGTCATGCCCTCGGTGTCGGAGCCATTCGGACTCACCGCACTCGAGTCTATCGGCTACGGCACGCCCGTACTGCTCAGCCGTCAAACCGGCGTTTCCGAGATTATCAAAAACGCGCTCAAAGTAGATTTTTGGGATGTGGATGAAATGACCAACAAAATGACCGCTCTCGTCCAAAACGATGCTCTGCGCGACGAGTTGCATGCTAACTCGCTCCGTGAATATCTGCGTTACAGCTGGGATCATTCAGCCGACAAACTACTGGGCATTTACGACAAGCATGTGCAAACTCAACCTGAAGAGGTTGCAGCATGACCAAGGCGATTTCCCTGTACTTACATGTCCATCAGCCATACCGGGTGCGGCAATACACCATCTTTGATATAGCAAACCGCCACGATTATTTTGACGCCGACTACGACCACCGCACCAGCAACGAACGTATCGTGCACAAAGTTGCCGAAAAATCATACTTGCCTACCAACCAACGTTTGCTAAAACTCCTGACCGAACACCCTGAGTTCCGTCTGAGCATGTCTATCACAGGCACGGTTATTGAACAGTTGGAGCGCTGGGCGCCCCATGTATTGCAGTCGTTCCGCGACCTCACCAACACCGGCCGTGTGGAAATTGTGGGCGAAACGTATCACCACAGTCTGGCGTTCTTTTATTCACGTGATGAGTTTGAGGCGCAGGTACGGATGCACCGCGAAAAAGTACAGCAAGTCTTTGGCCAAACGCCAAAAGTATTCCGCAACACCGAGCTTGCCTACAATAACGACCTCGCGTATTGGGCCGACAAAGCGGGCTATAAAGGCATTTTGGCCGAAGGCTGGGACAAGGTGCTCGGTTGGCGGAGCGCCAACTTTGTGTACTGCCCCGCATACACCGAAAGCATCCGGCTGCTGACCAAAAACTACCGCCTGAGCGATGACATCGCTTTTCGGTTTGGTGACCGTAATTGGAGTGGCTGGCCCCTGACCGCCGACAAATTTGCCGGATGGCTCAACGGGATGCATGATGCCCAGGTGTATAACCTCTTTATGGACTACGAAACGTTCGGCGAACACCAGTGGGAGGCGTCAGGCATTTTTGATTTTCTGGAACATTTACCTGGCGAGTGGCTACGCACCCAGGGCAATATATTTACCACGGTCAGCGAATCGATTGATACATTTCAGCCGGTCGACACTGTGGACGTGCCGCAAACGATTACCTGGGCTGACACCGAACGCGACCTAAGTGCTTGGCTCGGCAACAGCATGCAGTCGACGGCCATTACAGGTTTGTATGGCTTAGAAAAAGCCGTCCACGAAACCGGCGACCTGGCGATCATTGAAGACTGGCGGCGCTTGCAGACCTCCGACCACTTTTACTACATGTGCACCAAATGGTTCAACGACGGCGACATCCATGCTTATTTTAGCCCCTACGAAAACCCGTACGATGCCTACATCGCATTTATGAACGCGTATCACGACATGCGTTCGCGCTTAACCCAAAAGGGAGCGTTGCTATGAGTGTCGGCCGGCCGGTGATGCTGGGTAATGGCAGCTTGACCGTGGGTTTGGGCGGTTATGGCCTGGTGCATGACTTTTACTATCCTTATGTGGGTTTGGATAATCTCACAAATGCCCGCAGCATGCGCCACAAAATTGGGGTGTGGGTGGACGGCATGTTTAGCTGGATGGACGACGGTACCTGGAAGATGACTATCGACTTCGATGCCAACGCGCTCATTAGCAACATTACTGCTTTTCACGAAGCGACCGGTGTCGAGTTGGTTTTTAACGACTTCGTCGATAGCGAAGTCAATGCTTTTTGTCGCCGCATAAGCATTAAAAACACATCCGACCAGTACCACGATATCCGGCTGTTTACGCACCAAGTGTTCCAGATTTCCCGCGGCGGCCGGGCCGACACGGCCATGTTTGTGCCCGATGAAAACTATATTTTGGACTACAAAGGGCGCTGCGCCCTGCTGATCTACGGCCAAAACCAAGACGGCGAAGTATACGACCAGTTTGCCGTGGGCAACTATGCCATCGAAGGCAAAGAGGGTACCTACCGCGACGCCGAAGACGGCGAACTTTCGGGCAATGCCGTTGAGCATGGTGGTGTCGATTCGGTGATGCGTTTTCCGTGCGGCCTCAGCGGCGGCGAAAAAACGCGCATTGATTATTGGATTATTGCCGCCGACTCGCAGTTTAGCGCCGAAAAAATCCATCACCAATTTTTGTCTGAAGGCATCGAACGCCGCCAAGAAATGACCCGCCAGTACTGGCAGACCTGGCTGGCAACCGCATCCGGTAAACTACACGAGATCGAAGACGAATACGTAGATATCATCAAAAAATCGTTGATGGTCATTAAAGTGCACTGCGATAAACGCGGTGGTGTGGTGGCCAGCTGTGACTCGTCTATTTATAACTTCGGACGCGATTATTACAGCTACGTATGGCCGCGCGACGGCGCGTACGCCGTGTGGCCGCTCATCCGCATGGGCTTCCGTGAGGAACCGCGCAAACTGTTCGAATTTTGCCGCGATATTATGACCACAGACGGTTACCTGATGCACAAATATCAGCCCGACCGAGCCATCGGCAGTACCTGGCACCCGCTCCTTCATGGCAAGCATAAAGAACTGGCCATCCAAGAAGACGAAACGGCTGTTGTGATCTACATGCTAGGTGAATATTACGACTATAGCGGCGACCATGACTTTGTCTTTAGCCTGTACAATACGTTCATCCAACCGGGTGCAAACTTTATTGCCAACTTTATTGATGACCACACCAAACTGCCACACGCCAGCTACGACCTCTGGGAAGAACGCTTTTTGACCAGTACATACACAACATCTGTGGTCTATCAGGCACTTTTGACCGCCGCTGACTTTGCCGAAATCTTTGAATATCCCGATGACGCCGTAAAATGGCGTGCGGTCGCAGCTGAGATCCTCGAAAACAGCAAAATATTCTTCGATGAATCACGTGGTGCATTCCGCAAGGGCTTTCTGTTGCAAGAAGACGGATCGCTGACGTTTGACAATACGCTTGATGTTTCAAGCCTATATGGTCCGCTGATGTTCGCGACGGACATGGGGTCCAAGCAGATCAAACAAACCGCCAAGGCGATCGAAGAAACACTATTGGATAAAACGCCGTCCGGTGGCTTGCCGCGCTACGAAAACGATTATTATTTCCGCTCATATGATAACTATCCGGGCAACCCGTGGCATGTCACAACGCTGTGGATGGCGCAGTATTACATTCGGATCGGCCAACTGGACCGCGCCAAAGATTACGTTAATTGGTCGATTGCCCACGCCGTGCCAAGTGGCATGCTTTCCGAACAGGTCAATCCCATTACGGGCGAGATCGTATCTGTTACGCCGCTCGTCTGGAGTCATGCCGAACTCGTAAATACCGTCCTCGATTTGCACAAAGTAAAGCCCTAGTTTGCCGCCAAATAAATAGAGGGCTCAGACCCACTGCATTAAAAAAACCGCCGGTGTCGGCGGTTTTTATTTAGCGCTTTGGTGCTTCGTTGCGACCCAAGTTTTTCTTGGTTTCGGTGAAGATCACGTGCTTACGCAGTTTTTTGCTGTATTTGCGCAGTTGCAGTTTTTCGGGGGTGTTCATAGAATTCTTGCTCGTGTAATAAATACGCTCACCAGACTCTTCGCTGACCAAACCAACAATTTTACGCTTATCGCTCTTTTTTGCCATGATTCTTAACCTTTATAAATTAGTCTTACCCAATTTTAACAGATGTAGCTATCTTTGTAAACGCCTAGTCCGTGGTGTATTTATACTTGGCAAATGAAGCCAATGCGTCGAGGCCTAAGCCGCGAGCTTCCTCTGGCTGCAGGTCACGTGCGGTACCTGCCCATTCTACGGTATAGGCTGGATGTATGCCGTAGTGGGCAAAGACATCATCGTAATCATTTTCATCAAGCACGTCGGTATTTCCCCACACTTGCAGACGCACATGTGCTTTTCGTCCTTGTATTGCAAAGTCTCTACTGTTTACCTCTGCTACGCCCCACCATGCCTCGTCAAAACAAAACGGTCTGGATTCGAAGGCGCTTTCGTTGCTGGTTCCCACAGTATGTTTAAGGACGAGATCCAGAACAGTTTGATGGAGTCTCTCGAAAGGATTTCCAGCGCCCATAATTTCTTCGTAAGCGGCGAGCTCTTCCGGGCTTAGTGGTTGGCCACTGATACCAGAGTGCTCATTAAGTAGATTTGGTCCTAAATAGCCTGAAGTGTGCATGGGGTCTCCTTTGATATCATCCGGGTGGATGTTATGTTACTACTTGCATAGGCGCTACTAAACATCATCCTAGTCGTCAAGCCTACCTTCAATGCGCGGGAAGATCTTAATGCCTTCCTGAAGGGAAGGATCTTTTAGTGGTTTAGGTGCATTAATTGCGATCGAAAGATCCAGCCATAAACCCCAGGTCTCGTCTTCAGTAAGTGTACGACTCCTTCCTCTGTCGGCAAAATATTCCATATCATCAACCTGAAGACTTGTTTGATAGTGAATCACTTCTCCGGGCGTTACATCCAGCAATTCATATTCTATGAGTATTTTGTCATTCCAAGGATTTTGTTCTCCTGGCATGATGTGTAGCGTAATGGGCGCGGGGCCGCCAAGTAAATGGTACGGCAAAGACATGCCATTAACGGCAACATCTCCAAAAATATCCCAATAGCCATCCAGCGTGTATGTGTCGGTGCAATGCTGAAAGGGATAGTAGTCGGGATCATACATAGGATCTCTGCCATTTTCTGGTATGCAGGCCTTGAGGATCTGTACGCCCAGCAAATTGTGCAAAGCCGCGGTCGCTGTAACGTCTTCGGGCCGTGATACTAGAATTTCACTCATATTTACCTTAGCTTGTGGTTCGTAAAGATGACTGCCATTGGCCGCCCTGTTCAGGTCGCGCCCTAAATATCCCAGCTCATGCACCAGTTTCGAGCTCCTTAAAAGCTGCCAGTATGTCTACGCATAACCCTGGTGTTTCGGTGTCTAACAAAACGCGCATGTGACTGGCGGGAAGCATCATGGGGTCGGTATTCTCAAGTGCCACGACGGGCCGTATTGTGTATTCCAGAAAAGCGTCGGTTGGCGATAAGCCAAGCATCCTGCTACTGGGCCAAACACCTAATTGGATGGCTGCTTCGTCGCCATGGACTAATTGGTCGGTCCGGTCCATGTTTAGATCCATATACCAATATTCATCCAAGCTCACGAGCTTGCTGGTAATCCGATGGTTGTCGGCCGAGTCCGTGAGGCTATGACTTAGTAATAGCCTGCTTGCTACCCTATGCAAGGTTGCAGCCGGGTCGCCACTGAGCGCAACAGCTTCATACGTTGTCAGTTCATCTAATGGTAGTTCAGTAACCGCCGCACCCGAGCGTCTGTTTAGCAATTCTCCAAAATGCCCATTGATGTGCATACTATCGACTCTCTTTCATGGTTTGGGCCAACAAGAGACTGTACCTTCCGGCAAGCAAATCTATGCAGAGCCCTGAAGCCTCGTAGGGGAAAAGTAAAAAGTCATTGTCCACCTCAACTGAACCCGGTCGGATTACATGATCGAAGCTTAGGAGATTTTTATGCCCTGTCGCGCTCGGTACTTGACCAAAAACCGACAGAGTGACATCGCTTTCCGCGCCGTATACGCGGTAGTCTAGTCGGTCAAGAGACAAAGAGGCTGACCAGTATCTATCCAGCATCATGCACGGTGTCTGGATGGCGGGGCCGCTTTCCCAGTTGCATTCAAAGACCAGTGCAAAGGACAGTGCTCTACTATGCAGCATTCTAAAGGTATCGCCTCCATGACGAGCGGTGTACTCATATGGCTGAAGCACTTCCGGATGAAGTGGTTCCCCGGCTATGCCGGTATAAGTATTGAGGTGGTCGCCTAGGTAGCCTGATGTATGCATACTTATCCTTTATGACTCGGATCGGGTGGCGAGGTGATGTCGTTTTGCTTTTCGTAGCGTTTTACGCCGCCAACAATTAATTGGGTGAGTCTGATTATTTGGTCGAGGCTATATGCGGTTTGCTCCGAACTCAAGCTGTCTTGAACCTCCCAGCGTCCATTTCTTTCGATATACTTCACGGCTGTTTTTGCTGCAATGTCGTCACTTTCGCTATGCCATAAGCCCAAGGTGAAGCAGCCGGGCGACGGAACGTTGGCGGCACATCGCGGCAAGTTATCGACAAGAGTCTGGGGGGCAATTATGTCTAGAGACCAGTCAGGTTCGTCGCTAAACGGAATGTCCAGTGAACGGTCGTCGCCGTCTTCTTTGCCTAGCACTTTTAGCGCAGAACCTAGAAACACGGCTAATTGTTCGGCCGCATCCGCGGCTCTGTCAAATTCTTGTTCTTCTTGAATAACTCGTT
Organism: uncultured Candidatus Saccharibacteria bacterium; assembly: GCA_964610985.1. Classification (GTDB taxonomy): domain Bacteria; phylum Patescibacteriota; class Saccharimonadia; order Saccharimonadales; family UBA4665; genus JARIHD01. The sequence continues at coordinate 1,003 of CAZSZJ010000011.1, read as the reverse complement.
CGATGGGAGAGGGTTTGGGCATGATATTCTCGCTTTTAAAGCTAAAGGTCCGCTGTTCGCAAGCGGACCGGTCACGTACTTGATGGAGCCGTCGTCGGGATTTGAACCCGAGACCCCCGCCTTACCATGGCGATGCTCTACCACTGAGCTACGACGGCAAATCAAGTACGAATTATAGCAGTTAAAGCCTTATTTGACTAGGGTAAACGCGGTTTTATGTTAGTCCAAATAAGATTCTTTTTATACTTAGTTGGTTTCCTCTATTGCTGGAATTGGTAGGGCTGGCGCTGCTTCTACGGTTTCTTCGACGACAAAGGGTTCATACGGCACTGTTTCTATGCCTGCGGCTGCAACCGCCATGCCTATTTGGCGGCCGAGTGAGTTGATGCTACGAAGATCGGTAATTGGCTTTTCTACTGCGGTGTCAAAACGCACAAGTCCCTTGTCCTGATCTTTTCCGCGGAAAAGTACATTGCATATAACTGTAGAATCCTCTTTGTCTCCATTATTAAAATCGATAGCCAGGTTTTGCGTACTTAAATCAGCTTCGCGATCGTACTTAACTTGCTGCCGTATTCTTTCCAAAGCCGTTGGCTCACTGGCTTCTGGGTAATCAACGGCCAGCTCTACTAGCCAACCCTGGGCGGCTTTTTTTTCAATGCCATGCGTAAGCCTGAGGCTCCTGCGGCTTGACTTGGCAACATCGCTGCCATGCTCAGTTAAAATACCCAGAGTATATTTCGCTAGATGATTGTACGCAGCAGCGGTGACTTCAGGCGGGACGGTTGCCTCGCTTACTTCGGCTGGTGTTACCGCGTCGACTTGCCCTTCAAGAGCTTTTGTTCTGTTAAAAAATCCTGGCACTCGCATAGATAACCCTCGTTTCTGTAATAAATAATAAAAAGCAAAAACCAATCTCTTTGAAAAAAGTGATCATAAGAGATTGGCTGGTGCAGGGTGAGGGATTCGAACCCCCGAACTCGGAGAGGGCTGATTTACAGTC
>CAZSZJ010000010.1:0-46578 GCA_964610985.1 uncultured Candidatus Saccharibacteria bacterium | reverse complement strand
GGCCGTCCCCAGTGTATGATAAACGGTGCGCAATACGGTGTTCTTGCGATGCTCAAACTTCTGAATATCGTCGCCATCCAAAAAATAATCATGATGCATGCGCATAAAAGGACTGCCCAGCCTGTTGACCTTGTCCAGAAACGCCTGGTCATCGTCCGAATTATCTTTGCCGCCAAAATAGCGAGATTGGGACAATGCCCGGATACGGATATTTGCCCCTTTTGTGGCATATATATACTCTGCGGGCTGCAATCCGTATTCTTCGAGTAGGAGCGTTCCGAGCTGTGCACATTGCCCGCGGGCAATGTGACGGCGCGGGTTTTCGTATTCTCCGAGGTCTAGGTAGTCGTCCGAATTCATATAGTCAATGATCGGGATGGTGCCGCGGTTGTTTACTCCGACGCCCGTTATGGTGCTTACGCAAACGGGTAGCGCTGTGTGTGTTGGGCGGCACAGAACATCAAAGGCCAGGCTTTGCAGCGTTTCTGCTGCTTTGAATTCATCTTGACAGTGCTGGAGTAGGCCTGCACCGGGTATTTGTCGCTCATGGATTCGACGACAGGTGTCATTGTAGTATTTGTGTAGGATTTCTTTGGCAAAAGGCAGATCCCCGCCTTTAACGGTAATTGAATTGGCCACAGCAACGTCGGCAGGCCCTAGTCGCATACTAAATGCTCGTCGGTCGCGAGGGCTGCGGTATATGTCGTAAGGGGCTGAAGGCTGGATAAGTGGATTATTTACGATCGCAGTCTCTCGTGGCGTCAGCAGTATTTGGTTGCTGACAATGTCGCCTAAACTTGCCGCTATCAAACGAAGTTCGGGATGCGTAGGAACCAATACCGACTCCCCTTGCCCCAATTGGCATTGGCTGCGTAAATGATTGAGTGGTTGCAGTTCAAAATTTGGCACCGGATTACTATAGAATAGAAGTCCTATAACTGCAAGGCTTAGCGATAATTTGGAGCAGGTTCTAGGTCAAAGAAGCCTTCGAGGGGTGGATTACCTTTCTTCTGCACCTCTTCGGCAAGCGGTTTTCCTACATAGCGCAAATGCCAGGGTTCATAAATATAGCCGGTCATGGCCTCTTGATCTTTGCCGTAGCGGATGATAAAACCGTATTCGTGTGCATGTTGGGCGATCCATTGGCCCTCAGGAGTGTCGGCAAAGCATTCCTCAACTTCGCATTTGCGGCTTGCTGGCTCGACGTCGATGGCCAAGCCGGTTTGGTGCTCGCTATGGCCAGGCCGGGCGCTTTGGGTGTCGGCTACGGCCTCTCCCTGTTGGATAACATATCTGTTGTATAATCCTTTTTGGAAATTATACGAGCGGAATGCGCTCGAAACCATCAGCTCCAGTCCATTGTTTTTGGCTGTGGCGAACATGGTCTGAAGGGCGGTTGCTACTTCACGGCGAACCTGCATTTCTTCCGTCCCGGCACTCAGGCGTAGCGGTACATTCGGACTGACCAGATCGCTTGGTCTATAATCTTTGGGCGTCAGTTGCCGGTGTTTGTTGGCAATTACCCAGATACTATTCGGGTCATCCAAAGAATATTGTTTTTTATTAAAGGCCTGCACTTTGTTCTGGGCTGGACTGCCGCCAGTATCTTTGGCTGACTCGCCGTGCAGCCACCACCAGCCACCTAAAACCACCAATAACAAGATGACAATCACTAAAAATTTCTTCATACCGCTTACCATTGTAGGATGACCTGGCCAAAAACCGAAAAAAGTCGCAAAAATTTAGCAATATTGCCTTATAATAGCCGAAAGAAGAATTTATAAATGTAACCTAGGAAGTGCATGGGCAAGCTGACCATTCTTAATCCCGATGACTACATTGTGCCGCTCAACATGAATGGTCTTCAGGGGCGCATGATGCGTTTGCCTGCCAAAAACAATAAAAATCGTGAGATTCTGTTGGTTTACGGGCATCACGCACTCATCGAGCGCTGGTGGGGACTCATCCAAAATCTCAATGAATATGGTAGTGTGACCGTGCCTGACATGCCGGGATTTGGCGGCATGGATAGCTTTGGTAAAATCGGGCGCGAGCCAACCATCGATAACTTTGCCGATTATCTGGCAGCCTTTATAAAGATGCGTTACAAGCGCCGCCGCATTACCATCGTCGGCATCTCATTTGGGTTTGCAGTCGCGACGCGTATGTTGCAGAAATATCCGGAACTGGCCAAAAAAGTCGATATTCTGGTGAGTATTGTCGGCTTTATGCATCGCGACGACTTTACATTCAAGCCCGCTCACCGCATGCTGGCCCGTCGCTTTTCGCGCATTCTTGCCACGCGGCCCTTGGCCTTTACTATTCGGTATTGTTTCCTCAACCATTTTGTTATCTCCAAACTTTATACGAAGCTGCCAAACGGCAAACGTCGCTTGCTCGAAATGGATCCCGAAGAATTTCGTCTAATGGTCGAATTTGACCTGCGTCTCTGGCAATCCAATGACGTTCGCACCCACTGGCTCACCACCAGCGAATTTTTGAACATCGATAATTGTCGCACGCAGATTGACCTGACGGTGTGGCACGTGGCTTCTCGCGAGGACCCTTACCTTAATAACCCAGTCGTCAAGGAACATATGCTCGTTGCCTTTAGAGAATGTCACCAGGCGCTCTTTAGCGCCCGTGGCCATACCCCTGGCCTATTGGCCGACAAAAAGGAGCTGGCCGTACTACTGCCCCGCAAGCTGCGACAGGCACTTTCGAGGCCCGCAGCAAAATAGCTGCTATAATACCCCCAGTATGAAAATTGGCTTGGTTTGCCCGTACAGTATTGCCAAAGGCGGCGGCGTCAAAGAAATCATCTTTGCCATGCAAGCCGAACTCAACCGGCGCGGTCACGACGTGTATGTCATTACGCCCCAGCCCAAAGATTTCGAAGTCGAACCCAGTCAAAAAGTTATCTTTATCGGTATGGCAACCGATTTTAATTCGCCTACGCATACCACCATCCAGGTTTCGGCTGGCATAAATGAAAAGATCGACCAGATTTTGGCCGATCACCAGTTCGATATTCTGCACTTCCATGAACCGTGGATTCCAATGATCAGTGCGCAGATTTTGAGCCGCTCTGACAGCGTGAACGTCGCGACTTTTCATGCCAAACTGCCCGAAAGCATGATGACCCGCACTATCATCAAGGTCGTTACGCCTTACACCAAATCGGTGCTCAAATATATCGACACCTTCACCGCGCCTTCCGAAGCCGCAGCCGAATATGTGTGCAGTCTGACCGACCAACCGGTGGCGCTTATCCCGAATGGCATCGACTTGGGGCGTTACAAAGCGCCCGCCCGCCGCAGCGACAGCAAAAAACCAAAAACCATTTTCTATTTGGGGCGTCTAGAGCAGCGCAAGGGTGTAAAGCACCTCTTACATGCCTTTAAACAGTTATCGCAGATGAGTCCCGACACCAGCCTCATCATCGCTGGAGACGGCCCCGACCATTCCAAACTAGAGGCGCTAGCGGCCGAACTTGGCCTGCAAAACGTCGATTTCATCGGCTTTATAACCGAAAAAGAAAAAATCCATTACCTGCGCACCACCGACCTGTACTGTTCACCTGCTTTGTACGGCGAGAGCTTCGGCATTGTCCTGCTCGAGGCCATGGCCTGCGGCCTGGTGACGGTGGCAGGAGACAATCCCGGTTACGCCAGTGTCATGAAGGGCCTGGGTGCGATTTCGCTCGTGAACCCCCAGCATCACGCCGAATTTGCCCGTCGTCTCAATCTGCTGTTGCACGAAAACGACCTGCGCAAGCTGTGGCGCGACTGGGCTGCTGACGAAATCGGCCAATACAGCTACGCGCACATTGTTGACCAATACGAAGAAGTATACAAAACCGCCCTCAAAGAACACGGCGGCAAAAAGAAGCCCACCGAATAAACCACGGGGTACCATATGGACAGCTACAAAATAGCATTTGTACTCGATGATTCGCTCGACAAAACCGACGGTGTACAACAGTACGTGCTGACGCTCGGCCAGTGGTTTGCGTCGCGCGGGCACAGCGTCCATTATATTGTGGGCGAAACCAAGCGCACTGACATTCCGAATATCCATAGCATGGCCAAAAACATCAAAGTGCGATTTAATGGCAATCGCATGTCGATTCCGCTGCCGGCCTCTAAACGTGCAATCCGACGACTGCTGGCGCATGAAGAGTTCGACATTATTCATGTGCAGATGCCCTATAGTCCGATGCTGGGCGGCCGGGTCATTAGAGCCGCTGGGCCGCAAACCGGTGTGGTGGCGACCTTTCATATTGCGCCGCATTCGCACCTGGTGCATTTTGCCAACACACTACTGCGCATCATAACCGCCAGGTCGTTGGCATGCATCGACGAGATCATGAGCGTATCGAAAGTTGCCCAAGATTTTTCGTGGGAAACGTACCGTGTTGAAAGCGCAATCGTACCAAATACGCTGCGGCTCAATCCATTTTATGATCAAAAACCAGTGGCGCAGTACGCCCATACGCTTAATATAATGTTTCTCGGTCGCTTGGTGGACCGCAAGGGTTGCCAGTATTTACTGCGCGCCATTCGCCGCATTTTTGAGGCCGGAACACTTCCTCCCGTCGATAAAGTGAAGGTGGTTATTTGTGGCACTGGGCCTTTGGAGGCCGAGCTGAAGGCGTATGTTAAAACCTGCCGCATGTCCCATTTGGTGGATTTTGTTGGTTTTGTGAGCGAGGAAGAGAAGCCCAAATATTTGGCCGCCGCCGACATCGCGATATACCCGAGCACTGGCGGCGAAAGTTTTGGTATCGTGTTGTTGGAAGCCATGGCAGCTTCGCGAGGTGTGGTGTTGGCCGGCAATAATCCCGGATATGCCAGCGTACTGGGCAAACGACCCGAGGCGTTGTTTGATCCTTTGGACGACGAACATTTGGCGGAGAAAATCCAACATTATATGGACGATAAAGCGGCGCGGCAAAAGGCACGCGAGTGGCAGCAGCAGTTTGTTCGTCAATACGATGTGCCTGATGTTGCCAATGAAGTTATGATTGTGTACGATGAAGCGTTGCATAAGCGGCGAAGTTAAGCAATAATACATCCTAGATGGCTTTCTTTTCCCGAAAATCAAAAGCACCCTCAGAGGTAGAGATCACGATTTCTAATCGGACGGTTATCCGTGTACTATTGCTCGTCGTGGTTACTATGTTGGGTATCGCGGCGGTCAAGCAGGCTTCACATGCTCTGGTGCTTATATTTACGGCCTTCTTTTTAACCCTGGCACTCAATGCGCCCGTTCATTGGCTTAGTCAGCGTTTGCCGGGCAAGCGGCGTAATAGCCGGACGGCGGCAACGATTATTTCGTTTTTGGTAGTTACTCTACTGTTAGGTGGTTTTTTGACTAGTATCGTACCGCCGCTTGTACGCCAGACCAGCAACTTTATTGGCGATGTGCCTGGTCTAATGCGCCAAGCCCAGGATAAAGACAGTGACATAGGCAAGTTTATTAGCCGTTATAATCTTGAATCGCAAGTGCAAGATTTTTCGAATGACCTTGGTCAGCGACTAAAGGGTGCGACAGGTACGGCCGTATCGACCGTTGGTAAGGTCGGCAGTAGTATTTTTTCGGTGCTGACCATTTTGGTGCTGACCTTTATGATGTTGGTCGAAGGGCCGCGCTGGCTACGAATGTTTAAGGACATGATTCCTGACGACCAGCATGAACACGCTGAAAAGCTGGCGCTCGACATGTATAAGGTGGTTAAGGGCTATGTGAACGGCCAGGTGCTCTTGGCGGCGCTCGCAGCAATATTCATTTTGCCAGCGCTGGTAATATTGGACGTTAGTTATCCGATTGCCATGATGGTCATCGTGTTCATTTGTGGCCTTATTCCAATGGTTGGCCATACTATCGGTGCGACTATTGTGTCGGTGGTGGCGCTATTTACATCGCCGGTTGCCGCGTTGATCTTGCTTGGTTACTACATTTTGTATCAACAGATCGAAAACTACTTGGTGCAACCACGCATTCAGGCTAATTCTACCAATATGTCGCCGCTGCTTGTATTTGCGTCGGTAATCATCGGTGTCAACTTTGGCGGTATCTTTGGTGGTTTGGTGGCCATCCCGCTTGCGGGATGTCTGCGTATTCTGACGCTGGATTATTTGCGGGGCAAAAAGATTATCGAACCCAGGACATATGTGGCGGCCACCACTGGCCATACGGCTCCCAAAACAAAAGAGGCCTAAAACGGCCTCTTTTAAAATGTGGTTATCTTGGTGCGACGATTAACTGCTGCTTTATTAGATTATGAAGTCTTTTGCCATATGGGGCCGTGGGCGGTGTCGCGGACAGAAAGACCTTGTGCGGTCAACTGGCCTCGCAACTGATCGGATGTTTGCCAGTCGCGGGTGTCGCGTGCCTTTTGGCGTTCGGCTATCAGCTGTTTTTGTTCGCCAGAAATGTCGACGATATCGCTTAGTTGTAGTCCGAATAATTGATCAAATAGTTCGAGAGCGTGTTCGAAGGCTTCGAGTTCACTGCTCGTGACCAGGTCATTTTCTAGGTGCGCCTGTAAAGCGCTTAATTTGGCTAAAGCTGCAGGCGAATTGAGATCGTTTTGCATATCGGCCAGGATATCCTGCGCAGCGGCCTTGATGGTCGTGCTGTGGTCGCGATCAATTGCAATTGGCTGCCAGCGTAGCGCTGCCATAGCACGCAGTCCGGTTAGGCGGTTATGCGCTGCTTCCAGGCTTTCCCAACTAAACTTTGACTGTGACCGGTAGTGGGATTCCAAAACGTGCAATCGCAAGGCGGCTAGCGGCAGACCGCGCTTTTCTATGTCCTCAAGCAAAATGGCGTTATTGAGGCTCTTGGAAATCTTTTCGCCATTAATCGTGATGTGATTGCTGTGTAGCCACATCTTACTAAACGGCTTGCCGGTCGCGGCCTCGCTCTGGGCGATTTCGTTGGTGTGGTGTACTGGGATGTGGTCGATACCGCCGGTGTGGATATCCAGTGTGGAGCCCAAATACTGCATGCTCATAGCCGAACATTCGATGTGCCAGCCGGGAAATCCTTTGCCCCACGGACTGTCCCATTCCATATCGCGCTGCTGTCCCTTTGGCGAAAACTTCCAGAGGGCAAAATCGGTACGGTTACGCTTCTCGACATTATATTCGACGCGCGCGCCGGCTTGCTGTTCGTCTATGTCCAGCCGGGCAAAATCGGCATAGCGCGGGAATTTGGATGTGTCAAAATACACGCCGTCACTAATAATGTAGGTAAAGCCCTTCTCTTCCAATTTTTGGATGAGTTCGATCTGTTCAGCGATGTGTTCGGTGGCTTTAGTGAACCGGCCGGGCAATATGGTGTTTAGTCGCTTGAGGCCGTCGACGAAGTAGTCGGTGTAAAATTCGGCTATTTGCCATGCGGTTTTGCCCTCGCGGCGGGCACCTTTTTCGAGTTTGTCTTCGCCTTCATCGGCGTCGCTGACCAAATGCCCGACATCTGTGATGTTCATAACCCAGTCGGGCTCCAGGCCGCTCGTTTGCAGGGCGCGCACCAAAATATCCCAGCGGATGTACGCAAACCAGTTGCCGATGTGCGGATAGTCGTAAACGGTGGGGCCACAGGTGTAGAGCTTTACTTTTGGCGGCTCTAGCGGCTTGAGCGTTTCGACGGTTCGCGTTAGCGTATTGTAGAGTTTCATCGTGATTCCCCCAGTTCTTGCACGCTCAGAGCAATTTGCATGCTGATTATGCCAAGTACTCCCTCAAGGCTGTGATGGTTTAAGTCGTGGTTGAGTGAGTCTGTGATGTCTGTAGTGTAGTCGCCGGCTCTGCGCCAATCATGGGTCTGCATTTGCCATGGACTGTGCTCTTGCCATGATGCAAATACTATTTCCGCTGCCTCCATCGGGTATCGAGTAACGCTGTAACTACCTTCGGCGAGGGTACTGTCAAAACGGGGCCTAGCGCGCTTCCACTTCATTTGCCAATCCGATTTAGGCAAAACGATACTGTGCTGGTAGCGTAAAGTCGCTTTGAGCATTGTTGGCGCGATGCAGCCTTGTTTGGGGAGATGAATATACAAGCTAAAGCCACTTTCAAAGCCTTCCATGCCTGGTTCGTAGTAGCCGCCCGTTGTATCTTTGGCTGCCTCGAACGCATTATCCAGCAAGGTATGAGGCATCTGCATGAGTGGTTTTTCGAAGGAAAATTCCGGACAATCCGGAGAGTCGCGGAAATGGCCTAGGCTGTTCGGGAATGAAAGTTCTGGATAAGCTGCGAGAGAGCTGGTTATATTGTGCTGAAACGACCGCAAAGGGGGGACTAACTCTTTATGTGTGGTGATCATTTTTTGGAAATCTCGTTTAAAAGTTGCAGAGCGAGGCTGGTACACTCTGATTTAACTTCGTTAAATGGACGGGCTAGTTGAATTTTGAAGCCACTGGCGTAGGCATGGCCGCCGCCGCCGAAGTGTTCGGCTAGTTTGGCGGCAATTGGCGCGTCCTGGTTGCAACGGATCTTGCCAGTGATCTTGCCATCTTTGTAGACTTTGAACGCGATGGCGACCTGTGTGCCCGTGGTCATGCGCATATCTTCCATGACAAGCATGGAGGGATTGTACTGCGGACTATACAGTTCAATTTCGCGCCAGGGAATGGATATGAGGGCTATGCGATTGTCGGCAACATATTCGACGCGCTGTAGGAGTTCGCCTTTGTAATGCACCAGCTCGGGCTTCTTTCGCATGAGTAGGCGGCGGGCGTGTTCCAATTCAGCCAGGCGGACGCCCTGCTCCACTACTTCGCCGATAATATGAATGCTGCGCGCTGAGGTGGCCTGAGTTGTGAGTCCCAAACTGTCGGCCATAATAGCGGCAGCGATCATCTTTTGGGCCTCTATATTGAGCGGCCAATCCAGCTGCTGAGCGAGTTCGTAAATGACTTCACCGGTGGCTACGGCTTCTTGGTTACACGAAACGGTAGCGTACGGAATGCTGAGTTCGACGGCGTGGTGGTCAAGGATAATGCAGGGTTTGGCGGCGAGCTTGCTTTTGTGGCCCGCTTCGGTGAGGTTTTCGAGCAAACTGTCGGCACTTGTGTCTACGATAATGCTTGCATCGAATTGATGCGGAAATTCATTGGTTACCCTGTCCCAGCCCGGCAAATACGATAAATAGGAAGGAATGGCCACGCCGCAGTACAAAATGGGCTCTTTGCCCATATCGCCAAGGATGTGCTCCAAAGCAAGCGCACTGCCCAAGCTGTCGCCGTCAGGATTGTCGGCCTGAATAATCAGCACTTTTTGCGCATTTTGTAGAATGGTTTGGATCTGTTCCGCCTCGGGATATTTCATCTCTATCTGTAGTATATCGAAAAACTCCTCAGCTCACCAGGGTATGTAGCTCGCTTTAGGGGGCATGTATATGTTATAACTACCCGATGAGATCAATTACTCCAGAGAATTTACCAGATCAGATTCTAGATGCATATCTTGAAGCTCAGATACGTTATCCACAGATCACAACACCGACGCTCCTTGCGGTGGGTAACGTGGCGCTTCCAATGATTATAGAGGGTGAGTATTCTTGGAGCCGCCTAGCAACCGATATGATGAGCCCCGAGCAGCTCGATCGTACGGCTGAAATCATTGCCACCGCTCATGGGCCCATACCCTTTCGCCCTGGTCCGAAAGGCCGTACTAGAATGACGAAAGAGGACGATATATGGATATTTCCTAGAGAACGTATAAGTAACATAGTGCATACCAACGTGCGGACTGTCGGCTCTACGGTAGGTAGAATGGCTTGTGCCGTGCTGCCAAAAGTATCTGTTGGCAGGTCGCACGATTTTTCGTCCGTTCTGCAACAGCCTGACTGCCCTCCATCGGTGGCAATCGCCGCTGATATACTTTTTAACGCAGGCCATCAGAGTCTCGCCGCTGCAACCCCTGCGGCTCGTGCTATCCGCCGCGACATTCATCGCGGCTACAAAGATGTCTACAGAAAGGGTATGACCAAAGAGCGTAAAAAAGCTAACGCGGCTGCTACAGCGACTGTTCCGAACAGAATTGACGCCCTTGTGATTGATGCTGTCAGGGAGGTCATGCCCCGGGTTGAACGGGCCTTGGGATATGAGGTACCACTAAACTTTAGTCATGCTTTTTTCAAAAGCGCTATCAGCTCTGAGGCCTTTAACAAATTGATCCATGACCTTATTGCATCGCCTGACGACCCTCGAGGGCGCGGCTCAGCGTAATTTGGTCGGCGTATTCCAGGTCGACGCCAATGGGCAGACCACGAGCCAGGCGTGTGATTTTGACAGGGCGATCGCCAATTTGTTGCTGGATATACAGCGCGGTTGACTCGCCTTCGACGCTGGCATTGGTGGCCAAGATAATTTCTTCGACTGCATCGTCGTCGATGCGTGCCACGAGTTCGGCTATGCGTAGCTGCTCGGGTCCTACGCCGTCAATCGGCGAAACCAAGCCGCCCAGCACGTGATACGTGCCCGTATAGCTGCCCGTTTTTTCGAGTGCAACTATATCGAATGGTTCGGCTACAACGGCCACGGTTTTTTTGCTGCGCCGGGGGTCTGTATAGAGGTCAGATAGATCTTGACTGGCTGGAATGAGCGCGAAGGTTTTTTTGCAGTAGCCGATACCAGCATGCATATCCTGAAGTGTTTCGGCGATGCGTCGGGCCTTGATCGGATCTTGGCGCACCAAATAGTATGCGTATCGTTCAGCGGTACGCGCGCCAACACCCGGCAAACGGCCGAGTGCTTCAATAACAGCAGTCAATGCAGGCGGCAGGATATGCATAATATGTTTTGGCTATACTACAGGCCAAGGTCGCCGAGTGCGCCCATCATTGGCTGCATCTTTTCGGCAGCGACCTTTTGGCTTTGAGAAATGGCATCTTTGACGGCGTCTTCGATCCAGCGCTCCAGTTGGCGTATGTCATCGAGGTCAACGTAGTCGGGGTCGATGTGGATCTTTTTGATCTTTTGTTCACCGGTAATCTCGACGCGTACCGCGCCGTCACCGGCCTCTACGGTAATCACCTGCTTTTGCAGTTCTTTTTGGATTTTCTTTACACGAAGCAACATCTTTGCCTGATCAAAACGACTCATATTCTATCTCCTTATTACTCTATTGTAACAGATGGAGCACGATGGAGTGTCCCCTGTTTGTTCTGACTCACAAAAAACGTTTCATGTGTGGCCGTAACGTGTGGCCAGCCTCTAAAATAATGCACCAAATGAAAACTACAGGATAACGCCACGACCGCAGAGATGGCCGTCCAGCCGATACTCCGGGCGATTGGATTGCGCGGAAACACCTTAAACCACTGTCCCATCAAGTACGACACACCCCCGGCCACCACCAGATATACAAACGGCATGACTACGGTAAACGTCATCGCTCCGCCGAGCGTCATAAGCGCTGTCATAACCGCCCCGATAGAAATGAATAATCGAGTACGTAGTAGTTTGCCGTAGCGCAGATATAAATATATGCCGAGCGCAAGCATTGACAGGCTAAAGATGTCGAGTATGGGCGCGGTTCCAAGCCACGTTTCAGGGTTAGCTTCGGCACGGACAAACAGGTTGTATGGCACATGCACCAGGTTGCTGAGCATTTCGGCTGGCGTCGGCCACGAGGTGGGCAGTCCCAGCCAAGGTTTGATGAGTTCGTGATGTTTATAAAATGCCCAACCGAGTGGCACGAGTGCCGACAGCAGCGCCACGGCGGATGCGCTAATAACCACAAGGTGTTTTTTGAACACTGCATCAATCGTGCGCCATTGCCAAATAATCCCGAACAGGACGAACCAAATCATTCCCGGCACATATAAAAGCCCGGCGACAAGCAAAAAACAGATAGCGAGTGCCAGCCAGTGATTGGTTCGTTTGAGCCAAAATCCGGCCGCAACGAGTAAGAACACGCCGAACAACAGTACTTCTGGAGCTCCAAGCCGGGCAGTATGCAAAAACCAAGCCGACGATCCAAACATCAGCGTGCCGATAATGGCCGTCGTATTGTCGTGCCAATGCCGCAGCAGTGCCGCAAATACCCCAAGCACTGCCAGCCCGCAGCCCGCAGCCACCAGGCGCGTCGCCAAAAGCCCATCGTGCACCGCATAATTCACGGCTTTGACCGCTATAATAAATGGTGCATACAAGGGGTTATCAAGCAGTTTTTTGAGGTTCAAGCTGGCTTGGTATGTTCCCGCTTCGCTGGCGCTATAGCCGGGTAAGAGCGATCCGAGTTGCCAATACAAAACAGCTCCCAGTAGCACGAAAAGTCCACTGTACCACAACATAATATGCCAATGAGTTTTGGTGTAATTTCGTAGGCGATCTAAGCTCATGCTTGCATTCATTATACAGTATTTGGCCTCTGGGCAAGTGGTCTTGGCCGGTTGCTAGTCATTAAATGGCGACGCGTGCTTGGTGTCCAGGCTACGGAAGCGCTGTTTTTCCTTGTCAAAGAACAGCTCCACGCCGCCGGTCGGGCCGTTACGGTGTTTTTTGACAAGGATGTCGGTAATACCTTTACGCTCGGTTTCGGGGTTATAGTATTCCTCTCGGTAAATGAAGGCCACGACGTCGGCATCTTGCTCGATGGAGCCTGATTCTCGAAGGTCGGCTAGCTGCGGGATTTGCGGGTTGCGGTTTTCGACTGAACGGCTCAGCTGTGACAGTGCAATTAATGGCACGTTTAGTTCGCGGGCGATGGCTTTGAGGCCGCGTGAGATTTCGGAAATTTCCTGTACACGGTTGTCCGAACCGCCAAATTTGCTACCGCCGCTCATCAGCTGGAGGTAGTCGACGATAATGAGTCCGAGCTGGTGTTTGTGCGCTTCACGGCGGGCTTTAGTGCGCAGGTCACTAATGGTAATGCCGGGCGTGTCGTCGATGTAGATCGGTGCTTCACTGAGGGCGCCCATGGCGTGACCGATGCGTTCGAAGTCGGTGTCGGTCAGATTACCGGTGCGCAGCGCCCAGGCATCGACACCTGATTCCATGGAAAGCAAGCGGTCGACCAGCTGCTCTTTGCTCATTTCCAAACTAAAGACAAGCACGGGCTGTTTAGCGAGTGTTGCTACGTTGTGTGCCAGGTTGAGCGCGAATGCGGTTTTACCCATCGAAGGCCGCGCGGCCAGAATAAAGAGGTCGGAGCGCTGCAGACCGGCCAAGACCTCGTCCATATCTTTAAAACCGGTTGGCACACCGCGGATTTTGTTTTTGTCTTTGTGCAGGTCGTCGAGGCGGTCAAAGCTTTCGGCCAAAATGGTTTCGATGCTGACGATGCTCTGTTTGATGTGCTTTTGGCTGACCTGAAAGAGCTCGCTTTCGGCTTCTTCTACCAATTCGCGGAGGGCCTTGGATTCATCATATCCTAGGGTGACGATCTGTTGGCTGGCATGGATGAGTTTGCGGCGCAGTGCTTTTTGGGCCACGATTTCGGCATATTGTTCGACATGGGCGGCGGTGGGCACGAAGTTGGTGAGCTCTGTCAGGTATGCCGCTCCGCCGACGAGGTCGAGGTTGCCATTGTTTTTGAGCTGGTCCGCCAAAGTCAGGACGTCAATGGGGCTGCGGCGTTCGTACAGTTGCGTGACGGCTTCGTAGATGCGCGAATGACGCGGGTCATAAAAGTCGCCATCGCCGATAGTATCGGCGATCTTGACGAGCGCATCGGCATCGATAAGGATTGCTCCCAGCAAGCTCGCCTCGGCCTCGGGATTATGCGGCTGCTGTTTGGCACTCGCTGTAGGTGGTTCCATATATCTCTACTGCCTCTACTACGATTCTAGCAGTTCGGCTGCGCCGAAGATATTGCTTATGGTGTCCAAATTGGGATCGCTCGGAGCCTGGTGTTTGACTGGTTCGGGGGCGGCGCTGTGCACGACCTCGCCGTCTGGTGCGGGCAGTGCTGGCGGTGGTGCGGCAGGTTTGGCCTCGCCCAAGATGCAGTTGACCTGGATATCGCTGCCAGTCACGCCTTTTATGACTTCGGACAGGGTTTGTTTGTTGCGCACGTCATTCAGGCGTTTTTGATGAAAAGCAAAGCCGCATTCCAACGTTACCTTGCCTGGTTCAAAGTGGGGCGTTGTCATCTTGAGTACACTGTACAGGGTATTGTACTTTTGTTTGACGGCATTCAAAATCAGATCCCAGGCGGCTTCAGTGAGCACCATGTCGGAGTCTGCGTCGATCTCAGTGGTGGCTTGCTCGGTAACCTGTTTTGCATTTTCTCTGGGTGTTGCGAGTACTGCCGGGTCTTGTTTTGTTTCTTTGGGTAATGGCTTTGGAGTTTCAGCCGGGGCGCTTTTGCTGACGGGCGCGGGACGCTTGGGCTCTATCTGTAGCATCGGCTTAGCCTGCACTTCTTGCTGCATGACCTTTGGCTCGGCGGCGACGGGCTTTGTGACCGTCTGGCCGGAAAGTGCTGCGTCGAGCAAGGTAATCTCCAGAGCGACACGCGGATCTGGCGACGCCGGTACCGCCACGAGCTGTGCCAAAAGCCTCATAACAACCTCATGGTCAAGCAGACCAATACCTTCGATAAGTCGCTCCCGCAGTAACCCTCCCAGTTGCCGTGAAATCTGTGCCGGCTCAAAACCCTGGTCATGAAATTGTTTGAGACTGCCGGCGACCGCTACGCTGTCATGCCGGTATAGTGCATCAGCTAAACTGGCTATGAGTTCTGCGGGTGCAATGCCCAACACAGCCTGTACGTCGGCCAGTTCGACCTTTTTGCCGCTGTTGCGTACCTGATCAAGTAAGCTGATGCTATCGCGAAAACTGCCCTCACCATGCGCGGCAATGAGCGCTAAGGCGTCGTCGTTGATAGTAATCTTTTCTTCGGTGGCGATATGGCGCAAATGCGCAATGACTTTGGCGGCATCGACGGGTTTAAAGGCAAAACGCTGTGTACGGCTAATGATGGTTTCGGGCAATTTGTGCACCTCGGTGGTAGCCAGGATAAACACCACGTGGGCGGGCGGTTCCTCAAGTGTCTTGAGCAGCGCATTAAACGCTTCTTTGGTGAGCATGTGGACTTCGTCGATGATGTACACTTTGTATTTGGCGCTGGTCGGCGCAATGTGCACCTTGTCGCGCAGGTCGCGGATTTCGTCAATGCGGCGGTTGCTGGCTGCGTCGATCTCTATAATATCCAGATGTTGCCGCTCTTCTTCGTACGGAAGGTCGTTTATCTGGAACGCCAGGATGCGAGCGGTACTGGTTTTGCCTGTTCCTCGGGGGCCAGTCAACAGATAGGCATGACTAATCGTGCCTTTTTTGATTGCGTTATCGAGCGCTGTGGTCACATGCTCCTGACCAAGAACCTCCGACAACTTTTTAGACCGGTATGTCCGATATAATGCCTGCCCCATTTGATTTGTATTATACGCAGGATTTGGCGCGCGCGCTGTTGTGTTTTTTCTGCTTGCCTTTTGGGCGTAGCGCCGTATAGTAATGCGAATGTTTGGAACTCTAGAAAGTCCGGTGTTATCGCCGCAAGATACGGCGGTTATCGCCTGTTTCACATTAAGCTATGCCAACGCACCGGCGGGTTAAAGAAATGATAGAAACAAGATATATTACGTGGCGCGGCTCCCAAGTTGCCGAGGGACTTGCAAACGGGCACAGTTTTAACGCCATCGGGCGTATTTTTTATTTAGCGCCTCTAACCATGAAAAGGCATGCCCAGTTGTTGTACGAAGATTTAGGTATTTCCGGGATGTCCAGTACTCGCAGACGCGCCACCTCGATGATGATCGCCGCGGGTTTGTTCAAAGCATCAGATGAAAAGAAGCCTTATGAACTCTACGCCCCCACCATGCGAGCCGATGAGGATGCCTTGATCCAAATTAAGAAGAGTAACCTTAGCTCTTCCGGTTATATTCAGCCCGGCCGGAACATTGCAAGCGAAAAAGGAATCACGCTCAGTCCCCTTAGGCTTACATATCTTTCGTATGCAACGTGGGGTCTAAGTATCAGAAGAATCAGCGAACTGCATCCATGGTGCAAGGATCCGGAAAATGCTTTTCGCCATGCCAGTAAAAATATAAAAAAGACCTATGAGCTTTTGGGCGCTGTAGACGGGCCACAGGCTATCGCCCATGCACATCATTGGGGCGCCCTAAAGATCGACCCCCGGGTGCTTGACCCTACAATCATCGAACCGCCCCACCCCTTCGTTTACGAGGATAGTGTGACTATTCCGTTTGAAAGGTTCGCCCATAGGTTGCCGCTCGAACTAGACGGTTTATAATTGCAGGATTAGCACTAATATAGTATTGTAGAAAATTACTGAATAAACTGAAACACTAGAGTTAACTCGCTATGCCCGAAATTTTGCACACTATAGATAAGTCAGGAGCTCATATTATTGAGTCGTCTGCGAATGGTCTTACGGCAAAAGATATGACCCGCCTTTTTTTTGGCTCGAGACTCCTTAGCATTAGAAACCGTACCATCGAGCTACATAAAGATTTAAGGCTTCCTGCAAAACTAACCGAACTAGAGATGCGTACCCGTGCTGCGGCAATGGCAATTAAAGCTGGTTTGTTGCAAGAAAAGGACCTGAAAAGACCCGGAAAAAAATATCATCCTACTATGGCCCCATCGGAAGGTTCCACTATGCAGGTAGTCGCGCTTCGCGATAGCACTCTTGTGCCCAGTTCACGGTTTACTGTGCCATTTCGATCGCATCTTTCTTACGATAAATCAGAAGTTATCCCTGCGCAGTGGCGTACTTACCTCTCGTGTTTGGCGTGGGGCATGTCGCGCAAAGAAATTGCTGAGCAGTTTGCGCCGGATCATCTGACGGACCGTCAGGCTCTGCGGCATGTTTACACGGGGCTCTGCCGTTCCTTCGGAATGCTTGAAGCCAACAATGCGCCACAAGCTATCGCTCATGCAAGCTTTATGGGGGTTATACACTTGGATGAAAAGATTTTAAATTCCCAACAGATACCTATGCCCGATACCTATGATAACGATGCCCCCCTCTCGCTGGGGACTTTTCGGCGAGCTATGCCGTATCGTTTTGAAGATGAGACTCTCTGGGACTAAAGCGCTGCTTCCAAAGCAGCCCACTCGGCTGCTTCGTCGTCTTCGGGGACATTGACGCTGACTTGGTCGCCTGGCTTGGCCTTAAAGTAGGTTACGCTGGCCAGTAGTACGTGGTATTCTTTGGAGCCGACTTCTACAAAATAGCGGCCGTTTTCGAATTTGAGCGTGCCTACAACTTGTTTGCGGGGAATCGGGCCAATCTGCTTGTACAGGAATGTGCCGTCGTCGGCGATGGTGAGTTTGAGTATGTCGCCTTGGACAAGCTTTGATTTGCTGGCGTAGTTGGCGGGTACCGGATACATTTTGCCGTCCGAGCCGACCATGTTTTGGCCGTCAAATACACCTTCTATGACCTTGCCGATGTTTTCGTCTTGGGCAATAGGCGCGACTTTCTCGTCGTCACCAACCAGACTTACCAGCAGCTCAGTAGCTGCCGCCAGGTTTGTCTCAGCTTCTTGGATGAGTGCCCGCAGTCTTTTGATTTGCTTGTCTGGTACGTCTGCCATATTTTGTTTCGTCTCTCTTATGTCACACAGAAGTGTTTGTTTCTCTACACTTAATTTTAAAACTACCATGTTTACTAAAACAAGTCAAAACATACGTAGCCAACTGTGGATAACTCACAGCTTTTTCTTTTTTGAACAACGAGATTAAGTATACCAAAAACGCCTGGGTACGCAAAAATAAAATCATTGTGTTTGCTGAGTTTTGAAAGTATAATCTGCACTTTATGAGTAGAAAATCACCTCACACAAGGCACCTGCGCCTCTTACGGGACACGCCCCGGGAGGAGCAAGCTGAAGACCCGGATCGGATGAAGGATCTCACCGAAATTATTCCCATCCTCGGACCCAAAAGACCTATAGCACCGTATAAAAATCCAACCAGCATTTCCCTGGAACAGCATGCTCCCATGCTGCCCTGGCATATCCGGGCACTTTGTGGATCAGTAGGCGCATTGATGCGTCGCCGTTTTGGCGAGCCTGAAGGGCGATCTTTTAAAATGGATCGTCGTTATGTCGACCTGGCCCGGGATTATATGAATAGTTCGCATCCTTGTATCGGAGCCGGATACCACGAAACCGATCAAAATATTACCGTTCACCTAGGCCCGTCGGTGCTAGTGGGAAACAAAGCTCGCGACCGATGGCAGAACAGGCTGGTCTTTCATGCTCCCAAGCTGTGGGCTCCCGATCAACCCGACCCCGCCGCTGCCTCTCGAAACATGTACTACGTGCCTGGGGGCGACGACGCCGCAGCGTATTTGCATGCCAACGAAACCAATCCGGTGACGGTCTATCAGGCCAGGGCTGCATTTACACTGCTGCGGTCTTCGGTCGGATTCGATGCGGGCGTTAATCCAGCCCTCCGACCCATTCCCGAAGCAGAAATCCCTTTCGCTTTTGAAAATTTGAACCTGCCACGACTCCCGCAGCCTACGAATGATTATTAACATATGCTTAAATTTATGATATAATTGTCGTTGATATGAGTGGAAGACATAGAAGGTTGATGCTCGCCCCACCATTGCTCGAAGGGGGCGGTGATAGCATGGGTTCGGCTCACGAATCGTCTGATGCCGGCCTATCGACTCCGAAAGGAGCGGACCCATGCCTGCATACTGTTTTTTATAATCGTCCTGGAGAGATTTTTGGTGATCCGAGCGCTACTATAAATGCCCCTGAAATAGGGGTAATTTGCGATAGCGTCAAACAGCTTCTGAATACGCATTTTGGGGTTGACGAGGATGAGCTTTATGCAGATTGGCGAAGTTGGGGGGATCGTCCGCATCACCTGCGCCTCTCAAATCCTTTGATGTTGGCAGGGCATGAGATACGACAAACGGGTGTCGTCGCTACGCTGGGGGCCAGTGTGCGTACCGTCAGGCATACATCTTCTACCAAAGCCGTGTACATACAATGTTTTAATCCTGATCGTGTGGATGGACAGCCTATGGCATGGATGACCAGAAAATACGTCGAAATAGATACGGATCCGGATTTGAGGATTACGAACACGAGAAGACTTGGCTTGGTCAGCGACAATCCGGTTCGCGCCGGGCAAGCTGCGGCTGCGTTTAATTTTGTGCGTCTGGCGCTCGGGCAGCGTGCGGGAGCCTATTCACGTATTCCTCGTTTGGGCGAGGGAGAATATTATAAAGGTATGGCCGAATTGGGTCTGCCGCTCATCGGTGAAAAGTTGTAGCCATTAGTCGATCCCAAAGCCCCCAAGGTTAATAAAACATAGTATGTCAAAGCATAGACGGCAGCATCCATTTCGACTGATACCGGGCGGCCTCTCTGCTCCTACCGAATCCGTCCCCGCACCCGTTTCTGCGGGCGCTTTGATCGACGCCAACAAGTCGCTCAATTGCAACTATCCTGTTTTTACACCGTGCCTTGGCTTGTTTGGCCAGCCTGAAGCCGTTATGGGGACTAAAGAGATAATGGCGATATGTAATGGTATCGGGCGTCTTATGCGCGTTCAGGGCGGGCCCGACGTTCCACTTTCCGGAGGCGATATGATACGGTTACAAAGTACTTGGCAAGTAAGCGCCCCGCCGCAGTTTCAGCCTCTTGCCATGCGGACTGCCGGATATTTCCAGAAACGCCCGGAAGGGTTCGTAGCCGCTTTGTCTGTCAGTGCTTGTACCGATAGCGAAACTTTGGCCAGAAAGATGAAACTCCTCACTTTTCATTGTTCCGATCTCCATACCAAGAGGTTGGCCGCATTCGCCGATGCGAGTCAAAAAACATTGCTTACCCGGGCGGCCATGACAGGAGATGAGCGGGATATTTTAAACGAAGACATCCTAGAAGAGATACCCGATCGCAGTCATGGAGTAGTCCGTGTGGGACAAGCTCTCGCGGCATTCAACTTTGTGCGCATGGCTACGGGACAACACTGGGACCGCCATTACAACATTCCCCATCTTGCCGAAAGCGAATATCACAGGGCCCTTGCCGAATTGGATCTTCCTTTGTCATTATGATAGGATTGGACGATGTCTGATTCCCGTTCAAATCGTCCGCGGCTAGTGCCGCCGCACCCTGCTCTTACCCCTGAAGAGTCTCGGAACGCAGCGGCATTAACGACAATTATACCGTTTTCTGAACGCTATCAGTTTCCTGCCGACGAGCTGGTCAATGAACATATGGAGCTCGATTCTTCTCCATTAGCGGCGCAGCAGGCGACGTTGTTTCTTAGAAGTATAAAAGAGCTCATGGCATGGCGTAATGGAGTGCAAGAGGATGTCATGTGTATCTCGAAACGTCATGTGTCAAACTTGCCGCTGGGTTTATCCTATTCGAAACTTACGGCTATCGGAAAATACGAAGAAAATAGGCTTGGCAGACACGCGTTGGTGTATATTACCGAGCGAGACCCTGGAAAAGAAAGGGTACGGAGGTCGGCTGTGTTTGTGTGGGTCAAGGGGCAGCAACTGCGAGGAGCAACGCACACGACGATGTGGATAGCAGGAGATAAATCCACAAAATATAATAGAGATGATTTGACGCTACTTATGGCTAAAACGAGTTTTAATCTTCTGAAGGGTTCCATTTGTCCTTACTGGATGCCGGGTCCGAATGGTATGGGCGATATGAGTCCGGGTGAACTGACGATGGGTATGACCGCGCTTGGTCTTCTTGAAAAAAGTTAATTACAAACAAAAATTCTTCGCGTACACTACCGTTCAATATGTCGGGACGCATAAGACGTGCTCAGCGGTCAGCGTATTTAAGGCTCGAGGTAAGCAATACGGCTCCTGAGCCTGTACACAGAACGCCTTTTTCTCATCCCAGGGCGCTGGCGGGCGAAACAGAAGTTGGTCTGGCGGCTGCTAATATTGCTGCCATTCTGGATATAAAAGGTACGGCCAATGTGAGTTCGGATATGACCGAAGCGCCGCCACACATGTTTCATGATCCGATGCTGGCTCTGGACGCTTCACAAGTAGCGGTGCGATCTGTTTTAACGCGTTTGGGCGTTGCGTACGACATTGGAGTGGGTGGCTATTCGCCGTCGGCCAGGCGTTGGGTGCAGCATGTCACGCGTCTTTTGCTTGATGTCCCGGCTGCATGGGGCATCATACCGCAGGATGTTCCCTGTCCTGGCGAATCTTTTGAACTACGCTGGCCCTCGGATGAGGCCCTAAATGATGCGATTCGCCAGAATGACATGCCCGAACTGAGTAACCGCGCTCTTGCGGCTGCCTGTCTGTGCATGACGACGGCTTATGACGCAAATATGGTGTGCGCTTTGGGCGAATCCGACAAGCGGGAGGGTTTTCGCGAACTCGGATTGTCAGTTATCGAGGCATAAAAAACCGCCCGGCGCATACGTCCGGGCGGTTTTTGCTTTGTCTATATAGAATAGACTAGGCAAGGTCAACAGTAGCGCCAGCGTCAACAAGCGCTTTCTTGGCAGCTTCTGCGTCTTCTTTGGAAGCTTTTTCAAGGATGGTCTTTGGAGCGCCATCAACAAGAGCTTTCGCTTCACCAAGGCCAAGGCCAGTAACGTCCTTAACAGCCTTGATCACGGCTACTTTCTGAGAGCCGGCGTCTTTCAGGACAACGTCCCATTCAGCCTTTTCGTCAACAGCGGCAGCGCCGTCACCAGCAGCAGGGGCAGCAACAGCGACAGCTGCAGCAGCTGGCTCGATGCCGTATTCATCCTTCAGGATGTTCTTGAGTTCGTTTACTTCGAGGACAGTCAAGCCGGTCAGCTCTTCTGCCAATTTCTTTAGATCTTTAGCCATTTTCATGGTTCCTTTCGTTAGGTTAAGCGGCTTTCGCTTCGACACCGTCAAGCAAGGCGTGCAAATTGCCGGAAAGGCCATTCATGACGTCGTTGACTGGTGAGTTTAGGGTTGCGATAACCTGAGCAATGAGCTCGTTCTTGCCTGGCAATGCGGCCAGGGCTTTGACTTCATCGGCACTCGCAAATACACCTTCTGGGGTAATTGCACCGACGAATTCGATGGTTGGGTTGGCTTTTGCAAAGTCAGCCAGGGCCTTAGCGGCTGCTACTTCGTCTTCGCTGTTGAAGGCGTAAAGGAGCATGCCGCTCAGGCTGCTAACGTCGACACCTTTGAGAGCGTCGTTTTGCTGCAAAGCTTTAATGAGCAACCGGTTTTTGACAACTCGCACTTTCGTGCCGTTGCCACGAGCATCGCGGCGCAGTTGCTGGATTGCCTTTACGGTTGTGCCCTGGTATTTGGCAACAACGGTCATCCGGGAAGATGACAGCAGGTCAGCGACTTTTGCTACAACGTCGTCTTTTTCTTGTTTGGTTAAAGCCATAAGTGTTCCTTATGTTATTTGCTTGGGTAAAACCTTCGACCTTTAAATGGTTTTACTTTTCTCTCTGTTGATTTGCCAAATAAAAGCGCCCTTGAAAGCTTCAAAGACGCGAATATTCGTTACAAAGTTAGTAACCTCGGTAGCATTCTTAAGTTTTGTCGCCTGCTTTTGAGCATTTGACTCGACCGCTACTGTCTTTGGCAATCCCTGTTATTGTACCAATTTAACGGATGTCGGTCAATATGCTGGCAATTTTGTTTTCACTGGCTTTGTTGTCGGCATGGACGGCTTTGGCGATTTCATCGAGATAGCGCTGCAATACGACCTTATACTGCTCAAAGGCCTGAGCGTCGAGCCACTCCTCGGGCCCATGATGACCGCCACCGATCGGGTAGACCGATAGGCATGGAATGCCATGATCTGCAAAATAGCGCGCGTCGCTGCTGGCGGGTGTGCTCCAGCCGGTGACATGCGTGCCAGTAACTGCTTCGATGTGCCGGGCGAGTGGCTCGACGAGCGGATCGGCTAAATCGGTGCGGTGCTCTGCCCCGTTCAAAAGCAGGTCGAATTCGGCATCGGTTTTGGCGCAAATGGCATTGATGGCTTCTAGAGCTTTGGCTTTTTCTTCGTTATTAATAAAGCGGCAGTCGATGGCGGCTTCGGCATCAGCGGCGACTTGGTTGGTGGCCTCTCCACCATGAAATTGACCGATGTTGAGCGTACTGACCTCCATGCGGGCAGGTTCTTCAAAAAGTTTACGCATCTCGGCCAATATATCCATAAGTTTGATGATGGCGTTGTCACCCAGCCAGGTACGCGAACCATGCGCTGCTTTGCCGAACGCGCGGATTTTGCCATAGATAAAGCCTTTGGAAAGCGTCTGGATCTGCCAGTTGTCGCCGCCGTCGGGCAAGATTGCGACCTTTGGCAGATACCCTTCCTTTAGGAGTGCGGCCGTGCCGTCCAGGCCGCCCATCTCTTCGTCGCCAGTAATCATAATGGCAAAATCGTAGTCTTCCAAGCGGTCTTGCAAATCGTCGACCAGTTGCATGTATGCGGCAACGGCGAACTTCATGTCCAAGACACCGCGCCCGTAGAGCTTGCCGCCATCGCGGCGCATTACAAATAACTCGTCCGCAGCCGGCACAACGTCCAAGTGGGCCGCCAACATGACGGCGGGTGTTTTTTGCCCTGGCCGGATAGTGGCAACCATTGACTCGTAGCCATTTGAGTCATACCGCTCGATAGTCATGCCACGCTTAGCCAAAAAGTCGGCGATATAATCAAGCGCCTGATGCATAGCCTGCGGATCATCCTCTGTGGTGTGAAACGAAACTAATTTTGCCAAAATGTCTTCCATATAT
The DNA here is from genome assembly GCA_964610985.1 of uncultured Candidatus Saccharibacteria bacterium. Taxonomy (GTDB): domain Bacteria; phylum Patescibacteriota; class Saccharimonadia; order Saccharimonadales; family UBA4665; genus JARIHD01. The sequence goes on along the minus strand of CAZSZJ010000010.1, from coordinate 22,837 downwards.
TTTCCTAACTATATCGAGAGCCTGCCCGCTAGGCGGATCTTTCGTACAATGATTATTTCGCGCTCAAGTATAGCGCAGGCTGAGCGGTTATGTATAGCCCGATTTCTGTAAAACTTATTAAAAATGACTTCCGCGTGCTTTCCGGGCGGTCTTCTTGGTCTTTCTCCTAAGAGATGAGGGTTTCGACGACCTGTCCGCTCAGGAGACAAAAGTGTGATGTTTTGTGCGGCAACTGATGGGCGAGGTTTTGCAGAAACCGTTCGTCGGTCTGGCTGCTATTTATGGTAGACGCTGTTTTTTCTATGAGTTTTCTGAGTTCATTGTCGGCAGTTTCTATTGTGATGTTTCCCTGCTGGCGGCTGATCTTGATGCTGACTGAAGCTTGTGCGGACAGGCGATAAATGGCCAAAAGGCTCCAGATGGTTGGCTCCCATCTGCCTTGGTGGTAACTTTCGACCATTTCGCAGATAGTTTGCCAGTCGGCACGCTGCGTGTCGCTGTCGGATCTATGGTCTTCGGCGAGGTCTTCGGCCAAAAGGAGAATTTTGTGAATCATGGGGTGGACGCAGTGTGATAAAGTGCCAGCTGCTTTTTGGATGCTCTTGCCCGAAATGGCAAAATCGACATGACGATGAATGATTCTTTGACACTGTTCTATGAAGGCATCGACTTCTTGCATGAATCTAGTCTAGCACGATCAGGTATGTCATTTGTTACTTCTTTGATCGCTAATAGCCTTCACTATAATGATCAGGACGAAGATATAGACACGGAATATGAGCTTTCCTAGGTAGTTTGGTCGAGTTGGCCGAGTTTGTACTGCGTGTAGCGTTCGGCGGCCAGGCGGGCCAGTTCGGGGTCTTCGCCTTGGTTGACGAATTTCATGGCTTCGGCAAGTGTAGGGTGAGTTTCGCCAAGTTTTTCGTGCATCTTTTGCACAAGTTTGCGGTAGGCGGGGTGGCCTTGGGGGCTGGTACGGAGTTCGTGTAAATGGAATGCTTCACGGGCATTGTACGTCAGTTTCCAGCGCATGCGGTGGCCGCGCAAGGTGGCATATTGTGACTCCAGGCCGTAGCCGGTTTGTTGCAGTAAACTGTGCAGTTTCAAGCTGAGTTCAAAGCAGGTTTCGAACTGTTCGACCAGGTCGGCTTCTTCGACGAGTTTGGGTATATCGTAACCGTAGCGCGGCGTGAGCTGCTGCCATTCCAGATCGTCGACGATGCGGTGGCGCTGCAAGTCGTAGAATGTGCCGTAGTCGCAGACAAGGTCCCAGCTGTAGTGGATCTTTTCGAGAGCGCGGCCTGGGCGGTGGCGGCGGTTGAGGCGTTCGCCGATGTATGCCTCCAGAACTTCGAGTTTTTGGGCGTATGTCCAGCCGCCGACCTGCGTGCGTAACTCATCGAGCGACAGGTTGCTGTGTTCGTACAAAATGTCGGGTACGATGTCGAATTCGTTGCGGGGCCAGACGTCGGTCAGCCGGACGGGGTCTGTAGCAGGCGCATGATTGTCCGGCAAATAGTCCTGTGCTAGTTTGGCAACGGCTTCGCGGGTGGTGGCGCGGTAGGCGATGGCTGCCCCGCCCCGTTCAGGTTTGTCGGCGCGTTCCAAAAATGCTGGCGCTACTTTGCGGGCTTCTTGGAGCATCATTTGGCCCGTGGCGCGCGCTTCGGGCAATGGGTCGGCCAGCAGATGCATGATTAGGCTTTCGAGCGCCTGTCCCGAAGCAAAGATACCAACGGTCGAACCGGCGGCGATGGGCAGCACCATGCGTGCGGCGTCGCAGGCTTGAGCTTTGACGGCGCTGCGCCAGGCGGCGTCTTGTTCGGTTTTTGGTGTGGTGGTCGTGGACTTTAGATGCGCTTCGACTTTGTGGACGATTTCGGAATATAGGTCAAAGATCTGATCCATGTGGGCCACATATTGCTCTTTGACCGCTCCGTCCAGATGCTCGGGAACATGGTAGCGGTATTTGCCGTTTCGGTCACGTTGGTCAAAAAATATGTAGCGGCTGGATTGTTCGAGATAGGCGGCCAGGCGTCCCCACTCCAGTTTTTTGGCGAGCAAGCCGCTGGCGTTTTCGACGACCAAATGCACGCCAGTTAGCTGCTGTACGGAGTCGTCGCCATAAGCGGTAATGACGCGTTGCAAGAGTTTTGCATCTTTGCCGGCGCTGGCCGCAAATTCGTCCAGTAGCGTAATGCGCATATCGTCGCCGCGGCGCGAAAGCCGGGCCATGGCAGCGGCTACGGTTACGGGGTCGAGTTTGCCGGTAAAGACGTAGACGTTTTTGTCGCTGTTGGTGACCGCTTCGTCTAGGAATTGTTTACCTGCGCTCGTGATGTCGTATGAACCGTTCTCGTTTTTGGTGACGTAGGGACTGGCGACCACTGTCTTGGCCGCTTTTTTGACCTGAGTTGCGACGGGACCAGTAGGCGCGTTAATGGGTTTTGCTGGCAGCATTGGTTCGACTTTTTGCCAAACGATGTCGTGGATGGTGTCGATGTCTAATAATTGATCGCCCCGGGTGCAGTCGATGCGCTGGAAGTCGCGGGGAAACAGCTGACACATGTCGTCATACACGGCGACGGCTTTTTGCAGGTGGTCAAGGTCAGCTTCATGTAAATCGCGCTTTTTGTCGGTGTAGTCGCGGGCCTCTTTTTGGTCAACGAGCGCTTGGGCGGTTTCGGCCGGAACGCGCAGTACAAAGCTGAGCGTGGGGCGTGGAATGCGCAACATCTCGAACTCCAGATTGTCGAGCCAGATAAAGTAGCCGCGGCGTTCTTCGGCGTGCAGGAATTTGGTTCCCTGGTGGGCCATGTTGGAGCCAACGTAGCGATTGGCCAAGACTACCTTGCCCTCACTCAGAGCCTGGCGGATTTTGGGCGCTGCCTCAAACCGGTCGAGCGCATAGAATAATGATCCGGTATACGGACCAACTTCTTCGATTGTACCGTATTTGCCGTTTAAATACTGCTGCACAAAATAGCTGGACGGCTGGTCGTACCGCGGAAAGTCGAACGTCGCCACCTCGTAGCCCTCACTCAACAACCGCTCCTGCAAACGTTTAAATTGCGTGCCTTTGCCCGACCCATCTGTTCCTTCGATGACAATGAATGCCCCGTTTATTCCGTCCATACTGTACCTTCCTATTTATATCCCTTTAGGCCGGGAACTGTTTCTGGCATGTGCCGGTTGTCGCGGTAAGCGCGCGGTAGCATAAGCTCTGGTTTCCAGTTGGAAATGAGTTCTTCCAGGCTGGTTCCCTCTTGGTACTTCCCGCTAAAACCTTGGTCGCGGCCCTTGCCGTAGTTGCCGGCTACTGGCCCTGTTTCGTGATAAATGATCTGTCCGATGCGTTCACCGACTGGTAGTAACACTGTTTCATGTTGGTTGAGGTTGTAAACCTCCAGGGTGAGCCGGTTGATATATCCCGGGTCGATCCAGCCCGCGTCAAAGCAGACGGCGATGCCGCTGCGTCCCCAGCTGGAACGTGATTTTAGTTCGCAGGCGCCCGGCGGCAAAATGCCAAAGAATTCATGAGTGTGCGCCAAGATGCGTTCGCCCGGCCTGAGCGGAATGACAGGATGGTCGAGTGGTATACCGGCTAGTGGCGTGTGACCGTTCTTTTCGCACCATTCGCCATGCGGTACGGCCTCGCGGTATGGTCCAAAATAGCGCTCGACGTCTTTTTCGTCGAAAGGGTTGTATAAGCTGTGGTCGCCGCTTTTTTCGGTTCTGAAATAGTAATGCCCTAGTGTAATGTCCAGGCTAGCCTGGCTGACGTGACGCGAATTAAATGGTACGCAAACGATGCTTCCATCGGCAATAGCCGTCAGAATCTGCGTGTTGCTATAGACGCTCATAATGTCCCATATTCCCTTGCTCCCTCCAGAAGTTGTATATATTGTACGATTTGTCAAAACCGTGACGCAAGCGCTTACGCTAAAATTACAACCAAATCTTTTGGCAAAAGATCAGTCTTAAAGATGGATTGGGACGCGCAGGCTGTCCGCCTAAGTCACATGTCGTCGGAGAGTTTTTGTACTGAAGCCGCAAGCCCATTGCCGGAGTTGCCGTAGGCTCTCAGAGCGTCTAATATCTCTCGGGCGGCGTGTTGCATGCGGGCTATGGCTGTCTCTGATGCTTCCCCTGACGCTTTTGCAAGAAAGGTGAGGTCTTCTGGGCCCAGCTCAAGGGGGTTGTACATTCCGGGAAGCGAGGCGAGCGCGGCCATGCTCCGTGACATACGCAACATATTTACCGCTTCCTCGGCGTTGTTGTAGGCCAATTGGAGGCGGGCAATGAGGCCCTCGGTTACATTTACGACGCTGCTTAAGCCGGCCTGAACGTCTTCAATAGATGACTGACCACCTCCGGTCGAACTACCGCCTCCTCCACCGCTGGAGCTGCCGGCCAACCTGTTTGTGGCGCCACCACTACCCCCCTGGCCACCACCACCTCCGCTGGTTCCGCCTTTGGCCTCTGGCTGGGGCTGTTTGTCCTGTTCTTTTGGCGTCTGTTCGGATTGTTCTTTTTGGTCATCATGTTCTTCCTCGGATTCTTCTTCGGTGTCATCATGCGCGCTTCCCGCGCGGTCAGCGGTAGGGATATTCCCGGATGAGTTTTCTCCGCCTCCCGTTGCCCGTGAAGAATCTGGCGCGCTGGTATTTGGTTTTTGACCACTTGATGATGGCGTGTCGGGCTTGGTTGACTTCTCTGATTCGGGAGTGCCTTCGCCACTTGCTGGCTGAGGTGATTCTGGGCCATCGGGGCTAGAAGAAGTTTTTTTGGTTGGCATCGCCGGACGATCGTGTATATCGGACTGAGGATATAGTTCCCTGTCCAACTCTGGAGGAAGACGTAACCCTACTCCCCCGTAAAGCTTTAATTTGAGAGATGGCTGCACGATTTTAGACGTAAACTTCGAGGTTTCGGGCATTGACCGGGCTTTATTAACCTCTGGCTGTGGCGTGGGGGGGTTGGAAAAAGGAGCGTCCTTGCCCGTTGTTGACCATCCCGACCAGGAACCGTCGGGTGGTGTACCAACTGGCTTGGGAGCCCGAGGTGCGGGCGGAAGCGCTGAAGGTCTATTACGAATGGCGTTTTCGACAAGCTTGCGTACCTCTTCGCTTATTTGCTGTGTTCCGTCATCCAAGGCTTCTGCGACTTTGGCCACGAGTCCCACTGCACCGAGTGCAATCTTTCCGATGATGTTCGGGTCGCGTGCAGGGGTTTTGCGTTCAACGCTGCTTAGGCCGTGTCCTTGAGCGATGAAGTCTTTCATCAATTCGTGCGCAACGGGCACGCCGATATTCTGGCCGAAGTCGGTTAATGTGACCTGCGGCTCTGCATCGGACTCCGCTTTGCTGACCATTACAAGCCCTGCCTGCTGCATGTCGGCGCACGCTATCAGGATTTCCGACGTGTCGTGGGTGGCTTCGTGGTCACCGTCTTCGGAGTCGTGTTCATCCTGGACGGCGTCGATGATGAACTCCTGAATCTTGCTCGGCGGCATTGATGCCTCCTCGGAAGTCGCAAGAATGCCAAGCGTTAGTGGTAGGAGCGGGCTTTTTTCCAAGGTATTTTTAACGACGGCTTCGAAATGAGTCGGTGAGTTGGGAGAGGATTGGTCGGCGTTTGTCATGGGCTCAGAGGGTTTTTAACCCCCGTATGCTAGATCTGGTCGATCTACATACGGGGGTTAAGAATGAGACACCCGCCTTTTCCGACGGCACTCTATGGATTAGCTAGGGGTTACAGTTCGCTGCTGGCGATAACCATGCTTGGACCCATTGTGGTGGACAAGTGGATGGTTTTTACGTAGGTACCTTTCACTGAATTTGGCTTGTTGTTCTTGATGCTGGTCAGTACGGCGCGGGCGTTGTCTGCAAGCTTGGTTTTACCAAAGCTTACTTTACCAACACCGATGTGTACGATACCCGTGCTGTCGACGCGGTATTCAACACGGCCGGCTTTTGCTTCGGTAACTGCCTTGGCGACGTCGGTGGTAACCGTGCCGCTCTTTGGGTTAGGCATCAGACCGCGAGGTCCGAGGGCGCGGGCGTATTTACCAAGCTTTGGCATGTTGGCTGGAGTCGAAATAAGGATGTCGAAGTCCATGCTGCCCTTGTCGAGCATTTTGGTCAGGTTTTCGACACCGCTGATGTCTGCATCAGCGGTGTTTTCGTCAGCAAAGACGGCAACGCGAACTTTTTTACCGGTTCCGGCGGGCAACACGAGGTTGTCGCGGATGTTCTGGTCGGCGTGACGGGGATCAACGTTGAGGTTGACGTGCAGTTCTACGGTTGCGTCAAATTTGACAGGGCTGGTTTCGAGGGCCAAAGCCAAAGCTTCGTCCAGACTGTATACTTTGCCTTTTTCTACCTTGGCGGCTACTTCGCGGAATTTTTTGCCTTGGCGTTCTAGGCGGGAGCGAGCGGGGTTGGCGGCTTGTTTGGGCTTGTCTTCGGCTTCTTCTTCGCTGGTGTGGGCTTTGCGTTCTTCTTTGGCTTGCTTTTCTTCAGCTTCCTTCAGGGATTTGGCGCTGCGCTTACCGGCTTTGGCGGTAGCTTTTGCTTCTTCCTGGGCTTCAGGGGCTTCTGCTTCGGTCGCTTCCACTTCTACAGGGGCGGCTTCGGTGACCGTTATGATTTCTGGTGTTTCAACCACTTCTTCAGTTGGTTTTTTGGCGTCTTTTGCCATAGGTATTGTCCTTTCGTGGTGCATACGACTAGAATGCTAGCCTCCCACAAATAGTTTTATGATTTTTTAATCGTATCATATTTAAGCTGTTTTTACTACTCATTGAGAGGCAACGGCCGTCGTCGGTAATGCCAGCCTTCCAGGACTGTCTATGACGAGTGCCATGCTGGGGCCTGGGGCCGCGGCCATATCTTCGGTCGCAAACTGCATAAAAGCCCGCATGTCCTGGGCGATAGCAGAATCTGCGCCATGCGTTCGTTCCAGAGCGCCGCATAATGCCCCTAAATATACCTCAATGGGGTCAAAGTCGATTGAGAACGCTTGCTCAGCTCGTCGTATCTGTTCTTCGAGCCACAATTGACGGGCTGTATCGGGATCAGCCCGGTGCATGCGCAGCCAGTCATCGGCTGTTATGCCATAAAAAGTAGGTGTTAGTTGTGCGATTTCGTTGTTCTTCATAATTATTCTCGGGGGTTAAAAAAGGAGGTCCGTAGGATGGGCCTCCTTTGTCTTTCGTTTGGTCTGAGTTGTTAGGGACTAACTTTCGACTTCGACGCCCATGCTGCGCGCGGTTCCGGCGACCATCTTTTTAATGGCTTCAACGTCGTCCGCGTTCATGTCAATTGCCTTTTCTTCGGCAATTTTCTGCAGCTGTTCCTGATTGAGTTTCTGTGCAATTTTTTCGCTGTTTGGCTTGCCTGAGCCTTTTTTGATTCCGAGGGCGGCACGAATACGGTCGTCAGTCGGCAGGCTTACGACGCGCCAGCTCATAGTGCGGTCTTCAAAAATAGTAATGTGCACGGTCACAGTCTGACCCTGCATGTCTTTGGTGGCGTCGTTGAACGGGTTGATGAAATCCATCATGTTCACGCCATGCTGACCCAAGGTGCTACCAACCGGAGGCGCAGCAGATGCGCGGCCAGCAGGAATTTTCATCTTTAGGTTGGCTTTTACGGCTTTTGCCATAGTATTGATCTCCTTGTTGCGCTGGAAGTAGAAGCGCTCCCAGCTCTGTACTTCTTGATAGAAGTGCGTAACGAACAAATTATAACGTAACAAAGTTTATTTGTCTACATTCCGGGCCATAAGCCTTGATTGCGCTCCTATTCTATTGTATAAATAACCCGATGCCTGAACTGCCGCAGGGGCCAACACCGAACTCATCTCTTGACCCGGCCATGCTCCATGCGGGTTTTACGAGTTATGCCGCTGAAATTGAGTCGCCGCACGATCGTGCCGCAGCCTATGCATTGTTTGTTCCCGATGTAGAAGGACCTTATCCTGAAGTGGCAGACGAATGTATGAGGGCTGCCATGCTGGCACTCCGAGAAGCTGAAAGTATTCCTCCCGAAAGACTCGATCTCGAAAAAATCGCCTACTTCGGACAAAACTTACTTTATTTAGTGGCCGGAGCAACGCTCGATGAAGCTACGATCGCGCAGTTAAACCAACCAAAAAGAAACCAAATGCTCGTTAACCTCGCCATAAAACGTGATGACGCCAGTTTGGTGCCCGACGATGTCGAAAGTTGGGATTTATACAAGAAAAAACTTGCCTGGCGCGACCTAAATACTACGCTTGCCCGGGAAATTAGTGATCCTCTGCAGCGTGCCCTTACCCTGGCGCATATAGTCCACCGCTTGGACCGACGCAATACAGAAGGGTTTGATATCGATCCGGCCAGTCTGCTTGCCCTAGAGGCTGAAGCCTGGGAGGCGCTGCGGGCTGCTCCAGTAGACGACAGACGATTTCTGAGTGAACTTGTTGATTTTGCTGCAAAACGCGGACCAAGTTTTATTGTGCAAATCGAGAATAGAGGGATACGGCTGACCGCCTTACGGGACTACGGTCTTGCCGCTCAAGAGCTAGGTGACGCTGAGGGTCTGGAATGGAGTAAAGGCCAATATGTCACAGAGATGATGACATGCGAAAATGAAATAGATACGGAACTGGTTGTGAAGTCATTGGCGACCTTCGTAATCAAAGTCGGCGACCCCGCTTTGAGCATGCTCATACCCGATAATGAAAAGTTTGCCCGCCAAAGAGATGTCACCTGGCATGCCGCCGCCATCAGTAGGGCGGTAAAGGATAAGGATACGCAAGCGCTCCTCGAACTGCCCTCTTCCGATGGCCGTGACTGGGCACTTAAACGTATAGCGGTCGAAACAGATAATATTGATTTAACAAAATATATGGTTAATCCTAATATGCGTCTGGAGACTTTAAGCGAAATTGCCGGTCTGTACCAGCGTCAAGAACTAAAGCAAGCACTTGTAGAGGACCTTGTCCGGAATATTAACCTGGACATGGATGATTTTGATAGAACTTGCCTGGCGGTCGTAATTGCCAATTTGCAAGACGAACAATTGGCTCGGCCTTTTTTTGACCGGAATCTTCTTCCACCGCCTTACCTTAAACAGATTGCCCTGCGCCTGAAAAGTGTTGAATTGGCCCACTCTATTCAGCATGATGACAGCCGCTCTGCTGCATTGATCGGACTGGCTAAGGTTTTGCAGCTAACTCCTCTGATCGAAGTCTCCAATGCTACGGCCTTGGATAAAGCCGACGCTTATCATTTTCTTTTTTGCCAGGTTATGACAGAAAAGGGGTAGACCCGCGAGGGCTATTTTTTTAACAGACTGGAGCGTCAGCTCGCTCGCGAACAACAGCTGTCATGCCCAAAAAATAGTTAGCTACTGCCGGGTCTTCTTTACGCAGACGAGCGTAGAGGTAGGTGTACTCCTGTTTGATGACTGGAGAATAAGGCTTGAGGTAGCGGTGATGCAGCTGATGATCGATGAACGCTCTGCTTAAATCTGCTTTTTCTTCAGAATCATCGTCCGAGATCCTGCTGTATTCGGTTGGCGTGAGCGTCTGCGCCCCCAGCCTAGTGAGTTCGTCGTGAATATTGCAGGCTTCTTTGAGGTCGTTGGCTTTGAGGGCCGTCTCGAGTCCTGCTTCTAGTGACTGGATATACAGATAATAATTGTCTTCGCTTAATCCCTGTGTCCGATCGCGCCCGCCCCGTATGGCAGAAAATCCGGGGTCATTATCCTGCGCAAATAGAAGCCCGCAACTCTGCCTGTCCCAGAGATGAAAGAATTCGTGCATGACGTCCCGGGTAGTTTGATGGGCTTTACTAGTGATGTCGAATGTGATTACGCCCATAAGGATATGGGCCGCCCCAAAGCGACCACCTCGGTCAAAGGCCATCCTGTTGACCTTTGCATACTCGATAAATTCGCGCGGTACCTGCGCAAAGGCATCTCTGATGTGCGACATGAGGGCGGAAGCACTTGCAGTTGTCAGGTCTGCATCGGTCGATTCGAGCGTTACGCCATACTGAGAGATAAATTCACGCGTAAAGGCAAATTCTTCTTCTCCGGTCAACTTTCTTGGCTCGCCTGGAAACAATTTGGCGTAAGTGTCCTCCGGCTCGAAGATGGTTAGATTGTTGGCTTTTGCGAGCGCCTGTTTGTATTTGCGTATACTTACCTTGTTGACGTCGTGCCAGACTTTACTGTCCTCTGGTGTCATCTCAGGACGATATATGGGAAGGGTTATGGCGCGGGCCGCCGCCTCTTCTTTCATAAGGTGCTCTACATCGTACCGGAGCGGTTTTGCTAGCCATTCTTCGGTATCGCGCACGACTTCTTGGCTTACTTCTGGGCACTCTATTATCCCCGGCGGAATTTCAAAGGATGGCGGCTGAACAATACCCCAAGCCAGAACAACTCCGGCTGCGAGCCTAGAAAACCGCGTTGCGGGGGCATAGTTTTGCCTGACTTGCTCGCCGGCGTCTAAAAAGGGACTGTTTACTGTTTCTAGAGAGGAGTGGGTAGGCATACCGCGCCATCCTACCGTATGCCTTTTCCCAAATCAAGCGAATATTTTTACATTTAAAGCATTGCTCTAAAAAGTCCGGAACTGGCGAATAGTGTCAAAGATCCGCAGGCCCGCGCGTCGGCGATGATCGCCTTTGACTAGCCGAAATATGTTTTAAATACTCCAGGGAAATAGTCTTGTTTTGCGCGGTCGTTTTGCCTGAAGCAGCCTTCCCCTTTTTCGCTTGAATCTTCGATGACGGCCTGGGCATTGGCGATATGGCACATACCTTCCGCCTGGATGGCTGTAAATTGGATGAGTTTACCGCAGGCGACAGAACCCTTCAGGACAGGACATGCGACTGGTTCGGTTGGAACATTTTCCGGGCTGCCAAAATCGTAGTTTACTCTAGTAAGAATGTCGTCTCTAAATTGCGGGCAAAGCGAAGGGTCTTTCAGGTGATCCGGTGTACGAAAACGAGGAGGCATGACTATACGCGCTTGACTTGCAGGCTGTCGAGTTCGACAGGCGTGTCACGGCCAAACATGTTGACCAAAACTTTGAGCTTGCCCTTTTGGGAGTCGATTTCGTTGATCGTGCCGTCGAAGCCCTTGAATGGACCGTCGGTGATGTTGACGACTTCGCCCAGTCGGTAGTCGATCTTGTGTTTTGGCTGTTCGAGGCCCATGCGCTTTTGGATCTTTTCGATCTCTTCGGTGCTAATGGGGGTTGGTTCCGAGCCGGAACCGACGAATCCGGTCACGCTTGGCGTGTTACGGACGATGTACCAAGCGTCTTCGGACATCTTCATCTGCACAAGGACGTAGCCTTGGAAAATGCGCTTTTCGACCACGCGGCGTTTACCGTTTTTGATCTCGATCATTTTTTCTTTAGGAACCAGGACTTGGAAGATTTTATCGGCCATGTCCAGACTGTCCGCGCGCTGACGGATAGATTCGGCGACTTTTTCTTCGTAGCCGCTATAGGTGTGAATGGCGTACCATTGTTTGGTGGCGTCGTATCGTTTGCTCATTATTTTAATATTACCTGCTTAAATATTTTTTCTAGACCCATGTCGATAAAGAATACGATGATTCCGAAGATAACTGCAAAGATAAGAACTGCTCCGGTGAGACGCAGTGACATGCGGAATGTCGGCCAAGTCACCTGGCGTAGCTCTTTCCAGCTGTTGCGGAAGTATGGCGGCACAATGATAAAGCCAAGAATACGCAGAGGTTTTACCTTGCCTGCTTTTTTGGCTCCACGGCCAATTGCGCGGAATGGGGCGCCTGCTTTTTTGCGGGTCGCATGCAATCTGCGCGGTTGTTTGCTGCTTTCCGTAGCCTTTTCGGCTTTTTCACGGACAGTCTCGGCTTTTTTGACGAGCCGGCGCTTTGGGTTGGTCGATTCTTCTGCCACTTCTACTCCTCTATAAATGCAAAAAGCCTACATTACGGTAGGCTTCAACAAGTCAAGAGTATATCACTGAGTGAAAAAGGTCAAATCGATTTGTACGTCGGGCAGACTGATAATAGGAACGGGCCTATCGGTACGCTGTTCGGGTGTACCATCCTGTAGGGGTTGATAGTTTTTGTCAGGCCAGGTGTAAACGCAATCTTGAGGGCCGCCACAGCCGTTAGCCATATGACATGCCGCGCATTGATAGCTCCGAACCGGAGCCAAATCAATAGAAGCCAGGCATGGTATAAATTCTGCCATAAAGAGGTACTCGTTTAAATACCGCGTAAGTATGCATTACCGTTATGACTATGTCAACAGAGCACGTTTGAAATATCAGAGGATACCAAATTCATTTTCCGTGCGGGACTCAAACTCTTCGGGGGTTTTGCGGAGTCGCTCATGATCGTTTGTTCCTTGGGGTTTGTGGTGCCGGATCGGCCTTTTCCCTGCCAACTTTGGAACCGATGATCATGAGGCCGCCAAGACAGCTTGCTAGTGCTGGCCAAAATATAAGTTCGCGATTTTTCTCGGCAAGATCCAGTTGGGTCTGGTAATCCTGCATATAAGAATCAAAAGACTCTCGTTTGATATTATCTTGCGTTTCCAGAAGGGCCGTGGCAGCCGTGTCGTGCGCCATGGCTTGTAGCCAAACCAGACGGTCGCCAGAACGCCGCCCATTGTCACGGCAATGCCGGCCCCTTGCAGCATACCCCTGCCGGCCCGCCGAATGCGGTCACGAAGTGTGGGCTGCTCTTGATCAACCTCAATGGTCCCGGGTGTATCAGTAATAATCCTAGGCTCCAAGTGCTTCGTGGGCGGCTGGAGGTCGGCTAGGTTAGTTACGGAGTGGTAGGCGGTGGGCGCGTTGACGAGCTGTTCGGGTTTGGTCATAAGGCACTATCGTACAGAGAGTGACCGCAGAAATCAAGGCTTAGGGCTTGGGGGCGGATGTATGCGTCGGGAGTTTTGGCTTATCCGGTCTTAGGAATATAGAGACGGCAAAGCTGGCCGCGCCTAGTAGTAAAATAGTAGTGGGGTAAGGCAAAAGGCGTAAATTTTCATTCATGACAGCGGTATGCTCATTAATAAGGTGGATATATGAGTTCCATGTTTGGTCATCAGTTTTGACCATGCCGTCTATCTCCCGAAGTGTTTCGGCTTTACTGGCATGCGAAATAGCCTTTAGGCTGAGCCACCCTAGACCGGCAAGGCCCATCCCACTGAGGATGTTACCCGTGCGATTTGCTATGCCGGCTGCTATTTCTCGGAGGCGGGGTTGTTCGCCGATCTGTGGCACGGCAATTGGGCCGGTGGGGTCCGGATCGATGAACTCAGTGAGGGCGTGCCCCCGGGCGTTGAGATGGGCAGACTGCTCGACGACGCTCGCTGCGGATGTTGGGCCACCGAGGTGGTTTGCGTATCTGGTGTGATTCATAAGGTCATAAGATACAATAGCCTAATGACTCTGTCAAGACGTTGGCGTTTCGGAAAAGGCCTGCCTCCTGTATCATAAATGATATGACGATAATGCTTATCTTGTTTGGGTGCGCAGTGGCGCTGGAGTTTTTGGTATATGTGGTGAGTGCTTGGCCGCCGCTACGCCGTGGGGCGGCGATGCTGGCGCTGGTGCTGGGGGGCATCGCCGCGGGGGCGTTTTTTGCCTTTCAGCCGAATGTTTTTACGGGAATGATTGCTCTATTGTCGCTCTACCGGCTAGTGAATCTGCTGCGTGTGGTTCAGGAGCGAATGCACGAGCGGTACCTGCGCCGGGCGACTCTTCGTACGGGCATGAGCCTTTTGGGAATGCAAGCCACAGTTTTTGCGGGCTGGTGGGCTTGGCACAACTGGGCTAGCACGGGGCATATGGCCTGGGCGGCGGCTGCCGGACTGCAAACGGTATTGGCGTTGATCTTGCTGCTTTCGGTGCAGCGCAATCTGCGCAAAAGTCGTTGGCCCCAGATGGACAAGCATTATAGTGACGGCGATTTGCCGACGGTGAGTGTATTGATTCCCGCCCGAAACGAAACCGAAGACTTGCAGGAATGCCTGCAAACATTGGTGGCGAATGACTACCCCAAGCTGGAGATTGTGGTGCTGGATGATTGTTCCCAGCTACGCCGCACGCCGCAGATTATTAAAGATTTCGCCCAAGCGGGCGTTCGGTTTGTGCAGGGTCAGGAGCCGTCCGATACATGGCTGCCCAAAAATCAAGCTTACGACCGCTTGGTGAAAGAGGCGAGCGGCCAGTATATGCTGTTTTGCGGTGCAGACGTGCGATTCGAATCCGACGCAATTCGCAAGATGATTACGGTGATGCTGGCTCGACGCAAAGATATGTTGTGCGTACTTCCTGATCGGCACGCGGATGCATATAGTCGTCTTTCGTCCATTCAGGCGATGCGTTATTGGTGGGAATTAGTTCCGCCGCGGCGTCTGTTTGCGCGGCCGCCGGTGATTAGTTCGTGCTGGGTACTAAGTCGTTCGGCTTTGACGCACAGCGGTGGTTTTGCTGCTGTCGCTCGGGCGATTGTGCCTGAGGCTCATTTTGCGCGCAATCTTTTGGCGGGTGACGGATATAGTTTTTTGCGGGCCAACGGCGGCTTGGGCGTGCAAAGCGTGAAACGCGTCGAAGACCAACGCGATACGGCCGTGCGTATGCGCTATCCTCAATTGCACCGCCGTCCAGAGCAAGTAGCGCTGCTCACCTTATTTGAGTTGGCGTTTTTGTTGCTGCCGTTTGTTCTGGTGGTCGCCGGTTTTTGGGTGTCAATTGGCGCGCTAGCACATATTCTGGCAGCGACCGCAAGCGTGCTGCTGAAGCTAACATATCAATATTCGGTGCTCAGTACGCATGTTAATAATGGTTGGTTCGGCCTGATTGGGCATCCGATTGCGGTACTGACCGACCTTGGACTGGTGCATTATTCGATGTGGCGGTATGAGTTTTCCACCGTAGATTGGCGCGGACGAAATGTGTGCGTGCCGGTCATGCACGTTGTGTCGCACCTGCCCAAGATAAAGTAGCGACACATCCCGAGGTGACTGCCGAGCAAAGAAATGCTATAGTTCGAGAATTATGGCACGAACTATCTCAAATTCTGGTTTTTCCCCACTAGAAGAGTATGTTCCCGCTCCTAGTGCATTTGATATCCATGGCCAAAGTTGGGCTGACGGGGAGATTGAGGGCTTTGATTGCTACGGCGCATCGTTTGAGATTGATGTCGACCGCTTCTCCAGAAGGCAGAATAATGTATTGGCGTTGAGTGCGGTTGGACTGAACGAGTATCAGACGTCGGCCATATTGGGCATTGAGGCTAGTGATGTCGTAGGTTCAATGTATTGCCTACGAAACGTTCTCTTACCCTCCAGTAATTCGGCCCATACTTTTGGCGCGGTTGTGTATGGCGCGTATAAGCAAGGTTGGTTGCGCGTAAGACATCCGGTAGAAGAGCTTGTTCCGCCCCTCCTTCCCCACGAAGCTGCTTCGATCCGTGGGCTTGCGGAAGGCAGTTCATGGAGCGGTATTTTTAGGGAATTCTGCGAATCCGAGGTCTATGACATTGATGATTATCGGATCTGGACCGAATCGGTTGACTGTTTCCGGGACAAGTATGGTGTCTCAGACGACGCAGGCTTGGTGACACTTGGAATCGCGCGCGGCGTATTCGAGCAGGCTGCGGCCGCTACTTACTGATGGGCGTTATTTGCATTCGGATCTTGGAGGTTGGGTATAAAAATCGAGAAGGTTGAACCTTTGTTGAGTTCGCTTTTGAGGTCAATCTCGGCATGAATGAGACGCGAGAGCTTCATGGTGACGTATAAGCCAAGGCCGGTGCCGTTGGCTTTGCGAGTGCGAAAATCTTCGGAGCGGAAGAACTTGTCGAACACGCGGTCTTGGTCTTGTTTGCTGATGCCGATGCCGGTGTCCTGGACCGTAAACCGTACGCCGTGCTCGGCTGGCTCTGCCGAAATGCTCACACTTCCCTCCTGAGTGTATTTGATAGCGTTGGTTATAAAGTTTTGCAGCACTTCGCGAACGTAAAGGTCGCTGGACATGAGGGGTGGAATGTCGCTGGCTATGTGTGTTTTGAGGGTGAGGCCTTTTTTTGCGGCATCGTTGCTGTATAGCTTGGCGAGTTGTTCGATCAGCTTTGCCACATCTATAGATTGTACTTCCACAATGAGCTTGCCGCGTTCGGCGCGCGACAGCGTGGCTAGGTCGTTAACCATGCCAGCTAGAAACATGGTTTGGTCGTGGGCTTGCTGGAGTGCCGTTTTGATCTGGTCGATGTCGCCGGTCTTTTTGGCGATAAACTGGGCATTGCTGATATTGCCCTCGGTGATAGCGATCGGGGTGCGCAGTTCGTGCGACACGACACTAATGAATTCATCGCGCTCTTCTTCGAGCGATTTTTCATGACTGATGTCGCGTAGCAGCAGTACGTAGCCCTGACTTCCCTTTCGCCCGTAGCCGAGGTGGACCGGAGCGATGCTGAGGTAAAGATTGATTTTGCTGCCGTCGGGGTAGGCCAATAATAATTCACGCGTCGTGGTGGGGATTTTGGTTTGCTGCACGAGTTGTTCGATCGGTACGTGCTGATTGTTTTTGTCGACGGGCTTTAGAACATCGCCCAGGCGTTTGCCGATGAGCGTGTCGTTGACATCCAGAATATTGAGGGCCGCACCATTGGAGGTAACGATATTCATCTTGCTGTTTACGGCGATTACGCCGTCGGCCATGCTATTGATCAGGCTCGTAAGGCGTTCATGTTCGACGCTTGTGCGGTGAAAATGCCGGGCATGCCTAAACAAACGGTTAACCATGAGCTCTATTATGCCACAGGTTGGGTGCGGGGTGTGAGCATTGGCTGGTAATTTGCCATTTGGCTGCGCAGTTGTTTGGCGTTTGGTACGTGGCGCTCCATTTCGCGCCAGAACGGCGTGCCGTGGCGCATGACTTTGGTGTGGGTGAGTTCATGCATGAGCACATAATCGATCAGATGCCACGGCAGCTGCATAAGGAACAGATTGAGCGTAATTTCTTGCTGAGAATTACAGCTTCCCCAACGGCTTTTGAGTTGTTTGACCGAAATATTGGCGTAAGCAAAGCCGGTTTGGGCGGCGAGGGCCTGCAAGCGCTGCGGTAACAGCACTTCGGCCTCTTTTTTGAGTGCGCGAATACTGGCGCGGTGGGCAGCTGCTTGCACTTCCCGGTCGTGGGCGGCGTAGATGGCGGGAAAACTGACGCGGATTTCGTTGCCGGCGACATGTGCCGAGACTTTGGACGCCATGGCTTTTTGCTCAAAATAGAGGTGATGGGCTTTGCCGATGGCATGACCGTGCTGCAAATTGCCACCGTGGGACTTGGGGCGGTTGGCTGCGATCCAGACGGCTTTGGATAGGGCAAATTGTTCCCCCGCCTTGTACGGCAGCCAATATGGCAAAGAAACGCGCACTTCCCCGGTAGCGTCAATACTTAGCCGCAGGCTGCGGTTGCCGCGCCGTTTGTATAGCGTGACGGTTCCGATGTCGGGTATTCGGACCTGTTTGATTGCCATAAGCGAAAGGTGTTAACGAATAACGATGTTACGGCGGGTCATATCGACACGACCCGCGGCTGGATTGGGAATGAGATTAACGAGCCCCGGTTTGACCAGTTTGGAGTGGGTTTCGTTGATGGTAACGAGGCCATCGTCACGCAGGCGCTTCATGATGGCGCTAAGCTGTGTGCCAAAGGTGTGTTTGCCACTAATAACCAGATAGTCTTCGTTGTTGGGGTTTTGCATACCACTGGCTAAACGTTCAAAGGTTTGCCGGTCAAGCGCTGGCGAGTGTTTGTCGTCGGCTTTGCGGCGGTCGCGTTTGCTGGCACGGGCATACGCGCTTTCGATGTCTATCTGGAGCCAAATAAGAAGGGTTTTGGCGCCGGCTTTGCGGGCCATGTCGCGTAGTTCGCGGCGTTCGGAAAGGCGCATGGCGTTGGTGTCGTGCACCACGCTCATGTCGGCGCTTAGAAATTCGCCGGTCATATAGGTCATGAGGTGCGAAATAACTTCGTTTTCTTCGCGGTCGTAACGCGGCTGCTCAAAGAGCTCGGCACGAATTCGGTCGCCGTGGACGTGGGCGGCCTGAAGGTTCTCGCACAATTGTCGTGCAAAGTACGTTTTCCCCGCTCCCGGAAAGCCGTACAACAGTATTAGTAGTGGTTTGTTTGAAACTACCTTCTGCATCGTATAATAGATATAACAGATTTTTGGCTCGAGATCAAAGTTGGTCGTCCACGATAGGGGTAGCAAAGCTTCGCGGTGCGGCTGCGCCGTACATACGATGTATGAATTGATTCCGGCTATGGCAATCGGCTTTGACGTTTATGCCTACCACATACTGACTGATCGTATCTGTAGCTGCGTGGACCTGCTTGCCGATTGCATCGTTGGACAGCCCGTCAAGTATCAGGAGTGAAATCTTTGTTTCACCTGTGGTAAAGCCAAAAGAATGTATACGATTTTTAATGCGTTCGTCTAAAAGCCTCCAAGCTTCTTTGCGTTGCTCGTGTAGCGTTGCATGGGGCGCTCGTTTAACTAATGAGCGTAAGACGAGCTGACGCAGGCCCGTCCGTACGACGTGATTGGTTATGGCGGCTTTGGTGGGATGGCGGAGTTTATCTGCAAACATACCTTCGATAACCCCTGTGACGATGCTTTTGTCTACTCCCAAAATTCTCCCGAGCCGCTGGTTGTTGACATCTTGGGTAACCAAAAGGGCAATATCACTTTGTTCCCTGTCGTAGCCTTGTTGGCGAAGTTTTTGCTTTGCCATGCCGTACATTATCTCCCGTTCTGGATACCAAAGATCGTCGCCGTGGATCCATTCCTCCGGAGTGCGGACAGGCAGAGTGTACGAGTCGCGACGACATGCCAACGAGGCCTCATCCATAATCGGATCAAATAGTCCCGGGGGCGGAAGCTCAGAGTTATGAGACATAGCTTTAAATTGTACAGGAAATGTATTAAGTTATGTCGATCTTTTAAGCTGGATCGATACCGTATATCTTTCGCAAGAGAAGCACGCGGTTTTTGTTGGTTGTCGTTTTTTCAAAAATGCTGCGCGTATGATGGTAGAGACCTGATCTTGCTAAGCCGAAGACCGTGGCGACTTCCCTAAGTGAGACTCCTATTAGGCTCACCAGAGTGATTTCCTGTTCACGTGGAGTAAGACCAAATGTTTCCATGAGCCGACGGCAGCGCTTACCGAGGATATCCTCTACGAGCCATCTGCGTTGCTCTGCGGTGTGGCCACTCAGTTCGAGCGGACCCAAAGATAACGAGACGATCTCTTTTAGGGTTGGCATGAGGACATAATATGCCAGTCCTGGCCTACTATCCTGACCCGTGAGGGCAAAGGCATCTTTTAGATGGCCTTGGATTGTCGGCGGTCTGAGGTCCATGCGCCGGGCGATTTCGGCGTCGCCTAAACCTTTCGCAATAAACATGGCTACGTCGATAGCACGCCTTTCTAGGCCATCCTCAAGGAGTTGGGCTTTGGATAAGCGATAGACCCCTTCCAGGTGGTCGGGGGCGAGGGGCTTGCCTTGGAGCCAGTGAGTACGGGCGGTCTTCCATGGCGTTTTTGGTACAGAATTGGTCTTGGTGGGCTGGACTTCGGGCGACGGCGCCTGTGGTATGCCAGGCCGGGCGGTACTGACAAGTTTTGTGCCGATTTGTGAGCGTTTTCTGATATTCATCTTAGTGAATATTTTGCTCATGTAATCTTTGATTGTTGCCTCGGCAAGCTGCAGTTCCTCGCCGATCTCAGAGTTGGACAGGCCATCTTTGGCCAAAAGCGCCACCTCACTCTCTCGGGAAGAAAGTTTGTAGTACCTTATTGCCTGCTCGTATACCGAGTCCGACATCATTAACTCGTCTGGAAGCTCATTGTTTGTATCGGCAAGATCGGCCATTGACGAGGCAATTAGCGCGGCCCTGTCTTTTCCTTTTGCGAACCCTTGCAAGTAGGCGCCCAAACCAGTTCGCGTCCGACTACCGCTTTTACCATGCGCACCTTGGGCGTGTCTTGCAACCGCGCTCACAGATATTCCTAGTTCGTGGGCAATCTCATGGTACGTCATGTCCAGGAGAATGAGACGGGTAACGGCGCGTTCTTTGTCGTTGAAACCTGCATCATTCATACGTTTTTCTATGACTGCGACCGCTTGAGCGCGTTGCTGTTCGTCATGGTCCAGTTCTTGGGGAGTGTAGATGCGTAGCTCTGGTTCGATCACCGCCAGAGATCCTACCTGACGGGCAAAAGTAGAGGCTGCGTGAGTGATAGCTGCTTCGTTGTTGGGCTCGAATACAGCCTGTACGGTTAGTTCGCGCAAATGCGTTGCGGGCGCACTGTCTGAAGGGCGAGATGTGTTTTGTTGTTCTGTCATGAGCAAGCCGCCATTATCTCCTTATGGTAGGATGATCTATTGTAAGAAAATTTACATATATTGATCGACTTCTACCTTTTCGACGAGGCCATAGTATAGGGACACCATTCCGGTGCGATCCTTTGTACCCAGCTTTGCCGCAATTCTGTCCATATGGCTTTTGACGGTATGCGGCGAGAGAAAGAGTTCGGTTGCAATCTGACTGTTGTTTTTGCCCCTTGCAGCATACTCAAGCACTTCCTGCTCTCTGTCAGTCAGGCCGAACTCGTCCTGCCGCGCTTGCTGTTTGTGTTGGCGTTCGAGCATGTCTTCTAGCAGTTGCCTTTCCGAGTCATTGAGAGGTTCGCCCACGGGCGTGGTAGTAAATTCGGTGGTTAGTTGGCCTTGTGTGGCAATTGTTCCAGCCATGTGATGGAAACCGTCCCAGTAGCTTTTCATCGCGGGCAGCGCTTCTGCTGGAAATGTTCCTATTATGCGAGCATCTACGATGGTGCGCGGCTCTGGGTGGCCTGTCTTGTCCGGGATCTGTTCATTATCGTGCGTTTTCATAAGTCCGGGTTATTGTACGGTGTTTATCTCTCAGGGGTCGTAATGTAATTTATTGCGCTATTTTGACAGATCGGTTATAGATGACAAACTGGGTGGAATGCGGTATTATTATGGCTGTCGCCGGGAAGTTTGCGCTCAAAGTACGACGCGCTTTATTTTCCCTTACGCGATAATTTTATAGGGGCGTAGCTCAGCTGGTAGAGCACTGGTCTCCAAAACCAGGTGTCGCAGGTTCGATCCCTGTCGCCCCTGCCATATAGAATCGAACAAAAATACCTCTGTAAAATGAGGTATCTTTAGTTTGGTTTAGACACAGGGGGCGAATGGACGACCAAACTTTGACCTAAAATCACCCTTTTCTTTTACTCAAGGACGGCTCGAATTTAGGGCGAACAAATAGATAACACACGAGAGTGATGTGTCCTCAGCCAATCCTCATGGCAGCTGATCGTTAAGGACGATCTTGAATTAGTCTAACTGCACGTACACTGCCTTCAGCGCATTTGCTGCTTGGCGTACGCCTCCGTCTTTGCCGGCCGCCGGACATATAATGCCTGTTGTGGCGAACCTGCCTGCTGCGTATATTTCGGCTTTATCCTCGCCCCCACTCCATTGTTTGTGGTTATATCTTGCAACGAGCCCTTCAAGAGCTAGCGGCTCGGCCGCTTCTTTGCGTTCTGCCAGAATTTTCACCAGATTTTCGCTAAGGTCTAGCTTTTCATTTGCAACCATAAGGGGCTGTTTAGGATAAAAGCCTTTTACTACGGTTGGGCCAATGGTAGCCATAGTGATCTTGCGAGTTAGCTTTTCGATGAGGCCCTGATCTATGATGTCGTTCACCAGGTCATCGGGGTTTTCATAGCCAGGTACTTTTTCTGCCGTTAGCCAGGCAAGCACCTGCATGACTGAAAGTGTGCCCTCGAGTAATGCTGCTTTAACGGAGTCACCCGTCACCTCACCTGATGTGGCATATTCATACGCACCACGTGCTGTATGCTCTATTAGTAGTTTTTGATGCTGACTAGCCGTTTGAGCTGCAACTGTATCTGCTTCAGTAGAGCGATTAAAAGACTCCATGGTAGCACGTGTTGCCATGAGCAGCTTGCGTGCAAAAGCTTCGCCATATTCGCCAATCGGCATTATAAGTGCTTCAGGTAGGCCAGTTTCAGCGGGACCAAGGTCTGGCTTGGTGACCACAAATTCTGAGAAGCGTCCTGTAAATACTTCAAGCCCACTCATGTGGTGCTTGGAAGTTCGAATTCGATATTCGCACAGGCCAATAAAATCGTCTTCAGCGTCACGTGCTTTGTAGGCCTCATGAGTAGCTTTGTATGCTTCGGGATGCTCAGAGTGACGCAGATACTGCTCGACCAAAGCAGCTTTAGCCTGTGGGCTAGCATCTTTCGGCGCTTGATTTAATAATTTTCCGTCACTGCTCGCAAAAAGCTCTTTTCCGAAATCAGTCTGAAAAAGAAGACCTTCATTGATTTCATAGGGTAAGGTATAGATCTCAGGCTTGCTGACTTCCATACTACTAAGAGTGTCAAATATGTGCCTTGTTGCTACTCGAGCTATGGGGTTTGTAACTTCGCGCAACCCCCGAAATACGTGGCTATTGTCTTGGACATGTGGTTGGTATTCGTCGATCTCGGCCGGGTTGAGCAATGTCTCGGCGGGAGGTTCTGTACGAAGAAAATTGACATGAAACTCCACGATATCAGGCGTAGGCGCTGATCGATAGTGAGCTGGACAATTCGGGTATCGTTCCAAGGAAGACATCTACCTATAATAACATATAAAATGATTTTGTGCAAGTACTTCGTAATAACTCAATAGCTCTGCAACACCCAAAGACCGACTGTTCTA
>CAZSZJ010000009.1:0-47979 GCA_964610985.1 uncultured Candidatus Saccharibacteria bacterium | reverse complement strand
CACTCGGCTGATCGTCCAAAAGCTTGATTAACGCATCTGTGACCACATCGCCAATGCTCAAGATATCAAATTGTGCCACCGCTCCCACTCTTTCTTTACCTACTTATGCTTAAGCTTATTGTGCCATACCAAACCACGGAGTTGCAAGGCTAATTGGGCGTAAATGGCTCCCAGGTTATGGCTGGATCCAAGGTCTCCGGCAAAACGGTCACTGCTACGTGCAGGCCGCGGTACAAACGCATTGTCCTAATCCTTCCGTTAGCCTTAACTTCTTTGCTGCCGTATTGAATGGCGTAGTCAAACGGCGACATCGCTTTAAGCACCTTTTTACCATGCGCCTGCGGACCCATCAACGTTCTCGCTTTATTTACCGCCAAGGCGACATCAAGCTCTTCGCCCGATTTAGTAAATAAAAACTTCCCAATATCAAGACCGGTAAGTGTTTGGCCTGCCCGCGCAATAAGAAAGGCGGCAATCCGCTCATGCTGCGTAAGCTTTTCTTGGAATTCGAGAGTCAAGTCTTCCAGAGAGGTTTGTGGATCTCGCAGCTCATCAATCAATATTTTAATATTTTCGGTCGCTATCTCCTGGGCTGTTTTGGGTGGAGTCGTTCCGTTGAGTTCGTGAAGCACGAGGTCAAACCTAGGGTCATATTCTGGTTCAACTTGAGGTGGACTATTACGATTTAAGGTATCAAACCACTCATCGCATAGAACAGGCTCTTCTAATTCCGAGTGCTCTTCAAAATCAACCTGAGGCGGAGACTCCCAAGACGGCTGGCGAAGGCTTTCGTTGATCGGTGACGACCACGCCTCAATTTCCGGAGGAATAGTGAAATGAATCCCGCGGTCGCCGATTGGCGCCCTTTCTGGACCTGGCGAAGTCGGCCTGGTAATCAGATTTGCGGGGATTACAGGCGGTTTTTCTGGATAACGAATGTGCTGCGCGGGCCAAGGGGCGGCTATAGCCCTGTAGAGCGCAGCCACAGCCACCTCATCTTTAGTAGCCTGTCGTAACGCGGGTTCAATATCATTTCTTTCTGCATCAAAACGCCAGTCACATTCATCAAGCCGCTGACTAGCCAGGAGCCAGGCTAGTTCATCACGAAACCCTAAAACGTCATCGACTTGATGTAAAACTTCCCTTATAGCAGCGGTCGAACTTTCTTGTCTTTGATTAAGTTCGGCTAGACGGTCAGCCAACCACCGCCGCCGCCTGCTCAGACGAACCAAGTCCTGGCCTATCCCTTCATAAGGAATCCTATCGGCAATCTGTTCCAGATCGGCCAGCGTTTCTGTTTGCATGTCGGCAAGGCGGGTCTGGGCTACCCTTTGGAATGACTCATCTTCGATAGTGTCAATACGATCGTACCTACTATTTTGATCGGTTAGCTGGCCAATAATGTCGCCAACTGCAATGGCTCTTTGCTGAATAGAGTGCGGGTCATAGAGCAAATTATATCCACCATTCGGCTGAATAGCGTTAGCTACAATATTGCTCTCTTCCGGAAGATCTAATATTTGGGCTTCGGGCTGTCTGATCATACAAATATCAATCATACCGAAACAAACCGGATTAGCAAGATGAAATTTTCTTACAAGTCTTGGCTATGCGATACAAATGAGTCGTCGTCCAGGAGCGACTCGTCAAGTTCGCCTTTGGCCGCCGCCGAAGCCAGCTGCAACTGGTGCAGGAACAAAGCCTGCGCACCGTTTAGATCATTGCGCTTTTTGGCCCAAGCCTTAAGCACCGGATCTTGCAGCGCGCGAGAATAAGAGAACGTTACACCCCATGGATGCGGACCGCGCTTTGCGATACGGTTTAGGTTGATAAAGGCATCGTTGGGCTGTTGCCCGCCGCTAAGGAACACGACACCGCCCAGGTCATGCGGCACATGCTCGTGCAAGGCACGGACCGTTCGCTCGGCGACTTCATCGTGATCAATAGGCGTACCACTGTCTTTACCGGGCAGGGCCATGCTCGTTTTAAGGATGGCGCCCGGCAAGTGCACTCGAAAGGCGCGCATAGTCTGGAACAAAATATCAAACACGCGAGACATAACCTGCTCGCATTGTTCGCTGGTATGATCGCCGTCAAACAAAACTTCGGGTTCAACTATGGGAACAATGTTATATTCCTGGCAAATCCGTGCATATCGCGCTAACGTAAATGTGTTTGCTCCAATACACTCATCGGTCGGAATATCGTCGCCAATAGCGATAACCGCGCGCCATTTGGCAAACCGAGCGCCAGCCGCCGCATAGGTTGCCATACGTTCAGCCAGGCCGTCAAGCCCTTGCGTCACTTTTTCGCCATCAAAACCAGGCAAGCCAACCAAGCCCTTGTCTACTTTAATGCCGGGAGCAACCCCGCGATTCTTTAAAAGTTCCCGAAAAACCTGTCCATGGTCACTGCTCTGCCAAAACGTTTCGTCAAACAGGATAACGCCGCTCATGATGTCTTCGGCACCAGGAGCGGTCAATAAAAGTTCGCGGTACTCACGGCGGGTTTCTTCGGTACAAGGCACGCCCACGGTGTCAAAGCGCTTTTCGCAGCTTGCGTTACTTTCATCGGCGGCCAGCAAACCCTTGCCATGTGCGACGAGCTGTTTGACAATTTCTTCAAGTTTCTGCGGATTCATCGCTACCCCTTTATACTTTTCTGTTACGTTTCATTATAAAAGCTTATGGTTTGAATGCAAGAGAGATGAAGCTTGCATCAGACCAATACATCATTGTATAAAAGAACCTTATGAGCGAGTATTGCCAGTTTACCAATATTTGCGACGATCTAGGCAATATGATGGCCTGTCAGAAAGATCCGTCGCTTTTACCACCGCTGCCCTTAGCCGAAGATCTCTGCATTGATGCACTGAACGCCTGCTTTGAGGTTAAACTCAAAGAATTTAACCCTTCAGATGAATCTCCTGAAGCAGCTAAACTGATATTAAGGCTAGGCGACATACGTCTTGAACAAGGACTAAGTCCAAATGTCGATCCAACGACAGCCTCAGCATATCTAGATGAATCAATGCAGTATTTCCAATTTGCCCAGGCCCACCCAAACCAAGCACCGCCGATATGTAAAAAAGTCGAGAATCTTATAACATACATGCCTGCCTTTAAGTCTCGCCGGAATATCATAGATCACCGAAAATATGGCAAAGAGCTTGGCATGTCACCCGAAGACCACCTTCCACAAATCCAAAGAGAAATAGCAGCGCGCGCTTTTGACTTGGAATCTGTCGAGCCCAAAGGAAGACTGGGCATTCTTTCAATAAGCGGGGTCTCGCTTTTACTCGCCCGCAAAGGAAGGCTAGACTATCCTACTACGAAACGTGAACGAGGGAGCGCTGACGAATCACCAGCCCTTAAGCTGCAATCACACACTACCTACAGCATTATTGATGGCTACAAATTACCTACCCGCTGTCGATATCGCGACCCTGACATTGACTCAGCTCCAGACTTTCGCAGGGCTTCGGTAAGCTTGAGCCATCTAGTTGCGCGTCATGCAACATATACCGATCGAGATATTCTAAAACAAAACCCCGGAGTATATACCGGCATAGTTATGCGCTTGCTCGTAAATGAAGTATTGGGGCGACCGTTACGAGCCAATTCATTTGCACTTCTTAACAGTTTAAGTGATGACCTGGTAGCAAGACAGGATAACCTGCTGCAATCAATCAAAAATCAAGGCAAATAGACGTCAATTACTTGGCTTTTTAGCCAGCAGCTCATGCGCCGCCAGCGCCATATGCGTCGCCGTGAGGCCAAAGTGCTGTAGCAGCTGGTTTGGTTCACCCGATTCACCGAAGTGATCCTGCATACCAATGCGCTTGATAGGCACGGGGCAATGTTCGGCGGCGAGTTCAGCGATAGCACCACCTAAGCCGCCGGCGATCTGAGCTTCTTCGGCAGTTACAGCGCAGCCGGTCTTGCGCAAGCTCTTCAAGATGGTGGCTTCGTCGAGTGGCTTTATGGTAGGAACGTGGATTACTTCGGCGTCAATGCCATCTTTGGCCAACACCTCGGCGGCGACCATCATGTGGTAGGTCATGGTACCAGTGGCGATCAGCGTAATGTCTTTGCCTTCGCGGTAGACATAAGCCTTACCGATTTCGAATGGTGTTTTGTCGGTGGTAAGGATGGGTGTCGCTTCGCGGGCCAACCGCAGATAAGCCGGATGTTCTTTGTCGGCAGCTAGGGCCAAAGTAGCGCGTTCGGCCTCCAAAGAGTCGCCAGGCACAACCACAATCATGTTTGGCAGCACGCGCATTAGCGCGATATCTTCGAGCATTTGGTGAGTGGCACCGTCAGGACCCACGCTTACTCCAGCGTGCGAACCCACAATCTTGACACCGCGCTCATTTAGACATATAGTCGTGCGGATTTGCTCCCAGTTGCGCCCCGGACTAAATGCGGCATAGCTGCTGACAAAGGGTATCTTGCCCATAGCCGCTAGACCGGCGCCTACCGTTACCAGGTTCTGTTCGGCCACGCCAATCTCAATGTAACGTTCCGGGAACTTTGCCGCGAACAAGTCCATGGCGGTCGAATTAGTAAGGTCTGCGCAGGCGGCTACGATATTTTTGTCGTTTTCGGCAGCCTTTAGCAGTCCCCGGCCAAATCCTTTGCGGATGGCTTCCTGCACCAAATCTTTGGCGCGAACATTTTGCACTAAATGCAAGTTAGTCATGGTCAGCCTCGCTTTTTATGCGGCCACGGAGGGTGCGTAGCTCTTTGAGCGCCGTTTTGGCCTGTTCGGCATTGGGCGGCGAACCATGCCAATGAAAATCATATTCCATAAAATCAACACCTTTGCCGGGAATGGTATGCGCAATAATAACGACCGGCTTTTCGACGATGGCGCGCGCCATAGAACATGCGTCTATAACAGCCTCGACATCATTGCCATCGATTTCCAGGACATGCCAGCCAAACGCCTCCCATTTGCCGCGGAGGTCTTCGAGGGGCATAACTGTCTCTGTCGGGCCGTCAATCTGGATATTGTTGCGGTCAACGATAGCAATCAAGTTGTTAAGCTTGTATTTGCCAATAAACATGGCGGCTTCCCAGATATTGCCTTCGTTCAGCTCGCCGTCGCCGGTAATTACGTACACCCAGCGGTGATGCTGGCCATCCATGCGCAGTGCGGTCGCCATACCAGCTGCCTGGCTGAGTCCACTGCCAAGAGGTCCGCTTGTCGTTTCGACACCTGGCAGTTTGGTGCGCTCGGGGTGACCTTGCAGCCGCGAGCCCAGTTTGCGAAGCGTCATCAGTTCGGCACGGTCAAAATATCCAGCGCGCGCCATGGTCGCATAGCGCACCGGTGTACAGTGGCCATTGCTTAGGATGAGAATGTCGCGCTCTTCCCAATCGGGATTTTTAGGATCATGCTTCATGACATTAAAATAGAGTGCCGTAAAAATGTCGGTCAAGCCAAGCGGCCCCGCCGAATGTCCGCTTTTTGCCTCGAGCAGCATTTTGATGATATCCTGACGAATATCGTTGGCAATCAGCTCAAGCTCATCAATGGAATGGATTTGTCTCATACTGCTAGTGATTATAGCAGTTGTTGCCCATTCGAGAAGCAAAAATTCTATACGATAGCGCGGGCGAGCGATCCGTACGCCATGCGTGGGTCGGCTGCATGTTGAATATAGCCGCCGACGTTGAGGACGTCGATACCACCGCGGGCCAAAGCCTGCGCATTGGTATTATTAATGCCGCCGTCCCATCCAATTTCGAGCTGTGGTTTGAGTTGCCGGAGCTGCCTAGCTTTGTCTAGCAGCGCAAGATCGGCCTGCCCGCCAAAATGCCCCAGATTACCCGAAAAAATAAGTATGTGGTCGATCCAATTGAGTGCCGGGCGGATGAGTTCGATTGGTGTTTCGGCCTTAAGCGCCACACCCACCTCTATGCCATGACGGTGCATGAGTTCGGCAAATGGCACAAACTGGCCTTCGGCTTCGGCATGCACTATCACCATTTGCGGCCCTAGACTCAGGTACGTCTTGTAGTGCGCAAATGGCTTTTGATACATCACGTGCAGGTCGGCGCGTACGCCACCCGGCCACCAGACCTGATCAACGGGCGTTAACTTAACCGGGGTAAAAATACCGTCGGCAGCATCTATATGTATACGGGTCGCAAACGGCACTAGCCGGTTCATTTGGCGGCGATATTCATCTGGGTCACGTGCGGTAACGGTTGGGGTGATGGTCGGTCGCATGTCTTATCCTAAATTATCCAGTTCGCGGATGCGCCTTTTAAAACGGGTTGCGCCGGCAAACGGCGCCATTAACCAGGCTTCGGTAATACGAATGGCTTCGTCTGCGTTAACGGAACGTGCGGGCAGGCAAAGCACATTGCTGTCGTCGTCATTGCGGGCAGCACGTGCTTCGGCAACGTCCCACACGAGGCTGGCGCGGACACCTTTAAATCGGTTGGCGGCCATACACATACCCTGGCCGCTGCCGCAGATAAGAATACCGCGTACTTCAGTGTCGCCGCTAGCTTGCATAGCTCGTACAACCCGCTCAGCAAACTGGGGAAAGTCATCGGCTGGGTCAAGTTTTACGTCGCCTTCATCGGTAATTTCATGCCCAGAACGCTGCAAAACCTCTAGAAGCGCTTTTTTCAGCTCAAACCCATTATGATCCGCACCCAAGAAAATTTTCATTACCCTTAACTATAATCGAGTGCGGGAGCCGGGGCAAGCCGCTTATGCAAATGTTTTGGTATTTAGATTAGCGATCTTCAAGCACGTTACGCGCACGGACATCAGCGCGTTGCCAGCGAGAGCGTAGCTCTTTCCAGCAAGCATCGAGGATATCAATAACTTCGGATGCGAACTTATTTTTGTGCACGGTCACGTTGAGCCACTGGTCGAAATCGCGCAGAAACGGTTCTGCAAAATACCACACCTTTACACCGTACGCCCACAGTCTTAGGGCGGTAGCTACTGCCACCTGCCATACTACACGCGTGGCCCTGCCTAGGCAAAAAGCCATGAAACGAAGTGCGTTTTCGGTGGCGGCACCCAGGACGCTCAGCGCGTACACGATCCAACCCACTAGGTATCCAAGCGTGCGCACAAATGGCGAGCGACTGTTTTTAGATATCGGGCGTACGGGCAATACTGCGACTACCGGGGTCGCTACTCGCCGAACTGTGATCGGTTTTTTATTCCGACCGAACCAAGTTGCCGGAATCGACGCCATAAATTCTTTACGAAAAATCAAAAAGACCGTGAGGACAAACAAAGCGAGCGAGCCACGAATAACCGTTTCTGCTGAGAGCATGGTATCTGTGCCGGGCACAAGTCCAAGCGTCAAAAAATCCCATGTAGCTTCGTTGACCGCAGGTATTTCAAACGCTCGCCAGAGTGCGAGGACAAACGAAACCAAAACCAAAAACCTGACCTGTGCCTTTGTCATAAGAAATCCACGGTATTACGCTATATATAATACTGCATTTCTTGTTATTTTGCACGTTTTAGTTTGTAATACTTACGCGTTTAGTAAACGACCGGTGTCCGCTACCATCTCTACCAAACGGTTACTGTAACCCCATTCGTTGTCGTACCAAGCAACGACTTTGAGCATATTGCCGCCCACAACGGCGGTCAAGCTAAGGTCGACAATTGCCGAGTGGCTGTTGCCGATAAAGTCGCTGCTTACGAGCGGCTCCTCTGTTACGGCCAGGATACCTTGAAAATACGGTTCGGCTGCGGCTTTTTTGAACACCTCATTTACTTCCTCGGGCGTAACCTTACGCTTGGTTACGATCACAAAATCGCTCAAGCTAACTACCGGGGTAGGTACGCGCAAAGACAAACCACCAAACGAACCCTTTAGGCTTGGCAACGCCTCGGTCGCCGAGACGGTCGCACCCGTACTGGTTGGAATAATACTTTGGGCAGCTCCGCGGGCACGGCGCAAATCCTTGTGCGGCGCGTCTTGCAGGCGCTGGTCGGACGTATAGCTGTGAACAGTGGTCATCATAGCTTTTTCGATACCAAAATGGCTTTCGATAATAGCCGCAACCGGCGTAATACAGTTGGTGGTGCAGGATCCGTTACTCAGGATAGGGCTATCCTCTTTGAGCTTGTCCTCGTTGACCCCGAGCACAATGGTATTGGCACCCTCGCCTTTGGCGGGCGCGCTAATAACGACACGCTTTGCGCCGGCAGTTATGTGCGCTTTGGCCTTTTCGGGTTCGACAAAAAAGCCGGTTGATTCGATGACTACATCGACTTTTAGATCCTTCCATGGCAAAGCGGCGGGATCTTTTTCTCCGAGCACAACTATTTTTTGGTCTTTAACAATAATATGTTTATCATCGAATGAAACTGCGTGCTGGTATGCTCCGTAGTTGCTGTCGTGCATGAGTAAATGCGCAAGGGTCTGAGTGTCGGTCAGATCATTGATGGCGACAATCTCGAGGTCACTACGTTCAAAGGCAATCTTAAAGGCATTCCGGCCAATGCGCCCAAAGCCGTTAATCGCTACACGTGTTTTCATGAACTCACCCCCGTTATTTTTCGATTAGCATATGCGTTATAGCCCTATTGTACGGTGTAGTCAGCCGTTACGCAATATTGAGGATGATCCGGCGAGCAAAGTACTTCCGGGGCACTGGGCCTATAGCGCCCAGCGAGACAAGGCCACTCTCCTTTGGCTGGCGAGTGAGTGCTCCGGAAGCACTTTGCTCGCCGGACCTTGCCCTATTTTCTACAAGCCACCATAGCCGCCGCCGTAACCACGGAATGTGAAGTCAGGTTTATAGTAATCGGTCATTTTGAGTGGCGTGCCACCGCTTGCTGGCATAATATACAGCTCACTTGAGTCCTTAGCTACCAAAACATATTGGTCCGTAAACCAGCCGAAGACACTATAGTCGCTCGTCGAAGCAATCTGTTTGCCATTTTTACCGTTGATATCACCGATAAACATCACATTCTTACCATCACGCGATTCACTCCAAAACGTTTGTTTTTTGGATGGAGACCACAGATACGTAGGATATGGGTCATAAAAATTGTCATCATTTACTTCGTTCGTTGACTCAAATTTACCGTCCTCGTATTCGAAGTATTGCGTCTTACCATTGCCTACTGCGGCTGCAGACAAATATACGCCGTTCGGCCCGTAAGGCACCAGTTCTAGATAATTGCGATCCGGAAAGGCTTTGAGTGTTTTTCGGCCGTTGCCATCTGCGTGGACAGAATAGAGCGCCGACTGCTTATCGGTCTGACCAGCGAGCTGACCGGTGTATATGGTCTTACTAAACACGACTTCGCCGCCTGGCAGCGCAAAGCTAGTGCTTCCGTAGTTTTCGTAGACCATGTCCGTGTAGTTGGATCCGCTGCCAAATGTTTGGTCGAGTGTTGTTAGCTTCTTTGTTGGAGCATGATAGCTTTTGAGCGCAAGATGGTTGTTGTCCCAGCTATTGCCAGCGCGGTTGACGCGGTACACCATACGGTCGTCACTCCAGCCGACGAGGCCAAAAGTTGCTTTGCCCTCGTCCATGACGGTTACCTTATCGGTGTCCGTCTCGATCAAAAACAGTTTGGAGTATTCGCCGCCGTCGCGTTTAGAATGTAGGGTCAGGTATTTCCAGTCGCGAGATGCGAGCAAAAAGGTATTGCGCTTATCTTCTTTGCCGGTGCCTTTAAGTACCACCTTGCGGTCGCTGCCATCTAGATTAGACTTAACCACGTCGAGTGTTCCTGATTTGTTGGACAAAAAGTACATGACGCCCGCCGGGGTAAGCGAAAAGGTATTGGCATCGGTTTGACCCGTAGCTACGGTTAATTCGACCGCTAAATTGTTGAAGCCTTCACGGCTAATAATGGCCGAGACTTTAGTTTTGTCGGCGGGCACAACCAATACTGCTTGACCCGCTTTGTCGGTCCGGGATTCTGTTTTGTCCGCAGTAATAATCGCGTTTTCAAGCGGCTTACCCGAAATCTTGTCAGTAACCCTAACCGGTACTTGGCGGCCGGTTGCCTTGATGCGCACTTTTTGCACGTTCTTTTGCGTAAGAATCGGTACGGTCACATCTTGGCGAACACTCTGATAATAGGTCTTGGAAACTTCAAGCGGGGCCGGACCAACGGCTACACGGACGGTAGCCCTGCCTTTACTGTCCGTAGTCATCTTAATACCATCCAGGCGCACAGTGGCCGATACCACAGGTTTTTTGGTTTCACTGTCGAGTACTTCAACGGTGTAGTCTTGCTTAAGAACCGTTCCTGCCAGCGCATAACGTGTTGTCGGCACGGCAAAAAGAATAACGATTACTGCAAGTACAGCCGCTACGATAACGCTACGTTTGTGGGCTTTGACCCAATGAATAAACTTGCTTCCTTTTGGTGTGGCGGCACTGGACATATCTTTGTCGGATGATTCGTCGATAGGAGCGCCTTCGGTATCAGTCTCCGGACCACTTTCGGACGCATTCGCTTCCAAGTTTTCGTCTTGCTTTTTTGGTTCTTCGTGCTCGTCATTTTTGGCCATTATGTAATTCCCCTTTGCAAAAAGTGTAGCAGAAGTTGCCCTGTTTTTTACAAACATTAGCGGAAAATTTTAACCAATGCTATATCCGGGATCAGCCTATTGATTTGCCATGGAACTCGGCCAGATTCTTGAGGTCTTCGATAGAATGGGCGTTTTCAAACAGCGCCTGCGAACCTTCACTAAACGGATTGTTGCCGGACATAATATGTACCTTTGCTTCCTCGAAAGTCATTGGCTCCAAAGAAATTTTTTCGCCGGCGTCGTGCGCCATGGCCTGCTCGGCCTCAAAGTCAGTTGCCAAATATGTAGCCACAAACCATTCAATTTTGGCCACCGGCTGGCGCACGCTCACAAGCCGCCAGCTAGCAAAACGTGACCCTAGCTCTTCGGCACATTCGCGCTCCGCGGCAGATTGCCAGTCTTCGCCGGGATCAACGCGGCCACCAGGCAAACGCACATATTCGACGCGCCCAGGTTGTTGCTCACGCACAAAGATAATCTTGTCGTCTTTAATAGCCAAAAACAGCACTGTATCAGGCCGCTTGAGTAACTCGAAGGTAGTCGTTGAACCGTCAAATAGTTGCTGCTGCCACTGATAGACATCAAAAATCACGCCTTCAAATACTTTTTGAGCATTTTCCGGAATCAGGATGGCGTCGTCAGGAACTGTACGCGGCATACGACGCCCCTACTGCTTCTGCTGATTGTAGCGCTCGATCGATTCGGCAATGATCTGCTTGGCGGCTTCGATGTCGCCCCAGCCTTCGACAACGGTCGTGCCGGGCTTTTTGAGGTCTTTGTAGTGGGTAAAGTGATGCTCGATCATCTGCTTCCAGCGTTCCCCGAGGTCCTCCAAAGAGTTGATGGCGTCGCCAGTGTGGCGATCGTCGGCAGGTACAACCACGATCTTATGATCGGCTTCGCCGCCGTCGATAAAATTGAGCACTCCGATGATTTTGGCCTGCAGCCAAATACCGGTGGGCAGGGGCTCTTCGGTCACAATCAAGGCATCCAGTTCGTCACCGTCATCGTCCAAGGTCTGAGGGATAAAACCGTAGTTACAGGGCTTGGCAAAAATACCCGGTTCAACGCGGTCCAACATAAATGCAGCACGGGAGCGGTCCCACTCAATCTTGAGCATCGAGCCCTTGGAAATCTCAACAACGGTGTTGAGCACTCCGTTTTGGTAGTCACCTGGGTCAAGTACTAGATTAAAATCAGCCATAAAAAACTCCTTACCTGCTGTATCTTGGTTTTGTTTCACTCATATTGTACACTACAATGCTTAGAGTATGGCAAAAACAGGCATCATCGGTCACCGGGGAGCGGCAGGGCTCGCCCTCGAAA
The DNA here is from genome assembly GCA_964610985.1 of uncultured Candidatus Saccharibacteria bacterium. GTDB lineage: Bacteria > Patescibacteriota > Saccharimonadia > Saccharimonadales > UBA4665 > JARIHD01. The sequence continues at coordinate 36,104 of CAZSZJ010000009.1, read as the reverse complement.
ACAGTCCCGACAGCATTCGTGCGGCGCTCGACTATAATATTGACGCCATCGAATTCGATATTCATCGCACACGCGACGGCCAACTGATTGTGTTACACGACAGCCATACCGGCCGCATTGCCGAAAAACGAGTGCTCGTAAACGCCAAAACACTCGACGAACTACGCGCCCTCAAGCTAAAAAACGGCCAACAACTACCAACACTCGAAGAACTCTTCCAACTCATCGGCAGCACAAAACCAGTCGTTATCGATATTAAGGACCTGGGTTGCGCCATCGAACTGCTACGTCTGCTCACCAAATATCCAGAGGTAGAGGCCAGTGTAACTTCGCTCAAATACAGCGAACTCGAAAAGCTGCGCAAAGCCGATCCCGACCTACCCATTTACGTCCGCGACCTTCTTAGCCCGTTTGAGATCCTGCACACCGCTCGTAAACTGCGCGCCCAAGGCATCAGCCTCAACATGTGGCTCATAAACCCGCTCACCTACTACTTAGCCAAGCGTCGCAAACTAGAATTACGTATTTACACCGTGAACCATCCACTCATGTACCGGTTTTTCCGCAAATTGTACCCGAATATTGTAATCTATACCAACCACCCCGAACGGTTTGTTTCGCCCGAAAACGATTAACTGCATGCTTGCCAAACTCGACCATACCGACCAGCTGACGCCCCATATTAAAACGTATTATTTTCGCACTGAAAGGCCCTTCAGATATGTTGCGGGCGAATTTACGGAAATGCATTTGCCGCACGCCGATATAGATATGCGAGGCGACCGACGGTGGTTTACTCTTTCGAGCTCGCCAACTGAGCCCTTTGTCGCCATTACGACCAAGATCACGTCTGACGGCAGCAGCTTCAAGCGAGCTATGCTTGCCCTTAAATCCGGTGACCACGTACAGCTAGCCGAACCCATGGGCGACTTTGTACTCCCCAAAGACAAAACAATCCCGCTCGTCTTTGTGGCGGCGGGCCTGGGCATCACTCCGGCCTATAGCATTATTCGCTATCTCTCAGACAAAAACGAACAACGAGTAGTCCATCTTTTTCGTGCCGTTCCTAATTTGATGGAAGAGATCTTTGCCAAAGAACTCCGGGCCTATTCTCTTGCCTACCGCATTTTTGATGCTTCAAAAGGCCAGCAACTTACCATCGAGCCCCTCCTTCCGAGCATTCAGAAAAACACCCTCGTTTACCTTTCGGGCCCCGAACGCTTTATTGCACATCTCTCCGAAAGACTTCAGAATAACGGTGTCCCGACGCGCCATATTATCACTGACCTTTTTCCCGGCTACTCTGGCTAGGACCGCCTAAGACGATTCGCGGTAAGAGATGGTGGATGACTGCCCGGAAGCAATCCGTCCCAAAAAATTCATGTGCACTTCTTCAAAAGCCTCCCAGCCGTACCGCCGAATTGCGCGCTGGCGCAGATTATGGATATTCAGCAAGATCTGCGCACGCTCGGCTTCTTGGCTATGCGTCAGCGCGCGCAAACCCACCAACCCAACCGCCATATCAAAAATATTCTTTTGGATAGAAAGCTGCAACGCTTTTTCTGGATCGACGGCATCCGTCGCCTCGTCTTGGGGCGCGAATTCAGGCACATACGCCAGACCAACTTCGGAGCGAAAAATCCGCAGTGCTTTTAATGTTCTCCGCCGGCTCTCCACCGAATCTACCATCGACTCTTTTATATTGCGTGCAAAATAGCGTACGACGTCGCAAAAACTAGCACACCCAAAAATCGACAGACGCCCAAATGAAAAAGACTGGTTCTTACTCTTGGATTCAACCGTCATAATAGCTCCGGGTTCCACCCGCACGCCATTCAGCAGCACAGGCCTGGCCAACAGCATCGTCTGGTCGCCCTCCAGTTTTCGCAGACCAATGAGCTCGCCGTCCTGTTTTATGGGAATGAGACTTTTTTTACGATTTTTGCGAGACGTCAGCAATTTCGTAAAGTCCTGCTCAGCGTAATCGCACAGGGCCGTCTCCTCATACTTCTGTTTGTGGGAGTTAAATACCCGTCTTGCGCGCTCTGGCGGCCGGGCTTTTATCGGCATGTAGCCTTTAGCCTCACGCACCGGAAACACCGTGTCTTGCAACATGCGCGCTAAAAGCTGATACTGCGGATGATGAGTACTCTCTGCCAGCCGGTTTAGTTGCCCTTGGGCCGGCAACCAGTCATCGGCCATACTAGCGTCATAGCCACGCGGCGCAAAAAGCTCGGGAGGGCAGCATTCGCCGTTAACACCCCTTCCTACGAGCAGGCTGGCGCGGCTTAATACGCTCAAGCCATGCTTAAGGCGAACCGGCTCATCAGATAGTGCAACTACCAAATCATGATTTAAGCGCATGCCCAACCGGTCGGCATGCATATAAAAATCAGTTGCCGGCGAAACGGCCTCCCAAATAGTCTCCGACATATCGGGAAGACCGCGTGGCCCAATCAACACCGCGTTCTCATCGTGCTCAGCAAAATAATCTTCAAAGGCAGAAAACGATTCAGGTCCCTTAGTAAGAGTCGGATGACTCATCTTTATGAATCGTGTTGGCGTTCGTGTTCTTCTAGGTATTCGCGGATATGCAGGGCAGCGGTCGCGCCCTCGCCGGTGGCGGTGGCAATCTGCATGGTTGCACCTGACCGCACATCGCCGGCCACGAATACGCCGGGCATCGTTGTCTCTAGACGGCTATCGCCTTTGACCATGCCAATTTCGTCCAGTTCAATGCCGCTGTCTTTTAGGAATTCGGTATTTGGGCTAAGGCCGACGAACACAAACACGCCGTCGGTCGGGAATTCGACTTTTTTGTCGGCTATTTTGTCGGTCCCAACCACCTTTATGACCTTATTGTCTTCGCCCACAATCTCGTCCGTCGTTGTATTGAAATGGACGGTAATTTTATCTTTGTGCTTAGTGGCCAGCTCGTGTTGCAGTATCTCGGAAGCACGCATTTTGTCGCTGCGCACCAGGAGGTCGATGTGCGATGCAAAGCGCGTTAAAAACATCGCCTCTTGCACGGCAGAGTTGCCGCCGCCGACCACGACCAACCGCTTATCGCGGTAAAAAGCACCGTCGCAGGTAGCGCAGTAATGCACGCCACGTCCGTAGTATTCTTTTTCGCCGGGAACACCAACCTTTTTATAGTCGCTGCCGGTGGCGATCAATACGGCCTTGGCATAGATGTTGCCGCTGGTGGTTTCGAGTTTTTTGTATTTGCCCTCATCGGTAATTTTGGTCACTTCTCCGAGTTCTATTTGCGTGCCAAAGCGTTCGGCCTGCTCGCGTAGTTTGTCGGCATATTCCAGGCCAGCTATACCTTCGGGAAAACCGGGATAGTTGTCAATCCAATCGGTCACGGCGGCTAGGCCACCGATCACGCCGCGCTCAAATAGCAACGTTTCGATATCTTCGCGTGTCGTATAAATGGCCGCCGTTAGAGCGGCCGGGCCAGCGCCCACCATTACGACATCGTGAATCTGGGGAGTTACGTCATCTGCCATTTTAAGCCAAAGCCGGAGCTAATTTAGCGAGGTTGTAACCTACTACAACTTCTTTGGTGTCGTCTTGTTTGGTCACAATGGTTACAGGCACCGTAGTTACGCCACTCATTGCGGTCACTTCTGCCTGACGCTCCGGATTTTGGTCCAGATTGACTTCGTCGTACGAAACGCCTTTGGATTTCAGGTATTTTTTTACCATGACGCAGTACGCGCATGTATTGGTAGTAAAGATAGTAACGTTTTTTGGCATATCCCCTCCGCACTCGTCAACATTTTGTTTTTGGTTATGCTTACAATTATATAGCGTCCATGATGCTTATGCTAGCACCATATATTGTGTTTTTTACGTTATTGACCGATTTTGTGCAAGGTCACATCAAACACAAGAGCTGCATTGGCAGGAATGTCCGAGCTTGGCGACTGCGCACCATACGCTTTTTCGGCAGGAATCACCAAACGACGCTTGCCGCCCACCTTCATGCCAAGCAAACCTTCTTGCCAGCCCACGATCACGCCATCCAAAGGAAAGGTCGCTTGCTGCCCGCTATCGAGCGAACTTTCAAATACTTTACCCGTGGCAGCGACAGCACCAGTGTAGTCTACGGTCAGTTTGTCACCGGCCTTTACTTCTTGACCATCACCGGCCTGAAGGTCGATAACCTGTAATTCTGTTACCTCAGCGATAGGTGTAAAGTCTTGCATCTGCTTTCCTTTCAACTTATTAGGATTATTCTTTTCGGCCGGGGTTTGCTGGGCAGACTGTTTGCTATCTTTTTTTTCTGCCATCAATTGCCAAATTATGGCCACACTCACACTCAGGGTCGAAAAAGTGAATGCAATCACTACTACCCATGCAAAAACCCGATCTCTTGTTCTTCTTGCCATATTCCTCTTTACTCCTCTTACGGCGAGCGAGACAAACTAAACAGTCTGCCCTAACCCTCACGTTCTGTATCTATCATAACAAGGCATTGGCTAATTTTATAGACGATTATTTTGTGGCTTGCAGTACGTATGCAGCAACACTGCAAGTCAGGGTTGGGGAAATCCGCCACTGCCAAGTGTTTGGATCTGTCAGCACATTAAAACGATCTACCGCCTGCTCAAGCGGCGGGTCATTGTCATGTGCGCCCTGCGAGCCATGGTAGCGAAAATCGTATGACCCGGCAAAATGAACAATGCCCGATGCATGCACCGTATCGGCTAGGACATCAAAATGAGCCGCCTGCATCTGCCCGCCTATTGCTTTAAGTGCGTTCCAGTAAAAATCATGGACTAGATCGTCGGAATATTCTCTAGCGAAACCAAACTGGGCTGCACCACCCCCACGTACTATACGCGCCAACGTGCCCAGAAACTGATCGTGCACCAGATGCGAAACGACAAAGTCATGACTGTCAAAGGTCGGCCTGGCCGTCATCGGATCAATGGTGGTAAATACGTCTGTCGCATGCGCTAGATAAGAAATAAAATATTTGAAGTCATCACCGATCCATGCAGTGGCCTCATCAAAAACACCCGTAATATCCTTCGCAACAACGTCTACTTTTTTTCGAAGCGACGCGGGCAAATTATTCCGAGCTTGTAGCGTATGCCGAATATCCATATCAACTAAGGTGGTTCGGTCAAACGCATCCGCCAATTGCTCGAGCGGAATGTCGCCGCATGACCCTGCACCTAGAATGAGCGCCTCCGCAGAGCGGTCCATAGTCACGCCTTCAAGCGCAATTTGCGCGGCGCTCCAGATCGTTTCATGACTTGCGCGAATGTGGTTTTTGCGCAGTTCCTGATGCGTCGAATGCTCCCCTAGCTGAATATCACCCATATCAGCAAAAACTTCGCGAGCTATTTGATGCGTTAATGGAATCATCTCTATACTTGGTACTTTAGAGGCGTGCATAACGATCTACTATACACGCTCGGCTTGAATTGTGCGGCCAGCTTCGGCAGCCACCTGGTCGAGCATTTTTGCGACCTCGTCGTCAGTTAGCGTACGTTCGTAACTAGCTAGAGAAATCCTCAGTGTAATCTGTTTGTGCGCCTGGTCATCCTGGCGCTGATATATGTCTACGGGCACAAGCGACGCATACGTCTTTTTGGGTCGAATGCCTTCGAGCGTTTTCCATGTAAAATCATAGACCGTTTGGTAGGGAGTGGCCGCCGGAACTTTCAGGCAAATGTCCTGTTCGAGCTTAGGGAACCGAGGCAGCTGCGTATAACCCGTGCGGCCAGCAATTCCGGCCAGCTCTTGCAGGCCAATTTCAAAGCCAGCGCTGCCAACCGGCAGCTTAAGCCCGCGGCGAACACTCGGTTTAAACTCACCGACTATGCCCAAAAATATACCATCTTCTGTTTGTATAAATGCCGAACGAGAAATATCGTAGGGTTTCATAATCGGCACGTCCGATTCTTCGGTGATCGGAACAAAAACTAAGGCTATACCCAGGCGCTGCGCCAGTTGCGTTAGATATGTCCGCGCGCGGTAAAACGCTGCGCCTTTTTCTGGATCTGCGTACTTGTCGTCTGTGACATATGCCAACGCAAGCATGTCAAACTCGCCCGGCAAGTCCTCGTCGCCGCTGGCGTGCAGCAAGTTGTGACCTTTACCCATTTCATAAAGGGCGAATTCGCCGTGTCCGGCCTTTATGTTGGGATGGATCTTTTCGAGCAAGCTAGGAAGTAAACTCATACGGAAATATTGGAGGTCAGGGCTGAGTGCGTTGCTGAGCTCAAAGGCTTGTTCTGGATTTTGCTCCACCTTTTGCAGCAGATTGCCATGTACAAAACTATACGTCAGCAATTCGTTTGCGCCGCCGCCAGAGAGCACACTTCGGATCTGCGTCTTAAGGGTGAGTAACCGGTCTTTTTGCACGGGAATCAAATCGCGCCCCGGCAGTTCGAGCGGCAAATGGTCAAATCCATACAAGCGCCCCACTTCTTCTACGATGTCCTCAGGAATAGCGATGTCGGTGCGCCAAAACGGAGTTTTAGCCGTCAGTTCGTCGCCATTTACTTGCACCTCAAATTCTACATTGATGAGTAGTGTGGCAATTTCGTCGACTGATAAGTCATAACCGAGCCGTTCATTGATAAACTGACGCGTCAGCGTGACCGGTGCATGCAGCGAACCGCGCTCCATGACTTCGCTGGACAGATGATTGTCGTCAATAAGTGTACAAGCAACTTTGCCATTCGCCTGCTCTCGAATCGTATCGACAATTTTGGCTACTACCGTTTTTGTTTGTAGCGGACTCTGGCCTTTATTGAACCTGGTTACGGCGTCGGTAAACAATCCGTGCGCCATAGAGGTACGACGAATAGAGTACATATCAAAGTTGGCGGCTTCGATGATGATATTGCGTGTGTTTTCATCGACTTCGGTGTCCGCACCGCCCATTACACCGCCCACGCCGATCAGACGGTCACGGGTGGCGATCATAATTGCTTCGGCGCGAGGCTGGATTTCTTTGCCGCTGAGCAGCATGATTTTTTCGCCTGCCGCGGGGTGGCGCACTACGATAGTTGCGCGGTCTGCACCCGCGTCCTGCGCTACGACTTTGTCATAGTCATAGGCATGCAGTGGTTGCCCCGTCTCAAGCATAAAGAAATTGGTGTAATCGACGATGTTGTTGATGGCGCGGATGCCCATTTCGGCCAAGTAAATCTGGAGCCAAACGGGGCTTGATTTGATGGTTACGCTGCGCATCGTGACCGCCGTAAAGCGCGGCACAAGCTCGGGAATTTCGTTGCGCACTTCGAGCGGCAATTCTTGGGTTTCGGCGGCTGGAAAATCAGGATTTGGCATATACCACGCCGGACTTTTGTATGGCCGGTGGTAAATGCCTTCGATTTCGCGGGCGACGCCGAGCATGCCAAAACAGTCGGGCCGGTGCGTAAACATTTTGTTTTCGATGTCGATAACAGCTTCGTCAACCAAGTTATAAGCCTCGGCAAATGATGTGCCGGGCGCGGCATCAGTATCAAGCTCCAAGATACCCTCGTGGCTATCGCCGATGGCAAGTTCACGGGGGCTAGCGAGCATGCCACTGCTAACCACGCCGCGCAGCGCTCGTGCCTCCAGAACAAACGGGTCTTTGTCGACCGTATTTGGCACGGTCGATCCGGGCGGCAACCAGGCAACAGTCAAACCAACGCGTACGTTTGGTGCGCCGCAGACTACTTGCACATATCCGTTTTCGTCACGCTCAACACCCTCAGCCTTGCCGCCGTCATCAATCTTACAGATGTGTAAACGGTCGGCGTCCGGGTGATCCTCGCACGACACGACGCGCGCTACCAGCACGCCGTCAAAACGCAAACCAAACCGGACAACCTCTTCGACTGCACCCAACTGAGCGCCGATGCGTTCTACCAAATCGTCCACACCACTCGGCGCAGGATGGCCCGCCGAACCGTATATTTGATTAACCTTATGTATCTTATTTACGCTAATTTTCATTATTTCGCTGCCTCTTGGATTTTTTGCTGGATTTCGGTGAGATCATCGTTGCTCATACGCGGCCCTTCGACGGTAGAAATGTAACCAGCATATTCAGGGTAAAATTCCTGATGCCGAGGCCAAACATTAGTCTCGCCGCCCAGCTTGCCGTGCATGGGATATAACTTGACGTGCACATGGGCCACTCCGGTACCTTCCAATACCAAACCAACGCGCTTTACGCCCAAGGCTTTTTCGAGCAGCTTGGCCACTTTCTTGGACGCCGCCATCAGCCCAGCCACCTCTTTGTCATCCATATTGAAAATATAATCGCCTGGATTGTCCTTGGGGATTACCACCGTCAAACCCGGTGTATTGGGGAACGGCGTCAAAAACGCTAGATAGTTGGCGTCTTCCCATACTTTCCAGGACGGAATATTGCCGTCTACGATTTCGTCAAAAATGGTTCGTTCTACCATAGCTCCTGCTCCGCTTTCTAGTTGAATTGCTTTAAAAAGTCGAGTTTGCCGCTTTGGAAGTGGCGAATGTCTTCGATGTCGTATTTCATCATGACCAATCGGTCGATACCACCACCCCAAGCAAAGCCGGTGTAGACTTCTGGGTCGATGTCCGCCATGCGCAACACATTCGGGTGGATCAGACCGCAACCCAGCAATTCAATCCAACCACTCTGACTACAGACGTTACAGCCTTTCTTTTTGCAAAACGGACAGCTCAGTGCAAATTCGAAGCTCGGTTCGGTAAATGGAAAATAAAACGGCTGTGTTTTGATCTCGAGCTCCTGCTGGTAATATTCCTGCAAAAAGGTTTTGAGAGTGGCCATGAGGTGGCCGGCGTGCACACCTTTGTTTACGTAAATGCCCTCAAACTGGTAAAAGGTGTGGTCATGCCGAGCATCAACATCTTCGTTGCGAAATACGCGGCTGGGGATAACGGCGGCAATGGGACGGCCCTCTTCCAGGTTGGCTTTATATTTTTGCAAGATGCGGTTTTGCATGGTACTGGTATGGGCTGGTGCGATGAATTGTTTACCCTTGGCATCGCGCTGCGTCGTCATAAATGTGTCATAATCGTCACGCGCCGGATGGCCTTCAGGAAAGTTGAGTGTCTCAAACATGTGATGATCATCATCGAGTTCGCGACTTTCGGTGGCCGTAAAGCCCATGCGGTAAAAGATATCCAAAATCACGTCTCGTTCGATCATGAGCGGATGGCGCGAACCTTGCTCAGCGGACAACAACCGCGGCCGCTTGGCCACCGGCGTATTCATGTCGAAGGGCGCGGTTACATCGATAGGAGGCAAAGCCTCGGCCTGTTCTTGATAGCCGGCAACCAACGATTCCAGTTCGCCTTTTAGCTCATTTATTTCTTTACCAAAACCGGCACGTTCTTCGGTGGGTAATGAGCCGATTTCAGCATACAATGCCTTTAGCTCCACCGCTTTTAAAATGTCTTGTTTGGTCTGCAAACTGTCGAACCGGCTCTTGAGCAGTTCGGCAACTTCAGCAATGCGCGCGTTTTGGTAACTCATATGTGCTCCAGTATATCCTAAAGGCCACCTCTTAGGAAGCGTCCGCTTGACAGCCCTGTATACTGTACCTATGGCAACTTATTCATTTGATATCGAAAGCGAATACGACAAAGCAGAAATGAACAACGTACTTGACCAGGTCAAGCGCGAAATCGAAAGCCGTTACGATTTTAAGGGCACACCCGCCGCGATCGAATGGCTAAACGATGCCAAAACCGGCTTCAAAATCACCGGTAATGGCGAATGGCAGATCGAGGCCATTCTGGATATTGTGCGCAAGCGTTTGGCCACCCGCGGCCAAAGCCAAAAAGTACTCGACACCACTCGGGACGTCACCGAAAGTAATCTCAAAGCCTCGCAGGAAGTACCGTTCAAACAAGGGCTCGACCAAGAGAAGGCCAAAAAAATCACCAAACTTATCCGCGACACATATCCCAAGGTAAAGTCGCAAATCCATGACGATGCCGTACGCGTAACCGGCACAAGCAAAGATGACCTACAAGCGGTCATGCAATTGCTCCGCGGCCAGGATTTTGACTTCCCGCTGAATTTTACTAATTACCGATAGCTACGGACGAGAAAAATCCACGCAATTACTCATCGTCATATAGTCAGCGTTCTGGCTAGCGTGCAGCTCGTCCACTGAAGTAAATGTAGCGCCGTCAAGCTTAAGTTGTGCGGGCATGCGATTTAACCGTACCACAGGATCGTCGGCCTCACATGCACTGAAATGCTGTAGCTCCAGGTCGTCTATTGATGGTGCATAAATTGTCACTTCCAGGGGCGCATCATCATATCCGTACACACACCACTGCCCACATGCTACTGACTTGTGAAAATCGCGCGCGTCAAAACTGAGCAGTCCGTCTTTTACATCAAACTTGATACCACTTTCATCGCGTTTACCAAGATACGAATATTCAATAGAGTAGGTGTCACTGTACTTAAAGGCAACCAAATCGTTACCGCTAAGTTTGACTTTGGTAAAAGCCCCTGGCGCTTGCGTCTGCGTATGCCGCGCGTCTTCTATCCGCGACCGGACTTGTGCTGTCGAATCCAACCCAAGCGCCGTTGTTGCTGCAGCAGCCGCCAAAAACAGACCAGCCAATGTCGCCACCACCCAACCTGGCACTTTCCATTTGCGCCGTATCGTGGCAATCCCGATGAGTATAAAGAACAAGCCAATGAGTGTCGCCACAAGCATGGCTGCTCCTACCGCCCAGCGATCACGCACCGTCACCGGAAAGATGACATCTAGACCCACATAAATCTGATGCGTCAAAACGCCGAGTCCAGTCGTAAGCCCACCAAAGATAATGGCCGTGCCCGCGACCACAAAGATCAGGCCAAAGAATATGAGAAACGCCTTTAGTATGCCCATGAATACAGGTGCAACTCCCCGGCTTATCGAAGTGCCGGCCCGCTGGGCTGCGCCAGGAAAATCTGCCCGGTCGACAGCTGCCTTGATGCTATCGACCGTGACGGCTTTTCCCCGCATTTTCAACCGGTCGCTCGATGTCTTTGCTTCCGGTGCCAAAATCCATAACAAAATATACAGGACGATGCCGGCGCCACTGGCAAATGCCAATACTACGAACAGAATGCGCACGATCAGGACGTCAATATTAAGGTACGTCGCAAGCCCCGCGGCCACACCGGCGATCATGCCATGCTCCGGGTCCCGGTACAGCTGGCGAGGGCCGCTGGCTGATGCGTTTTCGGCTTTTTCCGCAGTGTCCTCAGCGGTCTTTTGGCTCCCTTCCTCGTCCTCTTTGGCATCCTCGTCCTTAAAGTCGCGCGGCTCGCCAAGCTGCTCCTTTAAAAAGTCGACATCTTCGGTCAATACCACTTTTTCGCCGCTAATGCCGCGCTCGCCAAGCAGTTCGGCCATGCGCATTTCGACTTCTTTGATAACTTCGGAATCAGCACCAACCTGACGTTCGATTTCCTGTAAATAGTCGCGCAACGCCCGGTGTGCTTCGACCGAGATCGTAAAGGGCTGACGCCCCAGATGGATCCGTTTTATTTCGTTCATACTACTCCTTCTTCAAGTTTGGTTATCGAGCCGTCTAGCTGTTTGTATGCGTTTTGAAGCTGAGCCAAAACAGCTTTGCCCTCGCTGGTCACCCAATAATATTTGCGCGGCGGACCTTGTTCGGACTCACGCCACTCATAGCCCAGCAACTTGTCGCGAGCCAAACGATTGAGCAGCGGATACAATGTACCTTCCACCACAATCAATTCAGCCTGTCGCAACCGACGGATGACATCGCTGGAATACACCGGTTGACCGTCGCAGACCAACAAAACGCAGTACACCAACACGCCTTTGCGCATCTGTACCGCCAACTGGTTCGAATATTCCGACTCGTTTTTACCTATGTCGTGCATGCTTCTATGCTATACAAGGTACTATGTAAAGTCAAGGGTTCTAATTCTTGCTTACGGCATAGCCAAAGTTGGCCAATCGTGCAAGGTCGTCGATCTGCATATCACTACTGGGGTGAGCTAGCTTAGCAAGCGCGCGCCGCCCCATTTGTGCAGCCGCAACGGTCGAGCAGCCCACCAACTCACCTATCTCTTCGTATGCCTTGGGTGTGGCTTCCCAGCCCACCAAATGACGCACTACAAAAGCCTCACGCGACGATAAAACGCGATCCAAGTTTTCGCGGTAGAGCTCTCTGGCACTATTAAGTGCCACATCACCTAAAAGATCAGTGTCGCCGTCTACTATCATCCGCCCCAAATAACCACCTCGCCCAACCGGCGCTTCAAGAGATTCCGGGTCGGCCATATAGTCGTTCACCTCACCCATTTCCTCGAGAGTGAGCTCGGCCGCTCTTGCGAGTTCCCGTAGAGTTGGAGCGCGGCTGTTGGTTTCTCGAAGCTTTTTTTCTTCTCTTTTGAGTCTTTCATACCTTACCCAAATATGGGCGGGCTTACGAATAAGCGTACCCGTATGGTGATGTTCGTTCGCGATGCTTTGCAAAATCCAGAACATCGCGAATGTGCTAAATTTGTTGCCCTTTTGATAGTCAAACTTCTGCATCGCCCGAATGAGGCCGAGCACACCGTTGTTCATCATGTCGACAAGCGGCTCGCTCTTTCTGGTAGTCGCCATCGAAGCCCGCTGATGTACCAGCCGGAGATTGCAAAACAAAAAATACTGCTGCGCCCGCTTGCCGTCCTCGATTAGCGTCTGTAAGTCGGTTAATCGCTGTTGATCCGCTTCCTTTTGCTGGTCAGCCCAATCATCACGCCGCTCATACTCGTCATATGCCAGCACGCCGACCTCTATTCGACGCGCCAAATTAGCCTCTTGCTCGCGCTCAAGTAGCGGCGCTTTGACCAATCGTTTCTTTACTGACTGCTCAACGGGAAAATGACACTCAAGGTTAATCGCCGGCATATCAGGGATGTCGACATGTATTTCGGGAATACGGTTGAGCGCTTCGACCATTTAATCTTTGTAGCATACGCCAGCAAAAAATAACAGAGATACCCACTAGCTTTGCTATACTTGAAAGCATGAGCAAAACGCCATCCCTGGCCGAAGAGGCCAAGGCAGTATTACAAAAAAACGACCAAGGTTTATACACTATTCCGGCCTACCGCCTGTATCCGCACCAGTGGCTATGGGATAGCTGTTTTATTGCGATTGGCCAGCGACACTACGATATCGACCGCGCCAAAATGGAGCTGCTCAGTTTAATCCGCGGCCAGTGGTCTAACGGCATGCTCCCACATATGATTTTTAACCCCGATGCTTCCTACCGGCGTGACCATAATTTGTGGCGTAGCTGGGTCAGCCCCTTCGCACCCGACGACGTTATTACTAGTGGCATTACGCAGCCCCCAGTGCTGGCCGAAGCCATATACCGTATTGGCGAAAAATTAGCCTTGCCCGAGCGTCGCAGCTGGTACAAACTCGCCTTGCCGGCGCTCCTCGCATACCACGAGTGGCTGTACCGCGAACGTGATCCCCACCAGGAAGGCTTAGTTTTGCAGATTCACCCCTGGGAAACAGGTCTAGATAACAACCCTGCCTGGATAAGCGAATTGCATGAACATCTGCTGCCTTGGTGGATCCGCGTATTGCAGCGCACGCGGCTGGAAGGTGTGGCCGGTCTGTTGCGCCGCGATACCAGAGTTGTACCTGCCGACCAGCGCTACACCAATATCGACGCCATGGCGATTTTTGACGCTCAACGCCGACTGCGCCGCAAAGAGTATAACATCGACAAGATTCTCGATCATTCTCTGTTTACGTTTGAGGATCTGGCCTTTAACTGCATCTTGATTCGCGCTAATGATCTGCTGCTCGACATCGCCAAAACGATTCGCGCCGACATATCTCCGGACCTATTAAAACGCATGAAGCGAAGCAGAAAAGCTCTCGAAGAATTATGGGAACCCTACACCGAAAGCTACTACCCCCGCGATTTTGTAACCCACAAGCTTATCAAAGAACCATCCATCGAAAGCCTAATGCCGCTATACGCCGGTTCGATCAGCAAAGCACGCGCCGCCATACTTGTTAAAAGTCTCGAAAATGAGCATACCTTTGGCCCCGCGCACCCGGTACCAAGCGTGCCCCTGAATTCGCCATGGTTTGACGCCAGCCGCTATTGGCAAGGCCCCACCTGGTTCAATACCAACTGGCTGATCGCGGACGGCCTAAAGCGCTACGGCTACAAAGATCACGCCGAAGCCCTGATCGAAAGTTCGCTCGAACTCGTGCAAAACGGCAAGTTTTATGAGTACTACAATCCTTTGACCGGCAACCCACTGGGTGCACCGGATTTTAGCTGGACGGCGGCGGTTGCATTAGATTGGCTAGAAACAAACAAAAAGCACTAACCTGCTGCATCTTCGAGTTGCGGCAATTGCGGCTCTATACGATCCAAATAAGGCGACTCGCGGTCAGCCGAATAATAACAAGCAAATGTCCCTGCCGTTGCCGTGGCAATAGCGTGCCTTGAATAAGACGCTTTATCCTCGTCTATCAATCGGTCGAGCGTTTTTCCAAGACTACTACGCGATGCATGCAGCCTGCGCGATCGCTGATAAAACGTACGCTGTTGCTTATCGGTCCTCCAGGTTAAATGATTCCGCGGTTCTTGATGCAAAAGCAAAAAATTGCCTCCGTTCGAGGAAATGATGTTACCAATCGTACCGCCTCCCCCTGCCGCAAAAGCAAAGAGGTCATCCCAACTCGGGAAGGTATGGCAGGGCCAGTGCTCTATTTTTTTGCCTGTTCTTTCCTCGAGGCGACCGAAAGCTGCCATCGACCCTTCGTGCTGGGTAAAATCGGGATGCGTATGCAGAAAAATATGGGAACGGTAAAACCTTGATATCTGAAGGGCCGCGCCGCCCACTTCTGCCGTCAATCCAATGCGATTTTCGTCCTCCGCAATAGAGACCTCGCCGCCAGTGAACGACCGGCCACCCCTCCAAGTGTCGTTTTTGTCGTTGTAACGGAAATTGATTGCGCGTTCCCGGTGGTCCGTGCCAGTAACCTCTACCGCATCGAATGCTCGTTCTATTATAAGTTGAGGTAATCTGACAGTCTTTGGATACTCGCCAATTATCCGTCCTTCCCCTAAACCAAGAATGCTACCCAAAGCAGCCTCTCTTCGTTGATATATATCAAGCATAGAGAATGATTTTACTCGTCAAGGTTGGGTCTGTCTAGGGCAAGTGGTTCGACGGAGGCGACGGTGTCGGCGATTTTGACGACATCTTTGTCGACTTTTTTGAGTTCTTTGTGGGCGTTGTTGAAGTGGTTTACGCTTGTGCCAAGGCTGTTGCCCAGCTTCTGCATCAGCTGTTCGTAGGTGGTGATATGACGGCCGAGTTCGCCGACACGCTTTTGGATTTCTTTGGCCTGTTCTTCGATCTGCAAACTGCGCAGACCCTGCATAACGGTTTGCAGATATGCCATGAACGTTGTGGGACTCACAATAATAACATTCTTGTCTCGGAAGGCGTATTCGATGAGGTCGCGGGCGGATGTGTTGGTCATGCCGACTTTATTGACCAGTAGGTCGTAATAAATTGCCTCCGACGGAATGAACATAAAGGCGTAGTCCATCGTGCCCTCGGCAGGGCGGATATATTTGGAGGTCTCGTCGATGCGGTTTTTGAGGTCAGCCTTGAAGGCCTTGGCATGTACATCGCGCTGCACTGGATCCTTCTCTTCAACCAGGCGGTTGTAGTTTTCGAGGCTGAATTTGGAGTCGACGGGAAGCATGCGGCCCTTGTCCAGCATGATCACGGCATCGCAAATGAGGTCGCGGCCTTGGTCATCTTTGCAAATTTTATATTGCAGCTTAAAGCGTTCGGGCGGCAGCACATTTTCGAGCACTTGGCTTAGATAATATTCGCCCAATACCCCACGCTGTTTGGGATTTTGGAGTACGTTTTGCAAGATGCGCAGTTCGTCGGCCACGTTTACCACGCGTTTATTGGTTTCGTCGAGTTTGGTCAAACGCTCGGTTACATCGGTAATGAGTTTGCTGCTGGCTGTAAATTGCTTGAGAATCGATTCGCGCATGAGTTCTTGGTTTTTGTCCATGCGTTCGGTTAGCTGGGATTGCAAACCGTCCTTGAACTTGGTGATGTCATCGCTGAGGCGGCTGAGGTCTTCTTTGATTAGTAGCGCACTATTGTCCGGTACAGCCTTGGTTTTTTGCATCTGCAAAATCAGTACCACCATCAAAGCAGCACACAGTACCACCAAAACTATTACAATCCCCGTCATATAATCCTATCTTACCATTTTTACCTGGTTAACATAAGGGCTTTACTTTAGTTAGCACACATCTAACCTTGCTAGTAGATCTTTATAGTTCTCAACATATACAGCGGTTGCATACTGCGCAACGCCCGGCGTATCACTATGGACGCGAATCCATTGGTCTGAGGTGCGGTCAGTTTCGCCAAGCTCTGGATGGGATGAAACCAAACGTCCCGTGAGCTTACATTCAGCAACAACTACATCGCCGTCCGTATAAACTGGCGCTTTAAGAGGTACTTTGTCTTCGGGTTCAGTTGTTACACCAGGGTAAACAAAAACAGACCGTGAACCACCACCCAAGTAATCA
The DNA here is from genome assembly GCA_964610985.1 of uncultured Candidatus Saccharibacteria bacterium. Classification (GTDB taxonomy): domain Bacteria; phylum Patescibacteriota; class Saccharimonadia; order Saccharimonadales; family UBA4665; genus JARIHD01. The sequence goes on along the minus strand of CAZSZJ010000009.1, from coordinate 19,496 downwards.
AAAACAAGATTTTGCCGCTCTTTGACAGCGCTCGATGACGATGTCGGAGCAGCCGTAGGCGTCCCCGTAACGCCCGTTTCTTTTGACTGATTTGCACCGCCAGAACATGCCGACAGCATTAATGCACCGCCCACGAATAACACACCGGTTCTGTTAAGCCAACTCTCACCAATGCCGCCTTCAGGTCGTCTTGTCATATCCACTCCTGTATCTAATAAAATTCTATGTTACACCAAATTGGTATTGGCGCAATATAAAACATTAGGAATTTAAAAAGACCCGCGGTAAAACCCGGGTCTTTATTGGAAGTCTCTCACTTCCAATTTCCATTGTAAAACCGCACGTTTGTAAACGCAAGCGGTTTCATAAGACTTTAATTTATGCGGAGAACACGCTGTAGTTTTTTGGGCAAAATGTGCAAAACTGCAACGATTCCCGTGCCCATAGCCATGCCGCCCACGATGTCGAGCGGCAGATGCACACCTAGATATATGCGCGATAATCCCACCAGACCAACCACCACAAAAACGACCACCCACCGCGCTATCTTTGGCAAATAGGGAAAGAGCAAGAGCACCAGAATTGTAGCAAATGCGGCATGTCCTGAGGGATACCCCAGGCTAGATTCGAAAGCGCGGGCATGCACACCGGTAAATATTTCGAAAGGCCGCTCACGTCCTACAAAGATTTTAGCCAGGACGATACCGCCAAACGCCGTCACTATGCTAATCGCCAGACGAAGCGCAAAGCGATACATCCCCAGCAGATACGCCAAAGCAACACCGAGGACCGCAATAGTCTTGCCACCAAAAAATGTAATAACCAAAAACAGGCGATATAAACTTTCCGGCCAGCCATTAATGGCCATAAATAACGAATATTCCCAATGCGGCGGCTCGCCGCTCCGGGCAACATATGCACCGCCAGCGAATACCAGCAAACTCAAGGCAAACACAACGTACCACTTTATTGGTCGCGGCGCGTTGATGGGCGGCACTACATCGGCGAATACGGGATTCGGCTTGGTTTTTGCTGTCGTTTTCACTCCTGAACGAAGTGATTTTGCCTTTGGTTTCTGTACCATATTATCTAATTATTATAGCATTTACCGGCGAGAAACAGCCGCACTGTCTTTGATATAAAATCGCCATGGCCGATTAACGTCCCGAGTAATGCCGATGCGTGTTGTGCAATGGATATTGGCGGCTGTGACGGACGGCATAATGCGCAGCTGCAGCGGTTCTTGGCGCAGATCGTGCCCATTCAAATGACGGTCGATGGCCAGGGCTTGGCAGAGCTTGGCGGGGCCGTTGGTAAGCATATTTCCAGCGAACCGGCGGCGATATCGCATCATAATATCTTCGCCTGATACCGGTTCAAGCGCACGGATAAGCACCGCCGAACCCTCACTTTCTGGCCCGGTCACGACATTCATGCAGTAATGCATACCGTAGGTAAAATAAATGTACGCAAAACCAGGCGGACCAAACATGATGTCGGTGCGCGGCGTGCGGCCCTTGTAACTATGACTAGCGGCGTCGGTTTGGTGATAGGCTTCGGTTTCGACGATTCTGCCGATGACTTTTTGGCCGTCGATGGTACGAACAATGTGGCAGCCCAGCAGCCGTTTGGCTACAGCAGGAGCATCCCCTTCCAAAAAAGCAAAATTATCTTTACTCATACGACGGTGTTGGCAAGTTGTCGCGACCCCACTTGAGCGACTTTGCGAGCCAAATGAGTTCGTGCCATTCATTGGTAACCATACGTGTATATTTATCGCGTTGGTCGTCCCGCATCTTCCCTTGTTCGTCAAAAATATCCTGGACGCGTAGGAAATATGAAGTGAGCTGGGCGGTCAGTAGGCCCAAGCTGCGCAGCGCCGGCAGCAGGTTTTCGATAGCGCGCGTGCCGCCCCATCCGCCGTTACTTACCCCAGCCAATGCCACTGGTTTACGGAAATAATTGTCATACTCGCTGTCAAGCATACGCTTGAGGCTGCCGGGAAAACTGTGGTTATATTCGGGTGTAATGATGAAAAAAGCGTCAGCTTTGGCAACGATTTCGGTGTATTTGGGGTCTTTGCCTTCGGTGCCATTGCCATCATCGGGAAAGGTAAAGTCTTTGGGGTCGACAAAGATAACGTCGACATCCGGTATGGTACGGCCTATTTCGGCAACAAAATGCGCTGCGTGAATAGACAAGCGTTTTTCGCGGCGCGTGCCCTCAATGACGGCAATCGTTAGGCGGCTGTTCATGTTATTCATCCTTCCAGTTACGTTCTATTTTGTGGATGGCCGGGTGATCGAGGCCAAAATAATGAGCGATTTCGTGCCACACGGTGTGTTTGACCTGTGCGCGCAGAGCGTTGTACGAACCAGCGTATGCGAGCAACGGATTTTTAAAGATGGTTATTTTGTCGGGTGGAAAATGCGTCATACCGCCGCGGCGCGCCAAGGGAACCCCTTCGTATAGGCCAAGCAGGCTTTGGTCGCCGCGGAGCTTGAGCTGCTCGCGCTGCTGCGGCGTCGGTTCGTCGGCATATACGATGGCCACGTTTTTGACCGCGTCCATATGGGTGCGTGGCAATTCATCCATAACTTCTGCAATGAGTGCCGAAAATTGTTCATCGCTTATTTCAAGCATATGGCTATTGTACCTGGTTTTAGCTGATTTTTAGCCGCAATAATCATGCATATTGATGGTGTAAGTATTTTTACATCGCATGTTTGGCTTCATCAAATATTATAGAAAGATTAAGTGGGGAGTAATCTATGGGATTTATTGCGTGGATCGTACTTGGCGGACTAGCTGGTTGGATCGCATCGATAATCGCGGGAAATAACGCCAACCAAGGGTTATTAGGCAACATCATTATCGGTATATTAGGCGCATTTATCGGTGGTTTTATCATCAATTTGCTTGGTGGCGACGGAGTTACCGGATTAAATGTCTGGAGCTTGTTTGTGGCAGTCATCGGGTCACTATTGCTACTGCTTATTTTGGGCAGGTTTCGGCACAGCGTATAGTTATCTGAACGCTGATATCAATAAAAACAGTCCGTCGTGCGGACTGTTTTTAATTAGTGTTTTTTATTATTTACTGCGCTTGCGTTTGTTGGGATCAAGTTCCCGCTTGCGAAGGCGAAGCGCCTTGGGGGTAACTTCTAAAAGTTCGTCGTTTTCAATGAAGTCCAGACACTCCTCGAGGCTAAAGATAGTTGGAGGAGTTAGCTGAACAACACCGTCGCTACTCGAACTACGCATGTTGGTTAGGTGCTTGGTTTTGCAGACGTTGATTTCCATGTCTTCCTGGCGAGTGTTAAGACCTACAATCTGCCCAGCATAGACTTTGATAGCCGCACCGACAAACGTCGTACCGCGAGCTTCGGCATTTTGCAGGGCATATGGCGTGGTAACACCGGTTTCGAAGGCAATGAGGACGCCGTTGCGAAGCTGTTGCAGGCTCGGGCCGAGCGGTTGGTAACCGGTCATCAGACTGTTCATAACAATCGTGCCTTTAGTGTTAGTCATAAGAATGTTGCGCATCCCAAGTAGTGCACGGGTTGGCAGTTCGTATACCAGCTTGGTTACGCCCTTGGGGCTGGCAAATTGTTCTTTAAGAGTAGCGCGGCGCTGGCCGAGCTCCATCTGAACGGCGCCAACGTGTTCTGCCGGGACTTCGATAATAACTTCTTCGATAGGTTCCATAGTTTGACCGTTTTCCTCTTTGGTCACAACCATGGGGCGGCCGACTTCGAATTCGTAGCCCTCGCGGCGCATAGTTTCGATCAGGACGCTCAAGTGCAGTTCGCCGCGGCCAGAAACCAAGAAACCAATGCCGTCTTCGGCAACGCGGAGACCCACGTTGGTTTCGAGTTCCTTTTGCAGGCGATCGCCAATCTGGCGTGAAGTAGTGAACTCACCTTCCAGGCCCTTGAACGGCGAGGTGTTTGGTCCCAGGTAAATCTGGAGCGTTGGCGCTTCGACCTCGAGGACGGGCAGCGCTTCAGGATTGGTAGCGTCGGCAACGGTTTCGCCGATCTGGGCGCTTGCGATTCCGGTCAGCTGCACAATGTCGCCAGCAACGCCTTCGGGAACTTCAAAACGACTCACACCGTGACTCATAAACACGAGGTCAACTTTGGCTTTGGTCATCGTGCCGTCTTTTTTGCAGAGGGTTACGGTGTCGCCACTTTTAACGCGCCCCCGGGTAATGCGTCCGACGGCGTACTTACCTTTGTACGTATCCCAGGCAAGCGCAGTCACCAGCATTTGGAATGGCTTTTCGACGTCAATGGCGGGAGCAGGGATTTTTTCGATAATGGCGTCAAAAATGGGTTCAAGCGACGCATCTTCCTCTGGGTCGGCGGGTACGTCTTTCCACGATTTACCGGCGCGGCCGATAGCATAGTAGACCGGATAATGCAGCTGGTCTTCGTGCACGGCGAGTTCCAGGAACAGGTCGGCGAGCTCGTCTTCGACTTCTTTGATGCGGCTGGCTGGCTTGTCGATTTTGTTGATAATAACGATCGGCTTGAGTTCGGAGGCCAGGGCCTTGCCCAATACGAATTTGGTCTGGGGCATAGGGCCTTCTTGGGCGTCGACAATCAGGATACAGCCGTCGGCCATGTTGAGCGTACGTTCAACTTCGCCGCTAAAGTCGGCGTGGCCGGGGGTGTCGATGATGTTAATGCGGTAGTCGTCGTGCTGAACAGCGGTCACTTTGGCGGTGATGGTAATGCCGCGCTCTTTTTCCTGGTCGCCACTGTCCATAATGAGACTCTGGGCCATTTCGGCCTGGTTGTCGCGAAAGGTTTTGGATTGCTTGAGCAAGCCGTCCACCAGGGTAGTCTTACCGTGGTCAACGTGGGCAATAATGGCAATGTTGCGGATCTTTGTGGGATCCTGTTTGGCGGCAATCATACTAAGTGGTCGCTCCTTTTCGCGGCTTAAATGGCGTGATGTATTTCCTACATTATGACATATCGTCAACAGATAGGCAAGAGCGTAATTTGGACACTGTTGCCCTGACTTCGCCGAACAGGCAAGCAATTGACAGGACTAGGACGAAATTCTATGATTTACATCATGTCCGTTGATCGATCGAAAGAAATTTTTGCGATAGCCGCCGACGTGAAATATGCCCTGCCGGAAAATCAACAACTTATGGGGCTGCCTTTTCAAACGGCGCATTCTCTGATGCCTGAACTTTTTGGATATGATATTGTGGCGGGTAAACCAAGGATTTCTCTGCCCTATTTCGGAAACTTCTTACGGTACCGCAACGAGAACAACCTGGAGGGTTTCGATGCTTATTTAGTGGCTAAAGAATTTAGTACCACCACTGCCGCACAAGAAGCAATCCAGGAAACTCTTAGCGCATACCGGCTAGGGCTGAGCAACATATTGTCCGACTACCCAGAGGGAAAGTTAACTCTCAGCCAAGGAGCCATGGTCCTAAGCCTAAATATGAAGTCGTTAAAAAATGCCTTTGGCAGACTATCAATTGAATTATACTCAGAAAAAATAAGAGATATTCGAGATTGCGTACGCCCCACTCCCATGATTCCGGTCGATCAAATGGATCGCGTGATTACATGGCGCTACCCGGAGTCCTATCCAACGGAACTTATTCCACCCGGGCACCTTGATCAATAGTCCATTTTAGATAGAGGTCAACCGCTAAAAGGCAGGCTGGTAGAAATAAGCTTTCCCAGCGCTTCGATATGTCGAATGCAAGGAACCCGTTCGTTGCCTTTCTTGAGCGCTCTATCATATTCATTATGCCTATATGCTGATTCAAATTTGTCTGTTTGGTATGTAAAATATGCCATCATATCTTTTGTCGCATCGCTTAATTCGGGCTTGCTAAGATCATCAAACATGCCTGCTAAGTCGTCTACGGGAGTATTCCAAAAATCTCTTGCGGCGAGCAGTCTTTGGGCGGCAACGACTTCGGGGCCCATTTGAGGAGTTTTGGGAAAGCGAGGAAATAGCATTACTGTGCATGCCCCGTTAGACCCTATCCCAAAGACGCGAGAGACTTTGTCCGCAGTGCAGACCTGTGCCTGATGGCCACGAGGCCATTCTTCGGCATCAGCAGACCGTCTCAGATGAACCGTCTCGTTGTCGACTCCCCGCAGTTTCAGTTTTTGCCTTTCATGAACTTGGCCTTTCGCTAGCTCGAACATATCCGGCTGGCAGTATTTGGCAAATCGATCAAATGCCGCATTAATACCGCCGTAAACATGTTCCATGACAGCGTTTCGCAGTTCGGGTTCGGCGGAGACGGGAGCCAGGGCCTGTATCTCTTCTGTAAAACTCACCAGGGCATTAAAGCACTTCGTTGTCCTGGATAGCAAGTACCTTGACTGGCCGCGCCCGCTAACCTAATATCACTAGCATGCATAAACTTTACGGCGAACAAGCACTCTTGGCCCTTCCGCAGCTTTTTAAGAGCAATGCCACCGAACTAAGAGGGATCACGTATATCCAATGCGGCTTTCATGTAGAACGGGCGTCGGCGGAGCTGTTTGGCGCCCGACTTGCAAATGGAGATAAATTATTTTCTGTTCCCTATATCAATGCCTTCAGTCTGACCCATCAAAAGACTTTGTGGGATCCCGAAATGGACGAATTCAGCAAATTTGCCCGCTCGCCCCAGGCCAGTCAAACTATCGCAAGCACAATTTTACGCTTTAACACGGTCAGTGAACGCCTCTACGAAAGGACGCCGGATGGCCTTAGCCGAGTTGACGGTTCTGACCTGCTCTGCGTTTCAAAAGCCTATTATCAACGAAATATTATGAATGATCCGAAGTTTGATATAAGGAAAGGAAACGCCGGAACCAGTACGGAGCGCATCTTTTTGCCACCTCAAGGTCTACGGGAATTGTTTACCTGGGAATTCCCCGAAAGCTATCCCCAGGAACTGGCCGACACCCATCCTAAGGGGCCGGTCATTTATAGTGCTGGCACAGAATAAATCGAGCTAGAGCTAGCGCACCATGTTTACTCCAGAAACGAATGAGCTTTTTATTAGGCCGCGGGATGCCCGACCGCACCCGAACGCAATTTCTGCATATGCGTTAGCGCATCGCACCTCGGACACCGCGCATACTCTAGTTCCGGAGCTTTTCGGCTACGACCTTGCGCTTGCGAAAAGCGAGAGCAAGATATCTACTCCATATCTATTGGAATTCTCCGCCTATGCGGATGTTGCGTTCAAAACAAGCGAAATGGACGCCGCCCTACTGGCGGCCGAATTTGCCAAAACCCATGCAGCGCACCTGGCGATTCGGGAAACCGTAGAAATTTTACAACTTAGGTTCGACGCCCTCTCAAATGCCGCACCCAAAGGCAAGCTAACCCTGGCACAAGCAGGAGCTATTTTGTGCGCCAGCAAGTCGGTTCTAATCAACGCCCTTGATAATGCTTCGATTCCCTTCCGAAAGGAAATCATAAACGCAACCTACGGAGGCTGGCGTCCCACCAATGTTCTGCCGGCCAATGCACTGCATCAGATCTTTACTTGGCGCTACCCGAAGAGCTATCCCCAGGAATTGATTCCACCCGAACACCTCTCCCGTTCTTAGTTGTTGACGAACAGCACGACTCGCATCTATTATTATGCCTTATGCATGAGAGGGGTATGCCATGGCCGAGCTTCTAAAAGACGTAACATTGAGCGCTATGACACTGCGTCACGTACCTATCCTTGATCGGATAGAGGCAGCTGGAAAAGCTGGATTTGGCGGCATTGGTGCGCGGCTTTCGGATTATGAAGACGCCGTGAATGACGGCTACTCGCTGAATGCAATCGACGAAAAACTCGAAGAGCACGACGTAAGGGTTACCGAAATTGAGTTTTTGCGTAACTGGATCGGTCGGCAAGGCAACCGCGAGTACCGTCAACAAGAAGAGCAGGTCTTGGAACTTGCCAACCATTGGAATGCCCACCATATGAACATCGGTTTTTTTAAACCATCTCCTCCAGCCGTTATCGCTTTGTCGCTTGCCGGCCTTTGCAAACGCGCCCTCGAAACGCGCCCGACATCAGAAGACCTACTCCTAATTCTGAGTGAATTTATGCCTTACACGCCTCCTATCAACACACTGTCGCGCGCCCGACTACTAAATAAAGCTGTTAACCAGCCAAATGCCAAACTTCTCATAGACACGTGGCATGCCAACCGTACCGCTGGAGCCGCTCTGGATCTCATCATAACGCCGCCCAATGAAGTCGGTGGTATCCAGCTTAGCGACAGCCGCTCCAAGCCCATGAGCGACCTAACCGAAGAATCCCGCCACTACCGCGAAATTCCCGGTGAAGGCAGCGGCAGCCTAGAGCAATGGGTGACCGCCATACGCAAGCTGGGCATTGCAGCACCGTTCTCGGCAGAAGTAATGTCGGACACCCTCGATCGTTCGTCGCCCATCGAAGTTGCGGCGCGGGTTGCCGACGGAGTTCGCAAAGTTCTTAAAGGCTCTTTAAGCAGCTAGCTTAGTAACAAACGTCACGCCGTCCGAAACTGGCAGCATGCCCATACTGACGAATCCAGCCGCCGCGTCACGTCGTATCATTTCGCTGGCTTCGCGGATGCCTTCGATCTTTGGATCGTGGTCTTCATGGTTTACAATGCGACCACCCAGACCAAATGTATTGTCAACAATGAGCACTCCGCCCTCACGCAGAAGCGCCATACCCAGCCGATAGTAGTCAGGGTATTCTGGTTTATGGCCGTCAACAAAGCCCATATCGAACCTACCATGTTCGCCGGCCGCCAATAGTTGCTGCATAGTGCCGATAGCCGGGGCTTCACGTAAATCGAGCTTGTCTTCGACACCAGCTTGACGGGCATATTTGCGCCCTACTTCCTCGAACGGACCAAAATCGATGTCGCAGGCCACTAGCCTGCCGCCCTCAGGCAAACACGACGCTACAGCCACAGCGCTATACCCCGTATATGTGCCGATCTCGAAAGTCTTTTTTGCCTTCAACCACCGAGCTATCTGTCCCATATGTACTGCTTGCTCTGGCGGCACTTGCCAGAATGCGTCTTTCATACCAATTGTTTCACGGCGAATACCCTCGAGTGCCTCACTCGTCGGGTTATTAGCCTGTATGTAAGCGTGCAGCTCTGGCGATATTCCTTTTCGGCCTTGCTTATCTAATCTATCCATAATCTGGTCCACCTTTCGTTACATAACCATAAGTATTTCATTGTAAGTTAATCCGATTCGAATACCAACCCCTGTACACCTTGACGTTACGCCGAACTTCAGCGTATTATCTTCTCCTATGCACTACTCGCTCGAATGTTCAGATCTACTTGCAAATCCAAAGCGAGTGAGTCCCTTTAGTCCAGATCAACAGCGTCGAAACCTCAACAAGTCAGGTCTTTCCGCCGAGGCGTTGATAGGACAACTGCTGCGCCTGCATCTGTTGGATGACACTTCACTCGTATCAGTGCCGTATCTCAACGCATATGTAAAGTTCTATAGGGGCCGGATTCCGACCATTGAATCCGCTGCCGCCTTTGCCCGAACCCCCGATGCACAAACAGCAATCGATAAAACGCTTACATCATTTGATAAAGCAGTCGCTTCGGCCAGCGAAATATATCCCCAGAACCGATTGACCATGGACCAAGCATGCAGCCAGTTGTACATTAACCAGCCACGACTACTTCGTGTTGTAGCGATGGCGTTCATCGAAGTACTGCCCGAAGAAGGCAGAGGTATCGCTAAGCAGCATTTCGCCACCGAGGATCTCAGCCTGCTGTACGAAGGCGATATCCAGAAAGCTACCCGGTCCCCGCGGCGCCCATTGACGTGCCTGACGCCCTCCAGTAGAATGGCACCCTATGCTTTACGCCCTCTATTCCGCTGAACTGCTTGCCGCTCCGCTGAACCTTTGCATATACAGCCCACAGCAACAAGCTGAGTCTTACAGACCCAACCGCCACATCTCTACCGAAGTTCTAATGAATGAGCTTCTTGGAATGCGCTTTTTGGATAAAACACGACTGGTAGCAGTCCCTTATCTACAACAACTCATTCGACATAGCCTGCCCTGCGCACCGAGCTTAGAAGCGGCCGTCGACTTTGCTCGAACCGACGCAGCAGATGCTGCCATTAGACAAACATTAGACAGTTTCGCAAGCCTTCGCGATGCCTATATGGATAAAAAGCCTGTGGGCATGTTTACCATTGGACAAGCTGCAGATGTTTTACACATTACACGTCAGAGGCTTCAGGCGGCCGTCGACTTGGCAGGCATCGAAGTTTCTACCCCGGAACCACCGGACCAATTGCGCTATACCGTACGGGAATTCCAAGGTGCCGACCTGGAACGCTTATACGAATGGCAATATCCGGCGAGTTTCCCCGACCAACCCTTTAGGGGTGATGTGCTATGACGTATGCCCTTCAGTCGACCGAACTCTTTGTGCCGGCAGCTAAAGTCAGCCCATACACCCCTGCACAGCAAAAAGCCCTCGCGTTCTACCATCGAGGCATTTCGGCCGAACCCTTTAAGGATGGGCTATTTGGCTTGAGACGCGTTGATCAAACACGCCTTATATCCATCCCTTATTTGCGTGAATTTGTTAAATACAGTCTGCCTATCACCCCGGCTCCAGAGGCATTACAGGAATTTGCGCAAACCCAAAAAGCACTTTGCGCCGCCCAAGAAACAGTTGATAAATTTGCAGAGTTGCAGCAGCATTACATCGCAAAAGGAATGGCCCAAGAAAATAAGCTAACTATCGGCCAGGCTGCAGCCATACTCCGCGTTGACCGCAAGCAATTTCAAGCATTAGTCGACATGACGGATGTATCTCTTGAACCGGCTCCCTGGAAAGGCCAGCGCAACGTACCGCAGCTCGCGGCGACGGACTTAGGCCAACTGTTTACATGGCATTATCCTTCCGGCCTCCGCGCTGAACTACTCAACACAGAAGTGCCCTTCAACAAAGCCACTACCACAGAGGCCTAGTCGTTTTTTGGTTTACCAACAGGAACGGCCGAAGAATGTCCACCGGATTTGATCTGTTTTTGCAGTTCCAACAAAAGCGCACCGAGTCCCAAAAATCCCGCAAAAAATACGAACACAAATCCGATAAATGGCAAGAAATAAAGCGCAACTACGACCGCACTTCCAGCGGCCGCCACCAAAACCGGCGTCTGATTATTTTTGAGCAATAACTGGCCGACAAAATACGCTGCCAGCGGTCCGCTAAGCAGCATTCCAAGCAACACTGCAACCGCCGCAACGACCAAGAGCGGAATGCCCACTACGGTCACGGCCAGTCCAAAGAATATACCCGGCACCAATATCACGGCCAGCATTCCGACCAGCAAAGACTTACCAAACTGCAGCCGTATCCGATCCGCATGCCGATCCACAAACCGAGGAAATAGCAATGCCAGAGTCATCGATACTACCGTCAAACCAACTGCTATAAATAAGAACCAGAGAGGATCAAACGAATAACCTTGTTTTTCGGGCTGATTTTGCTTTACATTGCCGGCAACTTCGGCTTTTTCGCTTTTTGTGAGCTTATTTGCGCTCGTGTAAGTCACCGTACCCGCAACTTTTGCATCGTCTTTTAGCACGAGTGCGCCGGTTTCGACCGACACATTGCGGCCGACTTCGCCGTTCACCGTTATGCGCGAACCACCGCCTACAACGTCGCGCCCGACCGTCCCTTTGATGTTGATGTTACTACCAGTCGCCGCAAGATCACGGCCTACACTGGCGTCGGCGTCCAACGAGAATTCGCTGGCAGCAACCGTTGCACTTCCGGCCACTGTCGCGCCCACATTTACAACCTGACCGGCCAAGCGGATGTCACCGTCGACCTCACCATTGACCGTTACGTCTACACCGGCACAAATAACATCGCCGTGCACTACGGCGTCGATCTTGACACTTTGCCCAGCGCAAAAGATATCACCGTCGACCTCCCCCTTGATATCAACCGATTTATTGGCCGTATATATCGAGCCATGAACCACTTGGTCTTCGGTAATCGTTGGCGAAAAGCGTTGCGCATGCCCCACACTCACCCATGCGAGAACCGGAATAATCGCCAGCATTAGCACGGCCACAGTCCATTTTGCTTTCTTCATTCCTGGTATCCCTCGTTACTTGCCCATATTGTACCAAACGCGCCAGGCGTTATACTACGAGAATGCGAAACGAACCGCTTGCTGAACGAATGCGCCCCACAAACCTCGATGAAGTCATCGGGCAAAAACATCTGGTCGAAAGCGGCCAGATTGTTCGGCAAATCATCGAACGAAAGCAACCGACGAGTCTGATCCTCTGGGGTCCGCCCGGCAGCGGCAAAACCACCCTGGCGCGCATTATTGCCCGCGAAACCGATGCCGAATTTATAGAACTCAGTGCTGTTACCTCTGGCAAGGCCGACGTCACTCGCGTCATCGAAGATGCCCGCACCAACCAGCGTCTCGGCATGCGCACTATTCTGTTCGTCGACGAAATCCACCGTTTCAACAAGGCTCAGCAAGATGCTTTTTTGCCCCACGTCGAAGACGGCACGATCGTGCTGATCGGCGCGACCACCGAGAATCCGAGTTTTGAGGTAATCACACCCCTTCTCAGCCGGTCGCGCGTGCTGGTGCTTGAGCCCCTGGACAAGGAAGATATTAAGGCGATCCTGACGCGTGCCGCCAAAGCCGAAAAAATTACGCGAAAGCGTTTGCCGCTGAAAAGCATCGACCTGCTCGCCGAACTGTCAGGCGGCGATGCGCGCGTGGCTCTCGGCAATTTGGAACTCGCCTTACAGTTAACCGACAAAACTGTAACCGCTGACGTCGTTACCACCGCCGCCCAAAAGCGCGTGCCCGGCTACGATAAGGCTGGCGAAAACCACTACAACATCATAAGTGCGTTCATCAAATCGCTCCGTGGCAGTCAACCAGATGCCGCCTTATATTACATGGCACGCATGCTGCAAGCCGGGGAAGACCCCAAATTTGTCGCGCGTCGCATGGTTATCTTTGCATCCGAAGACGTAGGACTGGCCGCGCCCGCGGCGCTCAATCTGGCCGTGTCGACATTCCTTGCAGTAGAACGAATCGGCATGCCCGAGGCCAAGTACGCGCTCTTTCAGTGTGCAACGGTGCTAGCCAAAGCACCCAAATCGCGCAGTATAACCGACGCTATGTATGCCGCCCAGGCGACCGCCCGTGATTTTCCCGATTTGCCGGTACCTCTGCATTTACGTAATGCACCCACCAAACTCATGAAAGATCTGGGATACCAAAAGGGCTACAAATGGGAGGCCGATTTTAAACACGGCGCAGGTTTTTTGCCTCCCGAGCTTAAAGACTGGCAAGCCCTCAAAAATTAAATTCTGATGCAATCTTGCTGGCCATGGCTAACAAGTACGCTATACTAGTTGATGTATGAAACGATTGATCGGCACGCTTGTGCTTTTTGCTTTGCTCATCCTCACCGTCGTTGCACTCAACAATGTCAGCAGCAATGACGCCACCGCGGCATCTGTTGTAGGTCGTGTAGGCGACATTCAAAACCAAGGAACAAACTTGTAAAAGCCTCAATAAGTTTATCTAATTAACTAAATGTTTACGCTCAGTAAGCCACGCCGGAGGGCAAACCCTTCCGAAGCTGTACACGCCGAGGTATCCGCCGCCTCCTTGAAAAGAGAAAAGGCAGAGACTGCTTTGGCTGCCGCTTTTGTGGTCGCTAGTTTGATCTACGCGACCGACCAAGCAGTAGCGGTAGAGCAAGATGGCCTTTTCTGGCGCCAGGACACCACGATTGGACACGCCATTGGCAGCGCCCTTTCGGCAACCTTCAACGTATTGGAGGGCGACTTTTCTTTATGTGCGCCCTCCAACCTCTCGCCTCTCGACTCAGATGTCAGGTGCTACTAACACGTCTACAATTTTACGATCTGCTCCCAAGGCAGGCCTTCTTTGCCAAAATGGCCATAGGCTGAGGTCTGCGAATAGATGGGACGTGCTAGGTTAAGCCGATCGATAATGCCCTTGACCGAAGTGTCGATGAGTTTGTCCTTGAAGGCGTGCAGCTCTGTTTCGCTGACTGTGGCCGTTCCAAAAGTTTCGATGGTCTGCATGAGCGGGCGTGGCTGGCCGATGACGTATGCCAGGCCGACTTCACACTTGGTAGCCAGGCCGGCAGCTACGATGTTTTTAGCGATAAAGCGGGCTGCGTATGCACCCGAGCGGTCAACCTTGCTTGGGTCTTTACCGCTGAATGCGCCACCACCGACGCGGGCATAGCCGCCGTAAGTGTCGACGACGATTTTGCGGCCAGTCAGACCGGCATCGGATTCTGGACCGGGAATGTGCCACAGGCCCGTGCCGTTAACGATAATATCTTCGTCGACGGGCAGCTTAAAGCCGTATTTGTCGAGAACGGGTTTGATGATTTCGTCGATTACGTCACTTCGTACCTGCGCGGCCGACGTTTTTTCGTCGTGGGCCACAGCCACCACTGCTTTTTCAACAGCCACCGGCTTGTCGTTTTCATAGCGAACGGTAACTTGAGCTTTGCCGTCAGGACGCAGCCATTTGAGTGCGCCAGTTTCGCGTGCATCGTCGATGCGGCGAGCCAAAGCATGCGCCAAAGCAATAGGCAGTGGCATAAGTTCAGGCGTTTCGGTGCATGCATAGCCAAACATCATACCTTGGTCGCCCGCGCCGTCCTGGTCTACGCCCAGAGCGATTTCTGGCGACTGCTGGTGAACATCGTTACTAAAGATAGATTCCTGCGAAAAGCCCCATGCGGGATTGGTGTAACCAAGGCGTTCGACGGTTTCGCGCACAATTCTTTCATAGTCAATTTTGGCGGTGGTTTTTATTTCGCCATACAAACTGATTTGGTTGGCTCCGGCAACCGTTTCGATGCCGGTGCGGGCCTTGGGATCCTGCTTTAACGCAGCATCAACAATGGCGTCGCTAATGGCGTCGCAGATTTTGTCGGGATGGCCGGCACAGACCGATTCACTGGTAAATAACCGGACGACAACCTTATCGGTTTTTGACATAAAAATATCCTTTCTTGCGGAATCACAGCGGAAAAGATATCAAACGAGCATATCCTTCCCACGTATTCCGCGGGCTAGTTGGAGCACCTTGCGCGTATTCGCGTAGGCTGCTGGCAGATCGACGAGCTAGATCTCTCCCTGCACTCTGTATATTTTTTAATTGTTAAGCTTTTACAGCTTAACACGCTCATTTTGAATAGTGCAAGCCGTATGGTAACATTGCTGGGTGAAAATTACCGATCCGTTTCAACATCCAGACCTCGATGTAAAACCATATACAGAAACCCCAGCAGGCGGCCAAACATTTACCATCGGCTACAAATTTAATCGAACGGTTTCAAATCCAGATGATGCCTCACCCGAAGAAGCCCAAACAAGCGCACAAAGCAACGACACAAAAATCGAGCCCGTTCAGTATAACGATTTCGAACAATCCCTTATTGACCAACACAAAGAATTATTCCCCAAAATAGCAGGCATGCTGATTCGGAAGATGGGCGCAAAACCCCAAGACGCCGAAGATGCCGCTCAAGAGGCTTTTTTAGCTGCATGGCGAAGGCGTAGCGAGCTAGAAAAAGGGGGCGACACCACCAAACCCGGGGTCGCACCTCGATGGCTCTTCACGGCAGCGCACAACACAATCCTTAAGAAATGGGACAAGGACAAAAGATGCGTGGCCACCACTTTAGAGGACATGCCCGCAGTCTTTGAATCGGACGGAGCAGACTATCGTGCCACTTTAGAACTTGTTACGCAAGTCATCGGCAGTCTGTCAATTCGCAAGCGCGAGATAGCAGCACGCTTGCTGCTTGGAGTGACCAATGAAGAGATAAGTAAAGAGCTTGGCATCACAGTCCCCCTTGTACAACGGCACAAAACCCTCCTTCGTCGTAGCGTAGAAGAAAAACTACGCTTGCAAGGTCTTGATGTTAGTCACTATCGTCGGCGTACAGGTTCAACTGCGGTCGATGACGGCCTTGCCGAGGGACTCTAGGTGTTTTTTGCGATGTTCGGCAAAGCTTTCGCGGTCGATGCCGACGCGGTTTATAAACAGGCTCATTTTTTCACTGCCGATGAAATGCGGCAACATAACGTATGACGCGCCATGCTCATATAAAAGGGCGGCGTCGTTGTAATCGTCGGCATGACAAATGAATACCGTCTTATGGTTGTGACGCATCACATAGCGTAGCAGCGTCATGTTGGTTGGGTAGTCAGTAATGGTGCTGACGACCATTTTGGCTTTGGCCATGTGTAGTTCGGCCAACAGTTCCTGGTCGGTCGCATCACCGTACAGGCACTCGATATGCTGACGCGTTAACAGGTCGATCACATCAGGATTGTAGTCGACAACCACATACGGCCGCCGCATGCCCTTAAACGACTTCACGAATTCGTGACCGCCTTTTTTGTAGCCAAATAAAATGAGCGGATAGATTTTGGCTTTGTATTCTTTTTCGCGGGTGGTTTCACGTTCAAAAATTTGCAGGTAATTTTCGAGCTTGGTGTATAGCCAGTTGTCGTATTGCATCATGTAGGTGGAAAGTGCGATGGTGATAAGCGCTACCACCGTGATAATCGCGCCGACGCGCTTGTCGACCGCCCCTGTAGCCGTAGCCAACACCGCCAATACTATCGAAAATTCGCTGATCTGCGACAGATTAATCGCCGCCTTAAAACTGGTACGTTTGGTGTAGCGCATCGCCCCGAGGGCGGCCATAACGATGATCGGTTTTATCAGCATAACAATGGTCGCGAACACGAGCGCCGGACCGAGCACAGACAAAAAGTCCGCCAACAGTAATCCCTCCCCCAGCACCACAAAAAATAGCACGATAAAGAAGTCACGCAGCGGCTTGAGCCGCGCTCCAATCTCGGCCGCATACGGCAAGTGTGCTAACATCACACCGGCAAACAGCGCCCCGATCTCGATAGAAAATCCAGCCTTGTTGATGAGCGTCGCCACTCCAAAACCCCACGCAATGGCAAACAAAAACAGCAGCTCCTGCGAACTGGCCATAAACTTGCCCACCCGAGGCAATACCTTTGCGCCAATAAGCGTAAAAATAGCCACCAAACCAATACCCTTTAATATCAATGTACCAACCTCATCCACCCCCAAGGCGTGTCCCGCGCCCGCCGCGACAAACAGCAATGCAAATGTCGCTACAATGTCGTCTATCAGGATAATACCGATAGCGATCTGTCCATGCAGCCGCGTCAGTTCGCGCTTGTCGCTGAGCACTTTGGCAATAATAATGGTGCTACTAAAGAACAACGCCAAGCCCAGAATAATCGCTTCGGTCTGGTTAAATCCAAAGATTGTCGCCACCAAATAGCCCATGCCGCCAACCCCAGCCAAAAGCGCCATGGCGGTCAGCACCACCACCCTTCCCATCCTCCGGATAACCGCAGCGTTCAGCTCAAGACCAATAATAAACAGCAGCAGGGCGATACCGAGGTCACTATATACCTGGAACAGAGTCTTGTCGTCGATAAGTGCCAGTGCCGATGGCCCCACAATGATACCAGTCAAAATATGCCCGATAATAAGCGGCTGGCGGAGCAAACGCATAATAACCGCCATAATAGCGGCCAGCACGATCACCACGCTTAGTTGGATAAAGGCGTCACCGTGCATTGTTTATATACTCCACCCCGCAAAAGCCATTAGCTTTATTATACGAAAGATAGGCGTCAGCTTCTAGCGGCTTTTACGGTCATGGGGCCTATTAGCCCGCTCCAAAAGTGCCGCAAAACTAAAACCGCCTTGCGAATAAAGAATTTTCTGTGCACGAAGAGCCGCCGCTGTCCGCCCTTCCTCGTTACCAAGCGCTAGAAACCCACCAACCAATTCGCGCGCCCGTTCTCGAAAAGCACTTACTAAAGATATACCCGTAAACTGCCGCTCATAATTTCGCTTAGATCCTGTAACTCGTTCCGCCCTAACGACACCTGCCGCCCTAAGAAAAGCGGTCATAACATTAGCATCTTGTATGGCAAATCCTGCCATAACACGCACCTCGTCCGGATCATCAATCCTCCTGAGTTCCAGAAGTATTGCATGGAAGCAAATGTATGATGCTGGCCGGAACAGTGCGCCCTCCAACAGCAGCTCCGCGTTACGTATTTGTGGGTTTTGCAAGAATCCTTCCATTGCGCCAATCACCCCAAGGCCACGAGTAAGTCCGACCGCACTAATCGTGGTTTTATGCCGAGGTCCAAAGACCTTGCCTTGTCCTGACCAGCCCAAAAAGCCGGGCGCATCCAACAGAACTTGCCGTGCCTCATTAACACGCTCACGGGTTATGCCCGAAGGCAAAAGTCCGCCGTTCCACGCTCTCATTTTGCCAACCATCTCCCCCGTATTCATGCGCAGGGACGGATCTTCGGCCGACACCAAAAGTACCGCCCGCGCCAAAGGGTCCGCAAGCCTGTCTATATCTTGCACCAGCGTCGCGGGACGATCCCCAAACGGCAGCCGGTATTTTTGTTGCCGCAGGGGTGCTTCTTCTAAGAGTTTTACTGGAACTACGACCTGGGTAGTCTTTGATTCTTGGTCTTTTATTTGTGGCTCGAGTTGTGGCTCAGGTGTCGGAACTAGAGCAGGAACTGGGGTGGTGATTCTGCCAGATCCTTTTGGAATAAGCTGCCGCGGATCATGTTGCGCAGCCCGCCTAAAAAAAGTAAAGAAATCTGCGGAGTTACCCATGATGTCACAGGCCTGCCCAGCGAAACTATCCAGATTCCTGGG
Organism: uncultured Candidatus Saccharibacteria bacterium; assembly: GCA_964610985.1. Taxonomy (GTDB): domain Bacteria; phylum Patescibacteriota; class Saccharimonadia; order Saccharimonadales; family UBA4665; genus JARIHD01. Next base: position 678 of record CAZSZJ010000009.1, on the reverse strand, counting down.
TCTTTCCAGCCTAAGTAGTTTAGAGAAAAACTCTCGAACTTCTGGCCCCATGACCCTCTGTACATCAGCCTGTTCTTCCCCTAACAGGCCACGAAACAGCTCTAAAGATTGGCTGGGCGACAGTTCTTTATCGAACGAGCTCAGCGCTTTGTCAATGGGTGGTGCATCTTCGTCTCTGAATGTCTCGTAGTCCATCAAGAAACCGAGAAGAGGCATACCGCGCATAAGGCCAACATCATTTATGCGCAAGGTTTGGCTGTGAGTGTCGTGCGCATCCAGCATGCCAACTACTTCTGTCAAAATATAATGCGCTGCCTCCAGCTTGGGCTTGATTGGCATTTTGGGCACATGCGGCTGACACATCACAGTCAATCTATCTGCCGCCTCCTTAATGGTCATCCATTCCGGATTGCTGGCATGCGCAGCCAGGCATGCCGCAGCCAGCGGCGCACCACCCAAATAGTCCAAATCTTTCTCCAGAGGTGGTAGATAATCACTTTGTTCCAATCCAATCATCTTTTTAAGATAACTGATTTTTTTGGGCTGAACAAAGATATTATCAACACCACAGGTCAACGGTCCAGTCCAAACACATACTAGAAATACCGGTGGCCATCTGGTATAATGCCTCGTATTCAAACACATTGGGGATTGGCCAAGTGGTAAGGCAACGGGTTC
>CAZSZJ010000008.1:0-49152 GCA_964610985.1 uncultured Candidatus Saccharibacteria bacterium | reverse complement strand
AGCATATTAAGCGTGAAACTGACCTCAAGATTAGATTTCCCTATGAGGACCCTGATAGACGATCAGGTTGATAGGTACAAGGTGGAAGTGCGGCAACGTATGGAGCTGAAGTATACTAATAGTCCCATCGACTTTTTACGTTCTCTGATTCGCATAGCCTTGGTGCTATGAGGGTCAGAGAAAAGCATTTGACTGGTTATTGGTGTTTATCATCAAGCACCCGTTTGTCTACAGACGCTTTAATTCTCAAAGTCTCGTGTGCGAATGGATATCGAACATAGGAGTGTGATTTTTCTTATAGCAGGATTACTGCCATTGAATTACGCTTACAGTTCGGTGTCCATGGCGCGAGGGAAACACCTGTTCCCATGCCGAACACAGAAGTTAAGCCTCGCAGCGGTTACAATACTTGGGGTCCACCCCTGGGAAAATAGCACGATGCCGAATTATATAAAAGCCATCCGAATAGGATGGCTTTTATCTTTTTAAGAATATTTTAACCCTCTATTATTATACTTCTTGGGCGCATCAATAGGCGGTTTGCCGTTCATGTGCAACAATCACCTGTCATCTTAACCCTTTTCTTTTTGACAACTCTTGATTTACTTCACTCAAACGTTCGATAGCGCATAAGACGAGATTGCGGTCCTCAATTTCTACAGGTAGGTCTTTGCTGATATAATCCTCTGGTACAAAAGACAGTTTTAAAAACGTTTGTTATATCGAGACTGTCCTCAACGGGCCTTACTATAATGGTCTGCGCACCCTCCTTGGCATTACTGCCAGTTTCTAGACTGAAGAAAGATGCCTCTAGAATTTGTAAATTATGGCTATTAAGTTTTCCGAATAGGCCTGAGATATACGAAAATGCTTCTTCTTGTGCATCACGAAGCCGATCGAGCGGCGTTTGCTCATCTGGTATTAGATAATCATCCAGCTCATAAGCGTTAAATTCTGTATCAGAAAGACTTAGGACCGTATTGACATCAATTTCTTTTGGTCTAAGCCACAGCCATTACGCCATCTTCACCAATTCTGGCTGTCACAAGGGCATGGCGGCGGGGGGATATTTCGCTTAAGAGGCTAGTTAGCTCAGGACTTCTGCTGTAATTTATACGTGTCATTATCCCGTAATAACATAATGGTCGGGCTCCTAAACATATAGGACACTAGTGTCCAGTGTAGCATTCTCGTAGCCAGGAATACCTTGGAGGTATTCCACGGGCGTCAGCATGCACAGCATGCTGTGCGGCCGGTAGAAATTGTAGTCCAAACAATCTTCCACCAAGAAAGCCTGGAGTTCAGCCTTGTCATGGGAGTTGGTGGTAAGTTTCCTGTAGCGATCTTTGTCGACACCATGACTACGCTCAATCCGCCCATTGAGATGTGGTGAACGAGGCGGGATACGGCCGTGCCGTATCCCGTTTGCGCTCAACCAGCGCTGCATGGCGGTGGTGGTATCTGGCTTTGTTTGTGGCAATGCGTCGTAGACAAACTCTGTGCCGTTGTCGGTCTGGATCTCGGCAAAGCTAAAGGCCGGTTCAAAGAACCGGACGGCATGCTCTAAAAAGTCCACGGTGTACGCTGGGTTCACGCCAGGATACAACCGCTTGTACTTAATACGCGTTGCGCAGTCGACAAGGTCGTACTGAAACGCCGCTTTTTTCCAGTGCTTGACGTCCATTTGGCCGACTTCGCCAGGAGTGTAGACACGGTCACTGAAACGCCGCTGAGCGCGGCGCCTTCTCGGCTTCGGTGTGGTTAGCCCAGCTCGGCGAAGCACATTGCCGACTCCATGACGGGATATGGCAACGTCGTAGTCCCGCTCCAGAACGACGGCAAGCTTCGCCTCGCCGTAGCCGAGCGCGAGGCGTAGTTGCACGATGAGGCTGACTGTTTCTTCGTCAATGTCCGTCTTATGGCTTTTTGGTGTGGTTGGCTGGTTGTAGAGGCTGGTGAGCTGTTTGTTACTTTTTAGCCAACGGCTATGCCAGTAGTAGTACTCACTCCTGGCGATGCCGTAGTGTTTGCAGGCGTTCGTAACGCTGCCGAGTTCCTCGGCAGCTCTAAACCAGGCGAGGCGAATACGAGCCCCATACACTTGGAGTTGTTTTCCGGTCATTGCTCTTGTTCTCACTTTCACTCCTTTCTAGATTAGAAAGTATTTGTGGAAGTGTCTAAGATGTATGGGAGCCGGATACGTAATAACATAATCATATTGACATCTGAAATATTACGTGTTATCATAAGCATAATTTCGTGAGGACGAGAAGAGGGTTTTTGCCGCTTTGTAATTTAGGGGCAAAAACCTTTTTTAGATTCTCGGGTGCGGAAGTTTTATTACTAACGGAGGTTTTCTAGCATGGCTGGAACTAAAGCTGGCGGCCAAGCGGCTGCTGCAACAAATCGAAAGAAATACGGTTCAGACTTTTACGCGCGCATCGGCGCAAGTGGTGGCAAAAAAGGTCGCACTGGTGGCTTCTTCGCTAACCGCGAATTAGCACGTGAAGCTGGTCGCAAGGGTGGACGCATTTCGCGCCGCTCCAAGGTTACTAAAGCTGACCTTGACCTTGCTGCTTAAAGCAAACTGACCGCTTTCTTTGCAAAAACGCCCGGCAACGATCCGGGCGTTTTGCTGTTTAAGCTTTTTTAAGCCGGTATGGTCTGCAAAATCTCTTAGAGCTAACCTTCCATGTTGCATTACAGTTAAGACAGTGGTAGAGGCCTGCGTGTGGCTGTAGGCCGTGCATGCCGCACGCAGGACAACTACTTCTCTTGTGCAGCCAGTCGCGATAGGTATCTAAACATTCTTGAATATATATTTCGTCTATCGCTTGACCGATATCGCTTGCAAGCATTTTGGCGTGCTCCCATGCCTCCGTCTCTTTTTTAAGGAGTTCCATGTCGCTATCGTAGGTGTGGTGATTTAATAGGGCATGGCCAAGTTCATGTAGTAGGCTCCAGGCTGCGGCCAGATCTTCGCCGGGGGCATAAGTTATCTGGCGAAGTCGCGGCGACCAGTGTGCCGTTTTTCCTTTTAAAAAAGTAAACTGCGGATATTTCTTCTGCAGGCTATCAACGAGCATTTCCATGGAGGTCCTTGGCAAGTTCGAAGCAACCGTAGATAACCGCTTCTTCTGGACGCTGAGCTTGTAAGATCGGTGGTATCGGGGTGAGCGGTGTTTCGAAGCGCCGTAGCTCGGCATTTAGTAGATGCTTAAAACGCTCGAGATGAGTCGACACCCCCCCACCCAAAACGACGACGTCAGGTTGGATAAAGGCAATAAGATCATAAAGCCCAAGGGCAAGGTCGCGGGAAATGGCCTTCCACGTGATGCGGCTGGTTATTTCGCCAGCTCTTTTGCCGTAGCGGCGAACTATTGCCTTGCCCGAGGCAAAACTTTCCCAGGTTTGGAGGCGATTATTGTGCTCCAATACGATGTGCCCGCCCTCTGAATCGGCCATCTCCGGATCGATCTGTCCTTTGGTGATAATGCCCGTGCCGATGCCTGTGCTGATTGTTACATACAACACACAATCGTATTCGGAAATGAGACGTGCCTCTGACAGACCAGCTAGGTTTGCATCATTCTCAACAACAATCGGGCAGTTGAGTAGTTTTTGCAGGTCCGTTTTCAAGGGGACATCATGCCAAGGCAGGTTCCCAAAGTCTAAAGCCACGCCACTTTGTCGGTTAATCGTACCAGGTGCAGCAACGCAACCCGCTTTGAAGTCTTTTGTAGACAAAGACGCAACATTAATCGCCAATTCTTTGAGAAATGCTATATAAACTTTAGGGGTGGGGAAGCGGCGCATCTCATTTATCGCTCCTTGGTCGGACAATGTGGCGACGAGTGTCTTTGTACCCCCTATATCAATCCCCAAATACATATGTTCAGTGTAGCATGTTGTGAGGTTGGTTTCATCTACTTTGACCTAAGAGGTTAGAACGGGTATAATGGTGATAATCTAACGGTCTATTCGTGCATGTCACGACTCATACCGACGGAAATACATTACGAAGGAGGCATGGAAAACATGTCAAAAACAACTATATCAATGGATGAACTGCTTGCTGGCAGTGACATTAAACATCTGGAATCAGGTGATGTCATCGAAGGTGAAGTCAGTTCTGTAAAGAAGCACGAAGTCTGGATTGACCTCGGTGCGAGTGGCGTCGGCGTCGTTATGCGCCGCGAGATTGGCCACGGTCAAAATCTCGAAGCAGGGCAGAAGGTAACGGTAAGTGTTATCGATCCTGAACTCGAAGAAGGTTACGCGCTACTTAGCATGAAGCGCGCCGCTAAAGATCGCGGCTGGGACGAACTACGTCGAGTATTTGAAGCACAAGAGATTATCGAAGTTAGCCCATACGATGCTAACCGTGGTGGTCTTCTGGTTGAACTCGAAGGCATTCGAGGCTTTTTGCCCGTTTCGCAATTAGCCGCTGGTCACTACCCCCGAGTATCTGGCGCAGACAAGGACGAAATCCTACAGAAGCTGAACGCTTTGGTTAACAAGCCACTCCGCGTTCGCATTTTGGATGTCAGCCGCAAGGATAACAAGCTTATTTTCTCCGAAAAAGAAGCTGTTAAAGATGATATGCAAGCTCGCTTCGCCGAACTGAAGATTGGCGACACTGTCGAAGGTGTTATCACTGGTGTAATCGACTTCGGTGCATTCGTAAACGTCCAAGGTATCGAAGGCCTGATTCACATCTCCGAGATCTCTTGGGAGCGCGTGGAAGACCCTCGAAACTACGTTAAGATTGGCGACACTGTCGAAGCAAAGATCATTGCAATTGACAAGGATCGTCTGAGCCTGAGCCTCAAGCAAATGAGCGAAGATCCATGGTTGAAAGAAGTAAAAGCTTTCAATAAGGGCGACATTGTCGAAGGCAAGATCACCCGCATCACACCATTCGGCGCATTTGTACAGCTTTCACCAAGTGTTGAGGCCCTGGTGCATGTGTCCGAGATGAGTGATGAAGAGACTGTTGACCCTCAGCAGATCTTCAAGCTCAACGAAAAGAAACAGTTTAAAGTGATCGACATCGACACCGATGCCCGTAAGATCGCTCTAAGCCTGAAAAGCGCTAAATAGTAACAGTTAATCGGCAAAGGAGTGCTTACCTATGGCTCGTACCATTGAAATCGAAGATATGATCACTGTCGGCACCCTTGCCGAAAAACTGATGCTGCCAGCAACTCGCCTGATTGGTGAATTGCTGAAAAATGGCGTTATGGTAACGATTAATGAGCGGATCGATTTCGACACCGCTCAAATTATCGTCGAAGAACTCGGGTTGGAAGTTGAGCTTGCTAAAAAGGCGCAAGCCGAACCTGCTGCGCGTGTTCGCAAGCAAGAGCACAGCAAAAAGGCAGTTCCGCGCCCACCCGTGGTCGCTGTTATGGGTCACGTTGACCACGGCAAGACAAGCTTATTGGACGCTATTCGTAGCGCCCATGTAGCCAAAGGTGAGGCTGGTGGCATCACGCAGCACATCTCCGCGTACCAGATTATTCACAACAAACGTCCTATTACTTTTTTGGACACGCCAGGCCACGAAGCCTTTGCTGCCATCCGTGAGCACGGCGCACACCTGACTGATATTGCGGTTATTGTGGTCGCAGCCGACGATGGTATTAAGCCGCAAACTATCGAAGCGATCCGTTTTGCGCGCAAGGCTGGCGTAAAGATGGTGGTTGCCCTTAATAAAATCGACAAGGAAGGAGCAGACCCTAACCGTGTCAAACAACAGCTCTCAGAGCACGAGCTATTACCCGAAGAATGGGGCGGCGACACCGTTATTGTTGAAGTTTCGGCAAAGACAAAACAGGGGATCGACAATTTGCTCGACATGATCTTGCTCGTGACCGATGTTGAAGATTTTCGTGCTGAGGTGGAAGGACCTGCGCGCGGGCTTGTTATTGAGTCGCATCTTGAGCAAGGAAAAGGGCCGACTGCTCATGCTCTAATCGAAGAAGGTACATTAAAATCAGGCGACTTTATTGTGGCTGGCGCAACATATGCCAAGATCAGGACGTTAGTAGCCTCTGACGGCAGTTCGCTCAAGCAGGCTACACCTTCTACGCCCGTTGCGATTACTGGCTTCAAGGCATTACCTGAGTTTGGAGATGAGTTTAATGTTGTGCAGAATGAAAAGATTGCTCGTTTGCAGGCTGAACAAAATACCGCACTTAAGCAAGGCGCGTCGTCGCGTTCGGATATGAGCAGCAGCGAACTCTTGCGAATCATTAACCGCAGCAATCAGATCCAGGAATTTAACATAATTGTACGCGCTGACGTACAGGGTTCGCTTACGTCCGTTATCGATAGCGTCAAAGCACTCGATACCGATGAAGTTGCCGTACACATTGTAAGTTCTGGTGTAGGCGCTATCACCGAGAATGACGTCCATCGCGCCGTAACCAGCAACGCCATCATCTACGGCTTTAACGTTGAAGCGCCGACCAATATCAAGCGCCTTGCTTCCAGGGACAAGGTCATGATTCGTCTGTATAAGGTTATCTACGAACTAATCGATGATGTCCGTGAAGGGCTTGGTAAGCTGCTTTCACCCGAGATTATCGAGACTGAAACCGGACGTCTGGTCGTGAAGGCGATATTCAAAACAACCAAGACCGAAATTATTTGCGGTGGAGAAGTCACGAAGGGCAAACTGGTTGTACCGGCATTTGCCCGCGTGCTCCGCGGTAAAGAACAGTTGGCCGAAGTAGAGGTCACGAAACTCAAACGCGGTCCGCAAGATGCCAAAGAGGTTCTTGAAGGCGAGATGTGCGGCGTGAGTTTGGTGACAGCTATTCGCCTTGAACTTCAAGAAGGCGATCGCATCGAATTCTTTACTCGTCAAACACGTACACGTACGCTGTAGCGCAGGAATATAGTGAGGCCTTGTTCAGGCCATGTTTAATATGGTATCGTCCAGACAGTTAATCGATGCTACAATATTGATAAGGAGTAAGTAAGACAAATGATTAAGCTAGACGACAACTTACTACAAGAAATCGGACTGGGAGCATTGCCTCCTGAAGAGAAAAAGCGAATGCTTGCCCATATCTACGAAACGCTAGAAATGCGGGTTGGTATGGAGTTGGCAAAACAGATGAGCGATGCGCAGTTGAATGAGTTCGAGGAATTTATTAATCGTAATGACGAGGCTGGTGCTCTCCGCTGGCTTGAAACGAATTTTCCGAACTATAAAGACGTTGTTGCCGCTGAGTTTGAAAAGCTAAAAAACGAGGTAAGACAGGTGGCTCCTCAGATTGTGGCTTCTAGTCAGCAAGCAATGCAGGCGGGCCAGCAAGGGCAGCAACCGGGGCAATATGGTCCTGCTCCTGGCTATCAACAGCCTATGCAGCCAGCGGATCCTGCTCAGCAGTATGCTGCGCAACCGCAACCTTATCAAAACCAACCCTACCAACAGCCTGCCTATCCGGGCCAGCAGCAGGGGCAAGCAATGCCTCCGCAGCAGCCATATCCCGTCCAGCAGCAACCGATTTATCCACCACAACCAGGACAAGATGCTGGTGCTTGGGCTCAGCCTACGGGTCAAGGACAGGCAATGCCTCCGCAACCCGGCCAGCAGCAGTATCAACAACCCGGCCAGCAACAGCAGCAGGCCCAAAACGATTACGATCTCGCGGCCTAATTAGCTAAGAATAAGTGTTTATAGCCGGCGAGGAATGCTTCGCCGGTCATTTCTTTTTTGCCGGCGGGCTTTATTGTTGTAAGAATCAAAGCTTGTTCGCCGCAGTACACAACGGGTTGTTTATTGAGTATCGTTGTATTTCCTGCTACGCCTGACTCGTGTAGGACGTCAGCGGACATTATGACTACATCGAGCTTTCCGAAAGTAGCACGGCTTTTGGGCCAATCTAGGTAGCCACGTATTTCGCGTTCAATAACCTCTGCAGGTTTTTTCCAATCTATAGCGCCATCTTCCTTAGTTAGCTTTCGTGAATAAGTTGGAGCTGTAACAGTGCTTATAGTAGCTTGACTCTGATCAATAACTATAGTCTGGCCTTCAAAATACAAAGGGATAATTTCTTTTAGCGCATGGTCGCTTAAATCAATAAGGTCATTTGTAAGGGCTGGTGTTGTGGTCTTAGGAGGTATGTCATAATCGGCCTGAGCGAGGAGTGGGCCCTCGTCCATACCCGCAGTAAGGAGCATGAGGCTCACGCCTGTTATTTTTTGACCACTTAGGATCGAAAAGGTAATCGGGTCTGCGCCACGCCATTCGGGCAGTAGAGAAAAATGACTGTTGATAATTCCGAGGGGGAAGTAGTCAATAACCTTTTGCGAAACGATGATACCGAAGTCGATGAGCACGCCTAAATTGCTACGGAATGGATTAGTTTTAATGAGTTGATCGAGTGAGCGCTTGTCATATGCGGTATGAATGGGCAACTGTAGCTTTGTGGCAACTTCGATTACCGGTACTTCGCCTCGGTGATGGGGCGGCCGTGGCTTGGTGACAACTGCCTCGATTTGGCAGTGTTCCGCCAAGAGTTCAAGGCTTTTGGCGGCAACAGGGCCACTACCAAAGAATACTATTGTTTTTGACGTGCTTGTCATAGTCAATTTCCTCTAGTTTGCCGTCATCCTTGAGCTTGAAGAAGGCGGTGTGGTCTTCTTTGATGTGATCTATGAAGACGACACCGTTCGTGTGGTCGATTTCGTGTTGCATGACCCGAGCTAAAAAGCCTTCGGCGGTGATACGAAACGTCTTGCCGTTTTTGTCTTGGGCACGAACACGAACCTTGGTGTGCCGGGGAACGCGGCCATAAACATCGGAAACGCTTAAGCAGCCTTCATAATCATATTCAATCTTGCCTTCATATTTTGTGATTTCTGGGTTGATGAATACAGTAAAAGTCTTGTCATCTTTGTTGTCGAAATTATTACGTACAACGACAATTCTCAGATGTATATCTACTTGTACGGCTGCAAGTGCAACGCCGACCTCATGCTCGCGGCTAGCTTCCCAGTCGAGGGTTGCTTGCTCCATGTCCTGGATAATTTTTTTGATCTCATCAGTTATGATGCCCACTTTTTTAGAGCGTTCACGCAAATGGGTATTAGGCAGTGTAATGATATTGTCTTTGTTCATCGGTACAAATTATAGCTTATTCTGACCCTTTGTAACAGTGGTCTTACAGTAAGTTCATGGGATCGATGTCGTATGACCAGCCGCTAGGCAGAAGCGCGATAACTTTTTTTAGTTCATCCCGATCCTTGGACTTAACTACTAATTGCCATTGAAATTTATTCTGAGCTTTTTCGTGGAATGCCGGAGCGGGTCCTTCGATGATTATTCGTATCCCCGATGCTTCAAGAGTGGCTGAAAAGCTTTTAGCTGCCTTTTCGGTACTGGCGACGGTTGCTCTTCTGCAAGTTAGTTTAAGTAAGTAGCAGAAAGGCGGAAAAAGAAAGGCTTTCCGTTCGGTAATCTCTTTTTTATAAAACGTCGGCCAATCCTTTTTGATTATCGCCTCGAGAAGGGGACTGTCTGGGGCATATGTTTGGATAATGGCTTGGCCCTCTTGATGCCCGCGTCCTACACGTCCTATCACCTGACTAAGCAGTTGATAGGTCCGTTCCTGCGCGCTAAAGTCGGGAAAGTAAAGACTCGTGTCGGCTATTATGACGCCGACCAGACTTAGGCCAGGCAGGTCTAGGCCTTTCGCGAGTGTTTGCGTTCCGATGAGTATGTCTACTTCGCCACGCTGGATCGTATCATAATGTTGTTCAAAACGCTCATGCTTCTTGTTGTCAGTATCAAAACGCATGACGCGTGCTTCGGGGAAGAGCTTTGTAACTTCATCAACGATTGCTTTTGTGCCGATACTCTTGAAGAGTATCGAGGGATTGTTACAATTACTACAATTGGTAGGACTCGGTGCCTTAAAATCGCAACTATGACAACGCATACTATGAGAGTCGCCGTGATAGATAAGCGGTAAGTCGCAATGCGGACATGCTGCTTGCCAGCCACATTGTTCACAAAAGATGATACGAGCCGTACCACGCCGGTTGAGGAATAGGAGAGTTTGCTGTTTCTGGGTCAGTCTCTTCGCAATTGCTTCTATCAGACGGTCTGACAGATACGATTTTTTGGTGAACTTGGTGCGGTCGCGCAGATCGACTACATCTACCGTTGTGACCTGATCAGATGTTTTGACAGCGGTTTTTGTCATCGTCAAGATGGGTCTCTTTTTGACCTCGGCAAAAAAGTAGTCACTTACAAGAGGTGTTGCCGAGCCCAAAACAAGGGGCGCACCGTGACTGCTTGCCAGGGCGCTCGCAACGCGCGAAGTATGGTAATAAGGTGCTTGGTCCTGTTTGTAGGCTGTCTCATGGGCCTCATCTACAACAATTAGACCGATCGCTTTGAGCGGACTAAAAAGAGCAGACCGTGGCCCCAGAACAATAATCGGTTCCGATTGTTTAAGGATTCGTACCCAAAGTCGCTGCTTGGTAACTTCTGTAAGCTGAGAGTGAACGAGGATTACTCTATTGCCGAACGCCCGGCGAAAGTCACTGGCTAGTTGCGAAGTAAGGCCGATTTCCGGAGTGAGGATAATAGCAGACTTGCCGGCAGCAAGACTTTTGAGGGCGAGTTCGATGTATACCCGCGTCTTTCCGGTTCCGGTTTGCCCATGCAAGATATGCGTTCCGGAAGTTTCGATGCCTTGCAGTACTTTTTGTTGATCGGAAGTTAGGACCGGCCATGAGCTAAGACTGCCTAGCGCATCAAGCGATTCTAATTCGACTGGCTTTTTAGGAAGTTGTCTGGGTAAAAAATGTTGTGTGAGCGCCCCAAGGTTTCCTGGATAGTAGCTATGCATCCAGCGGAGCAGTGCCGTCATCTGTGGCGGCAGTACTGGCATGTCTGGCAGGTTGGTGACGGGTTTAGCGGAAAAGCTGGGGGCCGGAACATTCGCTTTTACGATCCCAAGTACTTCTTTGCTGCGCAGAGGTACAGCAACGATAGCGCCTACAGACAACTTCTTTTCACTTGAATACGTTAGGGCGTCCTTGCCATGAAAAGTCGTACTTGCAATCAGAACCTCCACATAATTCATGTTCGCATTATAGGATCTTCGGCGAAAAAATTAAATCCGGCTTGAAAACCACGCTGAGACCGGCTATAATTTGTTCACGTTGTTTGAATAACAATAAAAGCTTATGTTAGATGTTTTTATTACCTCACGAGTCCGAAGAAAGATCATTGTGATCTATGCGAAGTATCCAGACTTCAAGACGCACGTTCGTGGCCTTGCCAAGCTCATTAAAGAAGATGCCGGCAATATCCAACGTGAACTTAAACGTCTCGAAAAAGTGGGTTTTCTTATTTCGGAAAAGCAGGGCAATACAAAGATCTATCACACTAACAAACAGTTCCCTATTTTTAAAGAACTGCAAAGCATCGTCCTGAAAAGTCAGCGCGTTGCTGCTACTAAAAAACAAGTGATGTAACACTTGGTGCTTGCAAAAACCCCTCTGTTACATTAGAATGGATTTGAAATGATACAAGTTACACGTAAAGACTCAAAAGAATCACTAGAGAACTTGCTCCGTCGCTTTACCCGCAAGGTACAGCAAGCCGGAACAATCGCCGTTGTTAAAGGCAATCAATATTTCGAAAAGCCTATTAGCAAGCGTGAACGTCGCCAAAAAGCTATCGTTCGCCAACAGCGTAAAAGTCTCAAGTTAAAGAAGATTAAGCTCGGCCAGCGCTAGGATTCTCGGATGCTTAAACAGCAAATCGAGATAGACCTAAAGCAAGCCCTGCTTTCAGGTGATAAAGACCGCGCAACTACTTTGCGTGGTCTTAAAAGTGTTATCCTGTATGCCGAAGTAGCTCAGGGCATCCGTGATACCGGTCTGCCAGATGACGAGGTGACTATATTGCTTGCCAAAGAAGTGAAGAAACGCCAAGAAAGTGCTGAACTCTTTAGGAAAGGCGGGGCAGAAGACCGTGCCGCCAAAGAACTTGCCGAAAAGGCTATTATCGAGGCCTACCTACCAAAGCAGCTTACCAATGAAGAACTCAGCCAAATTATTGACGCTGCTATTGCCGAAACCGGTGCGGACAGCCCGCAGGCTATGGGCAGAGTGATCGGATTGGTGAAACAAAAAACCGCCGGCCAAGCAGACGGCTCTCGTATCGCCACTGCAGTTAAAGATAAGTTGGCTAATTTATGATTATTCTGACCGGTGTCGCTGGTTCGGGTAAAAGCATGCAAGGCAAAATGTTTGCCGATGAACATGGCTATGCTTGGATATCGACTGGTGAGATTTTGCGCGTACTCGTAACAGGGAAGCGTCGTCACGAGATGCTAGCCGGTAAACTGTTGGACGACGACGAGATGGTCACCATCCTAGATACCGTCCTCAATTTAATTGATGCCGATCAGGAGTTTGTTCTTGATGGTTTTCCACGGACAATTCCTCAAGGAGAGTGGCTGCTGGATCAGATCCACAAGAAGCGTTTTAGGCTAACGGCTGTCGTTAATCTGGATGCCCATGAAGCTGAAGTGAGGCGTCGCCTTATGGCGCGAGGCCGCCGCGACGATACCGAAGAAGCTATTACAGAGCGTTTTAAAGAATATCGTGAAGTCACGTTGCCCATCTTGGAATACTTCAAAAAAGAGGGGGTGAGCGTGTATTCCATCGACGCCACTCAGAGCCCGCGCGAAGTACACGATGATATCTTAAAGCACCTAGGCTAAATTATGACCCCAAAAACAGAATCAGAAATAGCTGCAATGCGCGAAAGTGGTCGAATGCTAGCCACGGTACTCGACATTTTGCGAAAAAAAACAACAGAAGGCTTGTCGCCGCAGGACATGTCGGCCATTGCCAAGGAAGAGCTTAAGAAGTTAGGAGGCGAACCGGCATTTTTGGGCTTTCATGGCTATCCGGATATTATCTGTATCTCGGTAAACAATCAGGTACAGCACTCTATTCCTAATTCGATACCTTTCAAAAATGGTGATGTTGTTAATTATGATTTTGGCGTTAAGTATAAGGGGATGATCACTGATGCAGGCATTACTGTTTGTGTCGGTGATGCCTTTACCCCCGACACTAAGCGCTTGATTACGGGTACTAAGCGTGCCCTGCAAGACGCCCTCGCTATCGTGAAGGCCGGCGTGCGTATTGGTGATGTTTCGGCTACTATCGAACGTACACTGCGGGGGTATAAGTTAGGCATCGTGCGCGAACTCGTAGGCCACGGTGTCGGGCATGAGCTCCACGAGGATCCGGAGATCCCAAATTATGGCCATGCCGGCCAAGGCGGGGTCTTAAAGTCTGGAATGACTATAGCGATTGAGCCAATTACCACATTGGGCGGTCATGATATATATCAGGCCCGGGACGGCTGGACACTCTTAACACAGGATGGCAGCTGGTCTGCGCAATTTGAGCACACTATTTTAGTAACCCCAACAGGGTGCGAAATACTTACCCAGATATAAATACTTGCCGAACACTAAAGGTAAGCGCTATACTTTCACCATATGCAAGGTCAAGCTTCAATACCGTTTGTCGGCCTCGACGTAGGCACTAGTGCAGTACGATGTGTAATTGGCACGGTAGACGGGGAAAATCAGGGTAAATTATCGATTGTTGGCCATGGAAGTGCCCGCAACCTGGGTATGCGCCGTGGTATTGTTGCACATATTGACGACGTTGCCGATGCTATCGCACAAGCACTTACAGAGGCGGAACGGGTTTCGGGCATTCGTATTACCGGTGCCACAGTCAACGTTAATGGTTCGCACATTACAGGCATCAACTCTAAGGGTGTAATTGCCATTAGTGCGGCTAATCGTGAAATTACCCCTGATGACCGTATGCGCGCTGAAGAAGCTGCCACCATTATGCAGCTGCCAACCAACAGAGAGATTATTCAGGTTTTTGCCAAAAATTATCGTCTTGACGGTCAAGAGAATATTAAGGATCCAGTTGGAATGCATGGCGTACGGCTCGAGGTGGATGCGCATATTGTCACCGCTTCGACCCCCAATTTGCGTAATCTGGACATGGCTCTCGAAAAAGCGCAGATCCAGATCCACAATCATACTCTTTCGAGCCTTGCGGCAGCTGAAGCAGTTATGGCACGTCAACAAAAAGAGGCGGGTACGCTTTTGCTTGACATCGGTGCCGGTACGACGAATTTGGTCGTTTTAGAAGACGGTGAGGTGCAGCACGTGGCTGTAATTCCTATCGGTAGTATGCATATCACGAACGACCTGGCGATTGGTCTCAAGACTGACCTCGAGGTCGCCGAAGCAGTCAAAGTAAAGTTCGCTACTCTTGCCGAAGTGCCCAAACGCGACATTCGGATTAAAGTGCAAAACCAAGATCATATATTTAAAGCTGAAGAAGTGGCGATGATTACCGAAGCACGGGTCGAAGAGCTCTTTGAATTTGTGCAAAGAGAGCTTATTCGTATTCACCGTGCACACAAATTGCCCGGCGGTGTGGTTATTGTTGGCGGTGGCTCAAAGCTGCCCGGCATGGCCGCTTTTGCAAAAGATAAGCTGCAGCTTGCCGCCCGTATTGGAAAACTGCAATCGGTTTCGGGGTTGATTGATACTGTGGCTGACCCTTCGTATGCCGCCGCTGTAGGGTTGATGATGCTTGATATGATGTTGGCGCCCGAAACTCCTCAATCTGGTGGAATGGGCCAAACGAGTGCCCGAGCACTAAAAATGGTCGATAATTTGTTGGGCCGTTTTAAGCGATAGTGCAGCGTATACGTAAAGTGTGCATTCGCCAAATCAATACGGTAAACCGCATAAGTTTTGTTGCACGCTAATGGAGCCTGCGATATACTCACCATATACTACGTGAAGAATAAGAGAGGGTTATAAGCTTTATGCCTCAAGTCGCACCAGCTATAGAAACATTTGCACGCATTAAGGTTATTGGCGTGGGTGGGGCAGGTGGAGCCGCAATAAACCGCATGGTTGATGCTGGTGTTGATGGCGTGGAATTTATTGCCGTTAATACCGATGCGCAGGCGCTTCATCATTCACGCGCCAAGGTTAAAATTCATATTGGTAAGGACGCAACTCGTGGCCTGGGTGCCGGCGCAGACCCATCGGTCGGCGAAAAAGCTGCCCGGGAATCTATGGAAGAGATCAAAAAGGCACTCGAAGGTGCAGACATGGTCTTTGTTACACTAGGCGCTGGCGGAGGTACAGGTAGTGGTGCCGGTGCTATCGTTGCACAAGCCGCCAAAGAAATGGGCATCTTGGTCGTTGGATTTGCTACCAAGCCATTCGCTTTTGAGGGGGAGAAGCGTCGTCGTAATGCCGAACACGCCATAGCGAACTTGCGTCAGTCGGTCGACACGCTGATTATTATTCCAAATGACCGCTTGCTACAGACAATCGACCGTCAAACGCCGCTGGTTGAGGCCTTTAAAGTGGCTGACGACGTACTGCGACAGGGCGTGCAGGGTATTTCAGATCTGATCACCGTTCATGGGCTTATTAATCTGGACTTTGCCGACGTTAAGGCGGTTATGCAGAACGCTGGTTCGGCTCTCATGGGTATTGGTCGCGCTAACGGCGAGAACCGGGCCGTCATGGCTGCACAACAGGCTATTGATTCGCCGTTGCTCGAAGTTTCGATTGATGGTGCTCGGGGTATTCTCTTTAACGTTATCGGTGGTGAAGATCTTTCGATGCATGAAATTAATACTGCGGCTGAGACCATCACTAATGCTGCCGACCCAGACGCCAATATTATTTTTGGTGCGACCATTAACCCGGAACTCGAAGGCGAATTGATCATTACTGTAGTTGCTACTGGTTTTGATGCTGCTTATTTTGCGGCGCGGGACGCTGGTCAGTCGGCTAGCGATGGTTTGGCCGCGGATAATACTGTAGCCACAAGCGTTGTCGCCGATAGTACCATACCTACTTCCTCGGATGCAACTGATACGGACATGTCGCACATTGATACTACTCTTGAAGACGATGCCGTCACGGATTTCAAGTCTGACGCTACTGTGCCCAATATCTGGACCTTGGACGACGACACCACTCAAGATGACGAGACGGACACGCCCAAGCACGATGTTGTCCTTTCACCGGATGTAGACGCCGAACTCGAAAAACCCTCTTTTCTGCGAAGACTTGCAAAACGCTACCGTGATAACGGCGAATCTGATAAAACAGATAAAAACGACTAGTTTTGTAATAAATAATACAACCCAAAATTATGACAAAATGATTGAAAAACGCTATGTATAGAGCTATCATTAAAAGCACAAGCACTACATATAGTGATGGCACGTTATCAATCAATGAGGGGAGATAGGCGATATGAGGTGTGGCCAGTGTCATTTTACCGACACCAAGGTGATCGAATCGCGTGAGGCTGCCGACGGCCAAGCAATCCGTCGCCGCCGGGCCTGTACAAACTGCGAATATCGCTTTACTACGTACGAGCGCGTAGAGCGTCCGCAGCTGGTCGTTACCAAAAACGATGGCACGCGTGAGCTTTTTAGCCGTGAGAAGCTGCTTGCTGGACTGAATCGCGCGTGCGAAAAGACGCCTGTTACTAATATGCAGTTGGAGCGTTTGGTTTCGGAAGTGGAGCAAGAGCTTTATGCCTGTGGTGATCCTGAAGTTCCTTCGTCCAAACTTGGGGAGAAGGTGATGGATCGATTGGCGCAACTGAACGAAGTCGCTTATGTGCGATTTGCCAGCGTGTATCGTCGCTTTAAGGATATTGCTGGATTCGAAGAAGAGCTCTCGCATATTAAGCAGCGCGCATTCGAAACGCAGCCCTAGCAGGCCTGTCAGCTCCCTTGAGGTCTTATTTTGGTCTTGAACAGACCGGCTGCTGTGGCGTATAAATAACACCACAGAGTATGAGGCCTGGGGGGAGCTGACAGTGTCCGAGGGGAGACTTTCATGGGCAGCTTGCAACTCTAAACAAATACAACCAAAAACAATATAAATGCCTTTTTAGGGGGAGACTAAGGGGCAATAAAAAGTGAGGGTACTATGGGACAGACAACCGGTCTACAGGCGGGTAGATTTTTCACCCCGCCAAAAAGCAAAGCATATGACTTGCTAACATGGGTTAAACAAGATTCTTTGATTAAGAATCCGGCTTCAGGCAAACCCGTTTTTGAACAAAAAGACGTAGAATTTCCAGAGGGCTGGTCGTTGAACGCGATTAACATCGTGGCTCAAAAGTACTTTTGTGGTACGCCAGGAACTCCTGAGCGTGAAGCGTCACTGCGTCATTTAATTGACCGCGTGGCCGACACAGTGACGCGTCAGGGTCTGCAGGAAGGCTATTTTGAGTCTGAGCAGGAAGCCGAGGATTACCGCGAAGAACTGAAGTACGTGCTGGCCACTCAGCGTGCGGCCTTCAACTCGCCAGTATGGTTTAATATCGGCGCGCCAGAACGCGCACAGCAAGCAAGTGCCTGCTTTATTTTGAAGGTTGAAGATACGATGGAATCGGTCCTTAACTGGTACAAGGAAGAGGGTGTTATCTTTAAGGGCGGTTCGGGTGCTGGCCTCAATATCAGTAGTATCCGTTCATCGTTTGAGCCGCTTGGTAAGAGCGCCGGCAGGGCTTCCGGCCCCATCAGCTTTATGCGTGGTGCTGACTCAGTGGCTGGTGCTATCAAGAGTGGTGGCAAAACTCGCCGTGCTGCTAAGATGGTCATCCTAAATATTGACCACCCGGATGTTCTTGAGTTCATCGACATCAAGAAGCGTGAAGAAGACAAGATCCGCGCTCTGCGTGATGCAGGATTCGATATGAGTTTGGACGGTCGTGACATCATTTCGGTTCAGTACCAAAACGCCAATAACTCCGTTCGTGTGACTGACGAGTTCATGCGTGCCGTTGAAAATGACGAAGACTGGGATCTAAAAGCGGTTAAGACTGACAAGACCGTAAAAACGGTCAGGGCCCGCGAACTGTTTCGCCAGATTTCTGAGGCCGCTTGGGCCTGTGCCGACCCCGGCATGCAATTTGACACTACTATTAACCGTTGGCACACCACGCCTAAAGCCGGTCGTATTAACGGTAGTAATCCTTGTAGTGAATACATGCACCTCGACAACTCGGCGTGTAACTTGGCTTCGATTAATTTGCTCAAATACTTGCGGGCTGACAATACCTTCGACATCGAAGCATTCAAACACACCGTCGAACTTATCTTTACAGCGCAAGAAATCCTGGTTGGCTATTCCGCGTACCCAACCGAGAGTATCACCAAAAACGCCAAGGCTTACCGCGAGCTTGGCATCGGCTATGCCAACCTTGGTGCGATGCTGATGGCTCAAGGCTTGCCATACGATTCGGCCGAAGGCCGAGCTCAGGCTGCAGCCATTACTGCACTGCTGACCGGTCATTCATACGCCACGAGCGCCAGGATGGCTAAGCGTGTTGGTCCGTTCGCGGGCTTCCGAAAAGACCGCGAAGGCATGCTGAACGTTCTGCGTATGCACCGTGAGGCTGTTTCGCATATCGATGCTAGCCTGGTTTCTGAAGAGCTTCTGAATGCTGCTGCATCCGCTTGGGATGAAGCAGTCGAACTGGGTGAGGTGTACGGCGTTCGCAACTCACAGGCTAGCGTATTGGCCCCAACGGGGACTATTGGCTTGATGATGGACTGTGACACTACTGGTATCGAGCCCGACTTTGCACTGGTTAAGCACAAAAACCTTGTAGGTGGCGGCTCGATGGCTATCGTTAACCAGACTGTGCCTCGCGCCCTAGGGACACTGGGCTACACGCAGGCGCAAGTCCAGGAGATTGTCGACTACATCTTTGAACACAACAGCGTTCTTGGCGCTCCGCATCTAAAAAAAGAACACTATGATATTTTTGCCTGCGCAGTGGGTGAAAACGCCATACATTACCTTGGCCATGTCAAAATGATGGGTGCGGTGCAGCCATTCATCTCTGGTGCGATTAGCAAGACAGTCAATATGTCCGAAGACGCAACTGTTGAAGAAGTCGAACGGCTGCACATTGATGCCTGGAAGCTTGGCTTGAAGGCCGTCGCCATCTACCGCGACAATTGTAAGGTTGCTCAGCCGCTTTCTGGCAAGAAGAAGGCGCAAAAAGAAGAAGTGGCGCCCGTCCAAGTCGCCGCCGCATCGGCTCCCGTAGCCGTCGCTGAAGCCCTCAACGACAAGATCGTCGTCAGGGGTGCTATCCGCCGCCAGTTGCCACGCCGCCGTAATAGCCGCACCTACAAATTTAATCTGGCAGACCTTAAGGGCTTCTTTACGGTCAGTCAGTACGAAGATGGTACGCCTGGTGAATTGTTCGTGAGCGTGTCAAAGCAAGGCTCTACCCTGTCGGGGCTGATGGACTCGTTTGCCATATCGGTAAGTCATGGTTTGCAGTATGGTGTGCCGCTAAAGAGCTATGTGAAGACGTTAATGAGTAGCAGCTTTGCGCCAGCCGGCATCACTGATGACCCGGACATTCGCACCGCAAGTTCTATCACCGACTATATCTTCCGCCGTTTGGCTTTGGACTATCTGAGCTTTGATGACCGTCTAGAACTCGGCTTAGCTTCGATCGACGACCTGCCGGACGAACAGCAGACTATGCTCCTGACGGATGATCGTTCAGAGGCTGGTCAGCAGGTTGACGCAACCGAGAAGCTGGAAGTCGTTCCAGTACAGACTACGTCTCAAGACTTGGCGTCTAGCGCCATTAAAAAGACTTCAAAGGCTGACAGCACCGCGCCGCTTTGCTACAACTGCGGTAACCAAACTCAGCGCGCCGGCAGCTGTTATGTCTGCTCCAGCTGTGGTTCGACCACTGGCTGTAGTTAGGCCTCACGGACTCTGGCCAGCAGGTTGACGCAATACCCGCCCCACAAAGGCGGGTATTGTTGTTTTCTTGCCTGGTTTAAGTGGGGTGTGGTAAGCTCTAGTGTAATGAAGGTGCTTATCCTTTACCGTCCTGACTCAGAACATGCAACACGCGTCGAGACGTTTGTTCGCGATTTTGAGCATCAACACGATAGTTTGAGTGATAAGGTGGAGCTATTGAGTATAGACACACGCGACGGCTGGTCAACGGCGTCGCTTTACGATATTTTGTCCTACCCATCAATCCTCGCCCTTGATGACGATGGACGCATACTCAATATCTGGCAAGGGGATTTGCCACTCATGGCCGAAGTTGCCGCCTATGCGCACAGGTAAGGGTGGTTGCTGCTGCGCAGTAAATGCGGTATATTAAGAGGTGTTACTGTTGTAACAAAATGCATTCTCTTGGAAATATAAGAGATAAGTGGCTATCAACCACGACGCATCGGAAAGAAATTGCCGCCATTTTGAGCGAGCAAGAGTAGAATCCGACGGCGAGCTCCGTAAAAAGCTATAAATAAGCGCCAAAGAGTCATCTCTTTTGGAAGTTGGATGGTACCGTCCCAGGTGAAATCGGGATTCCAACAGACAAAAGAGATGACTTTTTCTATAGGAGGAAAAAGATGAAATTCAAAAAAGGAACGCGCCGGCGCGCAATCGAGTACGAAAAAGACCTGCTAAAATATTGGGAAAAACACAACACTTTTGCGCAATCTATAGAGAACCGCCCCGCAAACGATGCCTTTGTTTTCTATGACGGCCCACCGTTTTTGACCGGTACGCCTCATCATGGGCATTTGCTTATCTCGACGGTAAAAGACTCGGTGGCGCGCTACCAAACTATGCTGGGTAAGCGCGTGGAGCGCCGTTGGGGTTGGGATTGTCACGGCCTTCCTGCAGAATTGTTTGTAGAAAAAAAACTTGGTATTGCGAGTAAAAAGGAGATCGGCACAAAGATTAGTATTGCTGACTATGTCAAAGAATGCCGCGCTGCCATGGTGAAAACGGGCACGGAATGGGAGGATACTATCGAGCGACTTGGTCGCTGGGTTGAGTTTAAGGGTGCGTACAAAACCATGGATCCAGAGTTCATGGAGAGTGTTTGGTGGGCCTTTAAGAAATTGTACGAAGAAGGCAAGATTTACGAAGGCGAAAAGATTCTTGTGTATTGCACCAAGGACGCTACCCCTATTTCAAAGTCTGAGGTCGCCATGGAGAACAGCTATCAACTGGATACTGACCCCAGTGTCTTTGTATACTTCTCCCTTGAGGATTCGGACGAGCATGTGCTTGCCTGGACAACAACTCCCTGGACACTGCCGGCAAATGTAGCTATTGCCGTACATCCTGATCTGGAGTATTCATTGATTGAATATGAGGGTAAGAAGGTTTACGTAGCATCAGTTGCTGCTGAAAAAGTCTTTACTAATGAAAAACACCAGCCGCTGCCATACGAAGTGCTCAAAAAGGTCAAGGGCAGCGAGCTCGTCGGTAAAAAATATCATCCACTTTTTGAGAATCATGGTCCACGGGCACATCGCATCTTGGCGGCAGAATTTGTAACGGCTGAAGACGGCACGGGTATTGTCCATGAAGCTCCGGCATACGGTGAAGAGGACTACGAACTCTGCAAGAAGGAAGATGTGCCTGTCGTGTCGCTCGTCGACGAAAATGGGCTGTATACGCAAGGCCGTTGGCAGGGTCGGAACATTTGGGACGTTAATAAAGAGATTGCCAAGACGCTCGTTACTGAAGGCAAGGCGCTCAAGGTAGAGTATATCCAGCACGATTATCCTCATTGTCACCGATGCGGTGGTAAGCTCATGTACCGCGCTCACCCCAGTTGGTTTATGGACATCCAGGCTCAAAAGAGCGACATGTTGGCCGCCAACGAAGAAACGAGCTGGATGCCGCGACATCTTCAGGAAGGGCGTTTCAAAAATATTATCGAGTCCGCCCCGGACTGGAACCTATCCCGAGATCGTTACTGGGCAACACCAATTCCTGTCTGGCGTGGTGTGCGCAACGACGGTACAGAGGTTGTTAAGGTCGTGGGATCGTACCAAGAGTTTGAAGAATTAACGGGCAAAAAACTGTACGATTATCATTTGCCAAATGTTATGGACGTGGAATTTGAGCACGACGGCGTAACTCTTCGGCATATCGGCAAGGTTTTGGACTGCTGGTTCGAGAGCGGCAGTATGCCCTTTGCCCAGTTCCACTATCCTTTTGAAAACAAGAAAGAGTTCGAGTCTAGTTTTCCGGCTGACTTCATTATCGAGGCGATTGATCAGACCCGCGGTTGGTTCTACTCGCTGACTGCGGTAAATGTGGGCCTGTTTGGCAAATCGCCGTTCAAGAACTTGATCTGCACCGGGTTTATTAACGCTGCCGATGGTAAAAAGATGAGCAAGAAGCTCAAAAATTATACCGATCCGATGGAGTTAATGGACCAGTATTCTGTAGATTCGTTTCGGTTCCTCATGCTTTCATCGCCACTCCTTAACGGAGAAGATTTTGCGCTTCGCGACAAAGACGTTGGCGATATCGCTCGTAAATTGGGAATGATCTGGAACATGTACGATTTCTTTACCCTCTACGCCGATGTTGACGAGTGGGAATGGGACGGCAAGCTCGAGGATCCAAGTGATAGTCTCAATAATCCGCTCGATAAGTGGATTGTTTCAAGGCTGCATGAACTGACGAGCGAAACGAAAGCTTACATGGATGTTTATGATATGCCGAACGCCATAAAGCCGATCTTGCCATTTATTGACGATGCTTCCAACTGGTATGTACGCCGTTCGCGTCGCCGATTTTGGAAGAGTGGTGATGATACCGACAAACAGGACGCTTATCGCACATTGCACTACGTACTAGTTCAGCTGGCGCATGTTTTGGCTCCTTTTACGCCGTTTTTGGCGGAAGAATTGTACCGTAAGTTGACGGGTGGGGAATCGGTGCATTTACGCGATTGGCCAAAGGTCGGCAATATCAATAAATCACTTGTCGCCGAGATGGAGACCCTCCGAGAGCTGATAACCGACGGTCTTTCGCAGCGGGCAAGTGCGGGCATTAAAGTTCGCCAGCCGCTTCGGATGGCTGAGGTTCGCGGTAAAGAGGCAAAGACCTTACTGCAATTCGAAGATATTTTGAATGAAGAACTTAATGTTAAGTTTGTTTTGTTCAACCAAGAAACCAAGCTTGCAGAAGACAAAGAGGACCAGCTTACCCTTAAAGTGAATCTTGAGTTAGATGACGAACTGCGCAGCGAGGGGATGGCGAGAGAGGTGATCCGCAACGTACAGACTGCGCGCAAAGCTGCCAGCCTTGATGTGGACGACCGCATAAAGCTAAGTTTTTCGACATCTGATACCGCATTGCTTGGGGCGATTGAAGAACATCATATGGTTATTGCCAATGAGACGTTGGCAGATGAGCTGACCTTTGACCGCGGCTTCGATCACAAGAGCGTATGCAAGGTAGAAGGCGCGTCTCTTACCGTGTCGCTCGAAAAGGCGTAAGTAGCGACGCTAACACTTTACAGATGACACCATATCTGATACTATCTGATGGTAGTTAAATTCTTGTAAAGAGAGTAAAACATATGAAAAAAGCAGTTATCGCTACTGGCGGCAAACAATACTTGGTCTCCGAAGGGGAAACTCTCGAAGTTGAGTTGTTGCACGCCGATGACAAGAAGGTTACTTTTGAGCCTCTTCTTGTTATTGACGGCGATGCAATAACCGTTGGTACGCCAAGCGTTGCCAAAGCGAAGGTTAGTGCAGAAGTTGTCGAGGACGAAGTAAAGGCCGACAAGGTTACTTCTATCCGCTACAAGGCAAAGAAGCGCGTCCACAAAGTTCGTGGTCACCGCCAGCGCCACACCGCAATCAAGATCACCAAGATTGCCTAAAAGCCAAATGACCTGTGGATAAATCAACGGATCAAATACGATCCGTTGATTTTTTTACGTCATAATAATGACTCGTCTCTATTTAAAAAGAATTCAAACTAGTAATGGCACAGGGGCAATCGTGCTTATGTTGTCATAATTATATCGTTTTATATGATTTCTGTGTTCACAACGGAGTAGGCAAAGAGAATCTTTTTTAAGTTGCGATAACGCTTGAGTTACACCTCTAGAAAGCCCATAATCATACAGTACGGACATCTCTATCAAGAGTCCAAAACAAAAAACATCAATGAACAAACAAAAAATCAAAACCCGGTCTATGCTGGTTCGCGTCATGCAAATGTCGCTCCTGTGTATGATGGTGCTGAGTAGTTTTTTTATACTGCTCGGCCGTCCTCAGTCGACTAGTGCTGCGGCCAGTAGTACGATCAACTTCCAAGCGCGACTTTTGACAGCGGCGGGGAATGTGGTTCCTGACGGCCAGTACAACGTCGAATTTAAGCTCTACAATGCCGCATCATCGACAGGATCTTCACAAGGGTCATGTAGTGGTGACGCTGCATGTAAATGGACCGAGACCCGTACTACATCCGATAAAGTTCGTGTCGTTAACGGCTATCTAACAGTCAACCTTGGTAGTGTCACTGCTTTCGGTAGTACTATCAACTGGGATCAGGAGCATTGGCTAACCATGAATATCGGCGGTACGGGCTCAATAACATGGGATGGTGAAATGACGCCCCGTCTTAAACTTACCGCCGTACCACATGCATTGAGTGCGGGCCAATTAGCAAACACGAATGGTGTAAACCGGAGTACGCTCGGTTGGGCTACGCAGACTACGAGCAATTCCATACTTTTGCCTAACGAGGCCGGAACGTTGTGTATCCAGAGCTCCACAAACTGTGGTTTTTTGACGAGCGCTACTGGTGATGCCAATTACATAAAACTTCAGGGATCGACGCCAGGTACTCCCCAGACGGGTAACCTAAATATCTCGGGAACCGGTGTATTTGGTACCGCGTTGCAGGCGCCCATATTCGATAGGGCGTCGGCAGGTGTTTTGCAGATTGGCACTACGAATGCAACGTCCATTGGCCTGCAGCAGAATACAACGTTGGCGAGTGGAAAGACGCTGACTCTCCAGGGTGGATTTTTGATGACACCCTCCAGTGATAGCCAAAATATTTTTAACATCCGAACCTCGGGAAACAACAATATGTTTACTGTTGACACCCAAAATTCTCAGATAGGAATCGCATTGGGGGCTAGTAATCTCCCCTCTCTCACAAGTTCGGGTGTTCAGATTCGAGGTGCGATTCGACTCAGTGGTGCAAGCGGTACCTACGCCGATACTTACATTACTACCAAGGTCGGTACGCCGAGTTCCATCCCGGCTCTTATCAACATTGTGAACTACGATCCGGGTGCTACAGGTCAGTTTATAGCAATGGGAATTCCCGTTGGTTCAGATAGTGGCGGCCGGGCGATCAGTTTGTTTGACGCCCGAGCATCGGCCCACTACCCAACGCTGGCGATCTTTAGTCCGGATGAAAGTGTCGTTGGTGGCTTTTCCTGGGACGGCTCTAACAGTACGTTCCTGACAAAAACAACATCGAACAACATGGCACTACAGGCGGGTAGTTTAAACATACTGACGTTGCAAAACGTTAGTAGTGCAGCGCGCCTAGGTATTGGTAATGGCTCTCCGGGCTATGCACTGGATGTAAACGGGGATGCCAACTTGTCGACCGGTTTCGCCTACAAGATCAACGGCACGAACATCTGTACTGCTAGTGGCTGTACCCCTGCCGCCGGCTCGGGCAACTACATTCAGAATACGACCACTGTCCAAACGAATGCCAATTTTGCTTTGCAAAGCGCTGGCGACTCAAGCATTACTATGCTTGCCAAGGCTCGTGCAAGTCAAACTGCTGATTTGTTGCAACTGCAAGACTCGGGCAGTAACGTGCTTGCCAGTTTTACGAGCGCCGGTAACCTTACCTTTGGCAATACCGCAGACAAGACCATCACTATTACCCAGGCTTCTTCAGGTAACCATGGCAATGTTCTAACCATTCAGGCCGGGTCTGGAAATGGAACGAACCGTAACGGCGGAAACCTTATTTTGCAAGGCGGCAATAACACGGGAAGCGGTGCTCCGGGAGGTGTAATTGTGCGTCCCCAAACCAATTCTACGACAGCATTCCAGGTTCAGAATGCAGCAGGTTCATCGACCGTCCTAGATGTTGATACCACGAATGGGCGGGTCGGGATCGGTAATACTGCTCCGACTGTTGATCTAGACATCGGGCCCGGAACACTGGGCACGAATCAGATTGTGCAGGTAAGGGTGGGAGATTTCTTGTTGCAAAGCCAACAAGGTGTAAATGGAGCGAATGGTCTGGCCGCACTTACGACCCGTGGTTCAAATGGTAACCTTACGCTTGATGGGGCTAGCGGGTCAAGCCTGGGTCTTCTGCTAAGTCCGTTCACGACGAACAATAACTTTTTGGCAGCGGGCGGTGGTAAGGTGCGCGTGGGCGATACGAACGTGCCTAGCTATAAAGTCGACGTTGCAGGCGATGTAAACGTTTCGACGGGCAGCGCTTATAAGATCAACGGCACGAACATTTGCACCTCTTCCGGCTGTACCCCGGCTGCAGGTTCCGCAAATTATATTCAAAACACCACCTCCCTCCAGTCAAGCGCTAATATGGCTATTCAAAGCGCGGCAGATGCCAGCATCACTATCCTTGCTAGGGCTCGTGCGAGTCAGAGTGTAGACCTTATTCAGTTGCAAGATTCAAGCAGCAACGCACTGGCCAGCTTTACGAATGCGGGTAACCTGACTTTTGGTAATACGGCAGATAAGACTATTTCTATTGCTCAGGCTAGTTCTGGCAATAACGGTAATAATATGACTCTTCAAGCCGGGTCTGGAAACGGAACGAACAAAAATGGCGGCAACCTAATTCTACAGGGTGGTAACAGCACCGGCAGCGGAACGCCAGGAAGCGTGATCGTAAAGCCGCAGACAAATACTACAACAGCTTTTCAGGTCCAGAATACTGCTGGCACGACTACGGTTTTGGATGTGGATACCTCAAATGCGCGAGTAGGAATTGGCACAAACGCTCCAACCCGGGCTCTAGATGTATCAGTGAGTGATTCCAGCAATACATCACTGCCACTCATTGTGCGGCAGGCGAGCACTGGCGACGCAGGAATAGAAATAAGGAACAGTAGCAGCAACCAAAGCTTTTATGTCGGTATGGATACGAGTGATAGCGGCAGGTTTAAGATTACGTCAAACACTCCTTCTGGCACACCTAACATGGGAACTACAACACAGGGCAGTCTGACTGATAGCGGAGATTCTAACTTTATGAACTCCATGAAAGTAACCGCAGGAGCGACTGGTACTGTAACGACCTTGTATGCAAACGTTGGCACTACAGTTGGTAGCTCTCCAAACAATCAAGCCCAAATGGCGATCTTTAGTAATTTAGCCGGCGAACCAGGTACTTTACTTGCGAGCAGCAGCAGCACAACTATTGCCAGCGGATGGAATGCGTTTACATTGACATCACCACTTAGTGTAACAAGCGGCACGATTTATTGGATCGCATACAATACCAATGGTACTGCATCCAACCAAAACGACCTCCGTTACGAATCAACGGGCGGCGTTGTACGGTACGCTGCACAGACTTTTGGCACTTGGCCATCATCGTTCGGTGGGGCTACGTCCAGTGCATTTAACTTTTCGATGTATGCCGTTATCCAGGCATCATCTGGAACGGACACCTTCTCGAATAATCTGTTCCAGATGACTAGCGGCGGGGAAACAACCTTTAAAAATGTGGCTGATTCTGCTGCTGCCTTCCAGATCCAGAATGCTGCGGGCGTAAATATGTTTAACGTAGACGCCACCACACAGCGAGTCTATATAGGACCTACGGCAGGCGATACCGTTGGTACGCTTTTGGTGCTGGGTAATAAAACAAACTCCGGTGATCCGACCGGTGTTGCTGGAGCTATGTACTATAATTCGAATACCGGTAACTTTAGATGCTACAACAGTGGAGCGTGGCAAAACTGTGTCGGTGGCCTACTGAGTTCGAATACCGCGGTATCATCGGCAGTTAACACTTGTACGACTGCCTGCGCATCATTTAGCACCAATGCCGCGATCCCTGCTAATTACTGTCAGCCTGGACGGGTGATCCGCATCATGGCCAGCGGAGTCTATAGTACCAATGCCGCGGTTAACCTGTCTTTTGGTGTTTATTATGGAACGGACGCTTCCAACCGCGCGAGCGCAAACAATGTGCAAATTGGTTCGACCTCTTTTGCTGCCGGCCCATCGGGGGCAATAACGAATGCTGGCTGGTCAGTGGACTTTACTATCGTCTGTTTCTCTACTACTTCTATGAACGGTCAGGGTCAGGCTACTCTGTCTGTATCTACCTCGGCGACCACTGCGGCCGTTGCTCTTATGGCCTCAAGCGCCAGCACTACTGTAGTGTCAAATTCTAACAAGAACTTGTATTTATATCCTACCTGGAGTGCGAATGCGGCCGCCAATACCGCTACTGTGCACCAGTTTGTTGTACAAGGCTTGTAATAATTCTCACACTATTTGACAGCCGAGATGTGTGTATACCTAATACTACTTATATATTTTCTATTGGTGGAATTTTTATGTGGAGAATCGTAGAGACAATAATCAATAATATGAGTTATATTATTAGAATAGGGTCACATGGCTCGTGGGTGATCTAGTCAGCGCGCATTGCTTGAAGTACTCTTTTAAGGTTGTTCTGGTCGATGTCCTTGGGGGCGGTGATGAGCAACCATGCATCCTCTTGGGTGGGGAGGCTGGCAAATGTTTGGTCGTTGATTACGCCAATTGCCGCCATCCCCGCGGGGACTTTAACTTCGTTACGAATGGGTATTTGATTGGCATAAAAAGCTTTCAGTTCATCATCTGAAGGCTTTTTTTGTACCGTAATTGCAATCCTCTTGTCCTGGTCGTAGGCAATGGAATAGACGACAACCTGATCTGTGGCGCTAAACGAACTTAGGTTAAGTGTGTACCCAGCTGGAAGTTTTTTCTGTTCGGGATAGGGTATGGGAAAGTTGACCTGGCTGCGAACTGACGCAGGTAAGACAGATGGATTTTGGATTGCAGCTGAAGGTTTTTGTTCAAAGACAAAAACTCGCCAGCTGCCCAGTACGGCGATCATCACTACAAGCACGGCCACAATAATCATTTTGCTGTTAATGCGGCTTGGCCGGGCTGGATAAGGCTTGGCCTCTGTTGCCTTTTGGCTGGGCAAATTTTTTATGGCCCTTGCCAGACGTTTTTGTGTTATGTCGTCCATGTCTCAAATCTACGCAATCTTTCATCAATGTGCAAGGGGGGGCTGGTCATCCGGAGTCGCTCTGCAGGAAGGTCTTAGTTGTATTTGACATAAGGATGTTTGGAAACCTATGATACGTAGATATGAGTAGCGCGGATGTAACTACAAAGCCCAGACGAAAGAATATATGGCTTATCGTGGGCGGTTTTTTGGCCGTATTGATGCTGGGCGCGGCGCTCCTTTTTTTTGTTTTTCGAAATAATGATGTATCTCCGGATACCAGTCGAGCTCGCAGCGAGCAGATTATTAAGAAGGTCGGAAAATTGTATCTTTTGCCTCTTAATGAAACTCCGACGGTGGCGCTCATCGAGGATAAGGAGAGCATTGATAAGAAACAGAGATTTTATCAGTCGGCAAAGAATGGTGATTACGTCTTGGTTTATAACAAAGCAAAGCTGGCTCTGTTGTACCGCGAATCTATTAATAAACTTGTCAACGTTGCGCCCGTCACCCCTACGGAAAATGATGCGAAGCCGAGTGGCGAAAGTCAGTAGGGGATCGTATGATACTAGCCATATAGTGCTAGGTCCGCCTTCGAAGATTGGCTTTGGTACGCCATGGCGATAGGATATAATAGAATGATTAAGGGTCGGGCGTGCACATGTTATTTTCCTTTCGGAATGCTCAACGGTTACGACTACTAGTTTTTGGCATTTTTTTTGTAATGTCACTGCTGTTCTTTCATGTTCCTGCTTTTGCTCAGAGCAGCTCCTCGATTTCTCAACGCTTCCAGACGAGCCGAGCCGGTATAACGCCGGCTGCTCTTGTTAGTGTCGAGAAAGATAACTCCAGTGCCGTTGAGCTGAGTGACTCGAATAGCGTGTCTCGGCTTGTGGGCGTAGTGAATAATCAACCCTTGATAGGCCTATCCGATGGCGGGAGTGGACTGGATGTCGTGATTAGCGGCAATACCATCGCTTTGATTAGTAACCTTAACGGTGCAGTAAAAACTGGCGATAAGATCACTGCTTCGCCCATCGCCGGAGTTGGCATGAAAGCCGTTGAGGCTACAACTATTGTTGGCGTGGCTCAGGCTTCTCTAGGCTCAGTGCAGACAGAAACACGACAAGTCGTAGACAAAACGGGCAAAAAAAGACAGATAAAGATCGGCCTGATGCCGCTACAAGTCGGCGTTGCCTCTTTTACGCCCGAAGCAGAGAAACAGTCCAGTTTTGTACCATCATTTTTGCAAAGCATTGCCAATTCAGTTTCTGGAAGAAATGTTTCGCCAATGCGGGTGCTTATCGCGGCACTCATCTTGGTATTACTCTTTTTGAGTATCACCGTACTACTGTATTCTTCAGTGCGGTCTAGCATTATTTCTATCGGTCGCAATCCGTTATCTCAGAGCGCGGTACGCAAAAGTCTGTCCCAGGTAGGTGTGACAGTATGTATGGTATTAATATTCGCGGTAGTGATTGTCTATTTGGTGCTAACCGTATAGCAGTGTGTAAAACCTTAGTAGAACATCAAAAGCGTTGTAAAAAAATATTGCCCATTGAAGCATAAGCGGTGTAGGATGAAATGGGGATACTACACCCCATAGAAAATATCAAAAACTAAACAAACTAAACTAAAAACAGTGGAAAACAAAGACATACAGGGCACGCTCCTCTCGCAGGAGCCTGGTGGCGTTAAACTGACTCCAGATACGGCCCTACACACTCCACCCCCGGAGTCATCCGCCTTGTCGGAGCCAACTGGCTCGCAGATGCTCATTTCGCAAGAGCAGCCGCCGAGCGGGCCCCGCCGTTTTTTGCGTTTTGCAAGGCGTGTTGACGTTCTTCTTGCGGCCCTGTTGCTTTTAGCCGGAGCCGTGGTACTGTTTAGTTTTTTCAATAACGGAGACCGTCAAAAGGAGTCTCTACAGTCAACCGTAGCCAGTAACTTCGGCACTGTAAGGATTCCTCTTGAGGAGTTGATAAGCGGCAAAGATTTGTCTCTGTCTGGTGCTGCTAACGTCACTATCAACGGCTCGATGCAGCTTAATAACGCCCTTTTGCTGTCACCATCTTTGCAGCCGACTGGTGCAAAGCCAGGCCAACTGTACTATGACCAGACAACCAACCAATTAGCATACTTTAACGGACAGGTATTCGTATTTTTGACTGCGTCTACTCCTGGAACCGGTGGTGTGCAGAGCTTGGGTGGTGCTACTGGTCAGCTCACATTAGGTGGTGGATTGTCACTGGCAAATAGCCAGCTGAATAACAGTGGTGTTCTTTCGGTTCAGGGCCAGAACGGAGATGTGACCTTTACGGCTGGTCCGGGTTTAGTTATCAATGGTACTACATTTAGTAATAGCGGTGTACTCTCGGTTGCTTCGGGATCGCCGAATGTGAGTGTTGCCAATGACGGCGATGGGGGCGTGACGGTAAGTGTTACGACCGGCGCAGGCACCATTACGAGCTCGGGCGGCACCGCCGGGCACGTTCCGCTCTATACCTCCAATCAAAATATAGAAGATTCAATTATCACGCAAAGTGGCCTAACCGTCACCATCAACGGCGATTTGAGCGTTATTACGGGTGGTCTGAGCCTGTCGAACGCACTTACGGTTAGCAATGGCGGAACTGGGGCAACATCTTTTTCTAACAATGGTGTGCTGGTCGGGCAGGGAACGGCTCCCATTGCTGCAGTCGCGGCCGGCGGCACAGGACTTTGTTTAATGTCCACCGCTGGCTTACCAGCCTGGGCGGCTTGTCCTGGAGGTACGGGAGTAACTTCTCTAAATAGTCTGACTGGCGCGCTCAATATTGCAAATGCGAGTGCGGCCGGTAGCACGATCACTATTGATGACGCCAGTACGTCCGGCAAGGGTATAGCGAGCTTTAATGCTACGAATTTTAGCGTAACCAGCGGCGCAGTTAATACAATTCAAAATATTAACACTGGCGCTACACCGACCTTTGCCGGGCTGAACACAAATAGTATTACACCGAGTGCGGCGCTGACTGTTGGATCTACGAGTCAGGCTTTGACACTGCAAGGCAATGCAACGACAACGCTCACCGCAACCAGCGGTGCAAACACAACCGCTCTTTCCTTTGTAGCGCCGACAGCTAATGTTACGTATCGATTGCAGACTGCTGTGGCCGGTACATATGACATCTGTACGACTGCGGGTAACTGTGCTTCTGGAGGGGTAACAAGCCCGGGTGGTACAACCAACCGCTTGGCCAAATTCACCGGGGCACAAGTGATCGGTGATTCGATCATTGTTGATAACGGCACTAATGTAGATATTGGAGGAACGCTTAGCGTGCAAGGGGCGGCTACCTTTGTTGGAGATCTTGCTGTCAATGGCGGCGATATCACATCGACTGGCGCGCTCAATATTACTCCAGCCGGCACGTTGACTATAGGGGTGAGTGGTCAGCAGCTAACGCTCCAGGGTAATGCGAGTTCAAGCCTGGCGGCAACCAATGGCGGCAACACGACCTCACTTACATTCCAGACGCCCACGGCAAATGTAACCTATCGACTGCCGACCGCGGCCCCCGGTACATATGACATCTGTACCACTGCGGGTAACTGTGCAGGTTCAGGAGGCGGCGTAACGACATCTGGTGGTACAACCAACCGCTTGGCCAAATTCACCGGCACACAAACAATCAATGATTCTACCATTTCGGATGATGGTACGAATGTCACGACATCAGTTGATCTTATTATTCAGGGCGGTGATGTGACGGTGGGTGTTGCCAACTCTCAAACTGGTTCCATTCGACTTGCCCATAGCGGGTCAGCATTTACCGGAACTTTTTTGCAGGGTGCCCTAACGGCAAGCCGCACCTATACACTTCCCGACGCCGACGGAACAATCTGTCTCACCAGCGGAAACTGTTCCGGCGCCGGTTCACCAAATACCCTGCAGGCTGCATATGATGCAGGGAATACTATAACGACCACAACTACCCGCGATCTTGCGATTACGCTGGCTGACAGCGCCACTGATGCCAACTTTACGGTCACAGCGGCAACCGGTACGACAGGTTATGTTGGTATTGTACGTGCCGATGGTGCCGGCACGGCTGACCCGGCACAACTCTTGCTATTGGACAACTTGGATACAGATCGTGTTCAGCCTACTGGTCTTCGTATTCAGTCTGCGGGTGGTGGTCTGACCACGGCTATTGACGTATCAGACCCCGAAATCGTAACGGCTATTAACATCGGTGCAAATGATATATTGGGAACGACAGGAAATATTGATCTGAGTAATTTTGATGTCACAGGTGCGACAGGTAACGTAACTGCTGCGGGAACGATAAACGGTCAGACCATCTCGGCCACCGCAAGCTTTACGGGAACGGTTGCAATCGCTGGCAACGCAACGCTCGCGAGCGATCTTGCTGTCAATGGCGGCGATATCACATCGACTGGCGCGCTCAATATTACTCCAGCCGGCACGTTGACTATAGGGGTGAGTGGTCAGCAATTGGTACTTCAGGGTAACGCAAATACGCAGCTAACTGCTACGGGTGGTGGCTTCACTACCACTGTTGGTTTTGCAGGATCGCCTAGCGGCGCAGTAACGTATAACTTTGACCGCGCTGCCACTGCTGGCACGTACAGCATCTGTACGACCATCGGCAACTGTACGGGTACGGGCGGTGGCGTTACAACGCCCGGTGGCACAACCGGGACGATCGCTAAATTTACCGGCGCACAAACTCTTGGTGACTCATTATTGACCGAAAGTGGCAGTACTATTACGGTGAATGGCAACTTAAACCTTGTTAGCGGCAACCAATTCCGGGTCAACGGCACACAAATTTCGTCTGCTAATTTGTCTAACGACGCAAACCTAGCCAAATTAAATGCATCGCAAACCTTTACCGGTAATCTAAACGCTTTCCAAAACGGAACGAATTCGATCAACGCGTTTAATGTACAAAATGCCGCCGGTCAACGGATCATAACGGTGGATTCATCGAATGCTCAACTTGTACTCGGCACAGCTAGTACTATTGATGGCCGACTGGCGTTCCGCAATATTTCTAATGGCAATACGGTAACTATTCTACCGGGGACACCTACGGCTGATCGGACGCTTACGCTCCCTGATACTAGCGGTGTAATCTGTACCGATTCGGGTAACTGTGCGGGCGCTGGGGCTACGCTCCAGACTGCTTACAACTTCTCGGTCGGTGGTACAACGCCCAAGATCAAAGTAAATAGTTCACTCGGCGGCCTCGACATTCAAGACGCCGACACACCCATTGGCGCAAACTTGTTGAACATCCGTAACAGTAATGGTGCGGGCCTTGGCTCGGTCATGTTTGGTGTAGGCAACACCGGTGCCGTAGCACTACAGAATTCGGCCAACTCAACGACAGCGTTTCGCTTGCTTACTGCTGGTGGCACAACGGTGTTGACCGGTGATACTACCAACGGCCAAATCCTGCTTGGGCAATCAAGCACTTTGTCCGGAGCAATCGGCTTCCGTAACGCTACAAACAGTAATACCATCACACTGGTTTCGGGCACGGCTACATCCGGACGTACCATTACGCTTCCTGATGCAAGCGGAACTATCTGTCTCACCAGCGGAAACTGTTCAGGGGCAGGTTCACCAAATACCTTGCAGGCTGCATATGATGCGGGGAATACTATTGGAACTTCAAGTGGTAGGGATATTGGTTTCTATTTGGCTGATAGCGGTACTGATTCTAACTTCATCATCAATACGAATACGGGCTCAACAGGATACGCGATGATTACAAGAGGTGATGGCGTCGGGACGGCCGATCCCGCACAGCTTTTATTGCTGGACAATCTAGATATTGACCGCGTGCAGCCAACCGCAATACGCATCCAAGCCGCTGCCGGTGGCATTACGACAGCCATAGATTTGAGTGATCCAGAAATACTTACTGCCTTTAATACGGGCGCAAATGACATAACGGGGACTAATTATGGCATCGCTGGTGCAACGGGCACGATCACCACCTCGGGAGATCTTGCCGTTAACGGCGGTGACATTACCTCGACCGGTGCACTCAACATCACGCCTGGCGGTACACTTATCGTAGGTGTTGCTGGTCAGCAAATTATCTTGCAGGGTAACGCGAGCACGCAGCTTATCGCTAACGGTGGCGGCTTTGCTACTACTATCGGTTTTACGGGCACTCCGACAGGAGATGTGACATATAACTTTGACCGTGCTTCGGCGGCTGGCATATATACTATATGTACAACGGCGGCAGTTTGTAGCGGCTATCAAACCACGCTCACGTTCAGTAACGGTCTAACTAATACTAGCGGAACAGTACGATTGGGGGGTGCATTAACTCAGGCAACTACTATTACTGCAGGCAATGCTAACTCAATCTCGCTTACATCAGACCTTTCCGGCGGCAACCGGAGCAGTACGTTATTGAGTATTACCCAAGCGAATAACGCCTCCAATACTAGTTTTTCTAGTCTGCTAAGTCTGGATAATTCCGACACCAGTTCTTCTGGTGTGCCTGTAATGACGATTAATCAAAGTGGCACAGGAGGTATGGGTTTGAGATTGTTTGGTTCCGGTTCAGGTACAGGGATTGATATCAATGGTATTGGTAGTGGTAGTGGAGGAATTGGAATTAATGTTAGCGCTGGTAGCGGTACCGGTATCAACGTCTTCGCGACTAGTGGTAGCGGTACGGGCATTCTTGTCGGTGGTAG
This sequence comes from uncultured Candidatus Saccharibacteria bacterium, assembly GCA_964610985.1. Taxonomy (GTDB): domain Bacteria; phylum Patescibacteriota; class Saccharimonadia; order Saccharimonadales; family UBA4665; genus JARIHD01. Next base: position 13,225 of record CAZSZJ010000008.1, on the reverse strand, counting down.
TTTGGCGGGGGTTGGCGGCAACTTTACTGGGACACAGCTGTCTGTCTCGCCTACAAGAACAGTTAATGCGGGTACCTTAAACCAAGTTGATACAGGTAACTACCTTAAAGTTGGACGTAATAACATAATGAATCTGAGCGGCTTTAGCTGGACCACTACTGGCGATTTAGTAAACTTTAGCTCGAATTGTACGCAGACAGCTGGTACATGTACGGATTCGAGTCGTATATTAAGCCTGAACCAGCAATACGCAAGCGCAACTGGTGCGGTTATGTCAGTGCAAAATGCCGGTTCGGGCAGCCTGCTTGAACTTGGGAACTCCAGTACGGTTCTGGCGCGGTTTGCATCTAACGGTAATTTGACGCTTGGTAGTACGTCGACGGCGGGACGCGCGTCGTTTACCGATGGAACGGGTAACGCATTTACAAACGGTGTCGTTACCGGCACGCTTACGGCTGACCGCACCATCACACTGCCGGATGCCACCGGAACGGTTTGTTTGCAAAGCTCTTCGGCCTGTGGCTTCTTGACTGGGGTGGCAACCGACTACATTCAAAACCAAAATAGCGTCAGCCAGACAGCCAACTGGCGTGTTACCGGTACCGGTCGCGCCGACACCGCCCTCCAGGCCCCATTATTTGACACTGCCAGCGCAGGGGCGCTCGCAATCGGTACGACAAACGCCACCTCCATCTCTCTGCAGCAAAATACTGCCATTGCCAGTGGCAAGACATTAACTCTCCAAGGCGCTTTCACTATGACTCCTTCCGCTGACTCAACCTCTGTCTTCAATATTCGGACCTCGGGGGGCAACAACATGTTTACGGTTGATACTCAAAATGCTCGTATCGGTATTGGCTTGGGCGGATCGGTTGTGCCTACCCTTACCAATGCGGGTATAGAGATAAAAGGTGCGCTTCGCTTGAGCGGCGGTAATGGAACGTATGCAGACAGTTATATTACACCTAATGGCGGAGCAGTGAATTCACTTATCAACATTGCCAACTATAACCCGGGTGCATCGGCTCAGATTGTGGCCTTTGGTTTGCCTTCGGGAGCGGACACTGCCTCTCGCGCACTGAGTCTTTTCGATGCCCGTAGTAGTGCGCACCAGCCTACCTTAGCCGTGCTTAGCCCGGACCAAAACCAAGTCGCTGGCTTCTCTTGGGAGGGTTCAATCGCGGGTCTTAGCGGGATAGACAGCATCTTTTACACCAAGACTTCATCCAACAATATGACATTGCAGGCCAATAGTCTGAATATTTTAACTCTTCAAAATGTCAGTAGTGCTGCACGCGTGGGAATTGGTAATGCCGCTCCGGGATACGCTCTTGATGTCACCGGTAACGTCAATATATCCAGCGGCTCAGCTTACAAGATCAATGGTACAGATATCTGTACCGCCGGTGGATGTGTGCCCATTGCCACGTGTAGCGTTACGGGTAATTATCTTTGTAACGGGGGTAACACACCGGTAAGTTCGGTAGCCCTGGGTACTACCAATGCTCAGCCACTAAACTTCCTTACAAATGGTGCGACGCGGGCCTCCATTAGTAGTGCCGGTATCTTCCAGGTACTCGGTAACGGCACGGGTTCGGCGCGAATTGGGGGAGATTGTAGCTCTAACTACACGGCCATAAATCTGGGCGGTAATACGCCATTCGATTGTACGAGTTACAACTTTTTGAGTGGTCCGACGGACACGAGTCTGTACATCAACCGGCCATCAGGAAGCAGCGTCTTTATCCGTGAAGGCAACTCGAGCACCAACCATGTATCGGTTGCGGGCGGCGGCGCATTTACTGCTCAAAACACTACCGACACGACGGCCGGCTTTAGGGTGCTTAACGCCGGGAGTGTGCCGCTATTCCAGATTAATACCACTGATAGCCGGGTTTACATCGGTAATCCGACCGGTGACACGACTGGCGCCCTACTTGTACTCGACACCAAAACCGACGCCGCCGATCCTACAGCCGTTGACGGTGGCATGTACTTTAACTCGTTCTATAAGCGACTGCGTTGCTACTATGACGGCCAGTGGCGCTTCTGTAATGACCCAGTTGGCCTGACCTATGGCTTTAACTTGGAGGAAGATTTCGTTGGCGGCGGCAGTAATATCGGTACGCAAAACTGGGGTCAGAGCCTGGGGTCCGGTGGAGCGGCGAGCATTATCCAAGGTTCAGTGGCAGCTCCTGACCTTGCTGCCAGGCCAGGCCAGATCAGGCTATCTCTTGGTACCGTATCTACTGGGGTTCAGTATGCCTCTATCTGGCTGAATGGAAATAGCACCGAACCGGTTATTTTAGGCAACACTGATGGCACCAGGATCGAGGTCGAATTTGGTGCTAATATTCCAACGCTTGCCGACGCAACAAACGACTACAATATCCACATGGGTCTCTGCGATAATTCGCCAGATAATGGTTGCACGGACGGCATTTACTTTGAATACGACCGCGACCAGAGTGTTAACTGGAGATATGGTGCGGCCAACAATAACTCTAGGACATTGACCAACTCCTCAACGGCGGTAGCCACTGGCTGGCATCGGTTTAAGATGGTCTTTAGCTATAGCTCAACCGGCCCAACAGCCACTATTGATTACTATGTGGATGGTACGCTGATCGGTACACATACTAATACCAACGTTCCGAGCACTCGGAGCACTCAGCCGCAGTTTGACATAATGCGTGACAGCGGTGCGGGTACCAGCGACCGTCAGCTTGCTGTGGACTACTTCCAATATCGCAGCACACTAACTTCTGCACGTTAGTTTTAAGTAGTAGCGGTTACGGTTAAACAGTGGTATACTTTGTGCGAGAAGAGGGAGTATGAAACAAACAATCATTGCTGTCATAAATCAAAAGGGCGGTGTGGGCAAAACAACTACTGCCGTTAGTTTGGCGGCGCAACTCGCGTCAGAGCGTACACCGGTTCTTTTGGCTGATCTAGATCCGCAAGGAAATGCCACCAGCGGGCTTGGACTTTCCAAGGAAAATCTGCAGGTAACCACATACGATGTGTTATTTAACCGTGCAACCTTGGATCAGGCGGTTGTGCCTACGGGCCGACCTGGGCTTTTTGTACTTCCCGCAAATCCCAGGCTAGCAGCAGCCGAAGTCGAATTGGTTAATGTGCAGAATCGTGAATTTGCTTTGCGGCAAGCGCTACAAACAGGGGTATTTAGTTATATTATTATTGATTGTCCGCCCGCACTGGGATTACTTACGGTCAACGCATTGGTTGCAGCCCAATCACTACTCATTCCTGTACAGTCGGAATATTACGCGCTCGAGGGCCTTGGACAGTTGCTTGAGACGGTGCAAAAAGTGCGTAAGAGCGTAAACCCGTCACTTGATCTACTAGGTGTTTTGCTGACAATGTATGATAAGCGCACTACGCTTTCCGAACAAGTTCAAGACGAAATTAAGGCGCATTTCGGCGACAAACTATTCAAGACGGTTATTCCACGCAATGTGCGCTTGGCCGAAGCACCAAGTTTTGGTAAAACTATCTTTGAGCACGACCGCTGGTCCAAAGGGGCGCGGTCGTACAAACAACTGGCCAAGGAGGTTGAAAAGCGTGTCAACGGTTAAAAAGTCGGGTTTAGGCAGGGGATTCGACGCCCTTATTCCCCAGGATTTTGATAAAAGTCTGATTTTGGAGGAACATGAGCGAATCGAAAAGATCGCGATTGACGACCTGGAGCCAAATCCTGATCAGCCGCGACAGCATTTTGATACAGCCGCCTTAGAGCAGCTATCTGAATCGGTTAAGCAATACAGTGTTTTGCAGCCGCTGGTGGTAACGGTGGGCAAGGCAGGCAAGTACTTCATTATTGCTGGTGAGCGCCGATGGCGTGCGGCTCGCATGGCCGGCCTCAAAAAGGTGCCCGCTATTGTGCGTAGCACCAAAGACCTTGAGCGTTTGGAAATCGCGATTGTCGAAAACGTCCAGCGTGTGGATCTGTCGCCACTTGAACAGGCTTTTTCTATCGAAAAGCTACACCAACAATTTAATATGACCTATGAGTCCATTGCCAAGCGACTTGGTAAGGCACCGTCAACAGTTAATAATACCGTCCGTTTGTTGCAACTACCCGATGCTGCACGGGACGCTCTGCATGGGAAAAAAATAACGGAAGGGCACGCCCGCGCCATCTTAGCGCTTAGAGATTTACCCGAAAAACAGGCCGAACTGCTCAGGCAGATACTCGCGAGCGACTGGTCTGTCCGCCAAGCCGAACGATATGTGACTTCTATAAAAGAAGGTTTTAAGGCGACAAAAACAACCGAAAAGCGCATGCAAACCCAAACCCCGGAAACCAAACGACTTAGCAAAAAACTCGGCGCGGCAGTGACCATCAAGCGTACGGCAAAAGGCGGTAGGATTGAAATTGCTTTTACCTCCGATGATCAGCTCAAAAAAGTGCTGAATATATTAGAAGATTAAAGCCTTCGGGATTTTAGGCTACGACAGCTCTAGCTCGACTGCTAGAATTTTTTAGCATTACTGAGCGGCCAAACGCGAAGAACGAGTTTGCCTACAAGATCTTTTGCTTCAATGGGCCCGAATGAGCGTGAGTCTAGAGAGTTACCCCTATTATCACCTAGGACGTACAGGCTGCCCTTAGGGATAACTACGTCACGCTCGCCGGTGGTTTCTTTGATTACGTTGCCATAAGGAAGCGTTTTGTCGGGTTCAAAGCCGTCGGGATTTTCTTTGTTGTAGACGCGTACCTTGCCATCGTCAACGACAACGCGCTCGCCAGGTAAGCCGATGACTCTCTTTATGAGTTGCTTGCCTTCGGCCGGGCCGAACCCAGAAGTATCCCGCTCTACAAAGATAACTACGTCGCCGCGTTTTGGAATATAGTCGTGATTAGTGATTCGCGCCCAAGTACGGGGAAGTTTCCAAACCAGGAGGCGGTCATTATTTTGCAATGTAGTTTCCATGCTGGGGCCGTCAACTTGATAGGATTGAAAGACGAATGCCGTTAAGAAAAGCGCAATGAGTGGCGCAATCAAAAGTACGGCGATCGTCGACGCCATACCGCCTAGGCTTTCGCGTTGGGGGGAGTCACTCTGAGTTGTGTTTTCGGGCAATGTGTCGGGCAAAGGCGTAATCGGCCCCTGCTGACCTTGCGGCTCATAATATTCTGCCATCAGAGTTAAACTATACGCTACTTTTAATAATTATGCACATGTTTACTGCCGCAACCTAAACCGGTATACTTAGGCTCATTGCTTATGGAACATTTTAAACAACACCGCCGTGGGCAGCGGCAAACTATGGACGGAATTATCAATGCACCGTCCCGTCCTCAGTTGAGTGGTAGGCCGCTAGATGCGGTGAGTGGCGATTCTTTGCGGTCAACTGCGCGTAAAATCGGCGACTTTAGAAAGCGCGAAGGTTATCACGCCGCTAACTCATCTATGGCGTCAAATCGTCGTGCTCACGACATGCAGAAGCAGCAAGTTGCATCGGCCGATGAGCCTGACTTACTAAATATGACGTTACCGGGCAAAAAAGAACGCCGACGACGTGGCGAAAAAGAGCCGGGTAAAAGGCGCGATTTACGAAAGATTCGCAAATATGTGTTCCGCGGTGGTCTTAGCCTCTTATTAGTCGCTCTACTCGTGGGCGGTTTTTTGTTTGTCAAAGGATATCTTAAGCTGCATAAAGTTTTCAAGGGCGGCGGTTCGGCTGCTGCACTTAAATCAGAGGTTGAGCCCTCGCTTTTAAAGGGCGAAGGCGACGGCCGTATCAACTTTTTGCTGCTTGGCAGGGGTGGTGCAGGCCACGATGGCGCGGATTTGACCGACACGATTTTGGTGGCAAGCGTCGATCCGGTCAATAAAAAGGCTGCATTAGTGAGCTTACCACGAGATTTTTGGGTAACGACCGCATACGGCTCTTCTAAGGTCAATGCTGTATTTGCTAACGCTAAGCAACGTGCCCTAGTGCGTAACAAAGACGTAAAAGCAGCCGACAAGGCAGGCATTGAGGCGGTCGAAAAAGAAGTAACCGAGGTCATGGGATTAAATATTCACTATTATGGCATTGTGGATTTCCAGGCCTTTAAGCAGGCGGTAGACACGGTTGGCGGTGTCGACATCAATATTACTGAACCGACAGCGGTGACCGAAAAACTTTGGGACGAGACAACTCGCAAAAATTATTTCTTGAATGTTACGCCAGGCATGCAGCATTTCGATGGGCAAAAGGCATTATTCTTTACGCGCTCACGCCATACAAGTGTACGTGGTGACTTTGATCGTGCCGAGCGGCAGCGTGTATTTATTCAGGCCCTCACCCAAAAAGTTGCCTCGGCAAAGACATACACAAATCCCGTCAAGGTTTCGCAGCTCATGGATGCTTTTGGTGATCATGTGGCAACCGACCTGAGCCTTGATGATGCTATGCGCCTGCTAAGTATAGGTAAGTCAATCGGTGGTAATTTTGAGTCCGTAGACTTGGCCGATCGCACCAAACCCTTAGTACGCACCGGTATGATTAACGGTCAATCCGTAGTTATGCCCGCCTCTGCCGACGGAGGTTATGGGGATATCCAGGCACTTGTCCGCAGCAAACTGCGCGACGGCTATTTGGCACGTGAAAACGCCAACGTTATGGTATTGAATGGTACTGAGACTCCAGGCTTGGCCGGACAAAAAGCTGACCAATTAAGGTCTTATGGGTATAATGTAGGTACGGTGGCGGACGCCCCAACGCAAAGCTATCAGGATACGGTTATCGTTGACCTTACTAAAGGCAAAAAGCCGTACACCAAGAATTATCTTGAAAAACGCTTTTCGCAAAAGGGTACCACCACACTTCCTGATCAGACAATTCAGCCCGGAACGGCAGATTTTGTGATAATCTTAGGCAAGAATGAGACCATTAATCGCTAAAATCAAACCAGCCAACGGCTTTTCCAAAGTCGTCTATATCGTCTTTAACGTCCTTCTACCGTTAGTGGTGTTTGCTTTGGTGCGAACTAACTTCGTGCCGCTGGCTTTAGCGATCATCCTGCTCAGTAAATGGCGCATGCTCGCGGTTCGTCCACGTTTTTGGCTGGCAAATATTCGTGCCAACGCTGTCGACATCATTGTGAGTATCTCGCTATTGATCTTCATGGTGCATAGCGACAGTCAGATGTTCCAATTTTTCTGGATGGCGGCGTATGTTGGATGGCTAACACTACTAAAGCCTGCTTCGAGCGCCCTCATGGTATCGGCTCAGGCGTTGGTGAGCTTGGCAACGGGCCTCATGGCGCTTTTTATTGGGTGGGGCGATGGGCCGCTCTACGGTATTGTCTCCATGGCCGGCCTTATATGCTACCTATCGGCTCATCACTTTTTTGACAGCTTTGACGAACCTTACGCTAAACTACTTTCGTATATCTGGGGCTATTTTGCAGCCGCGTTGACGTGGGTACTCGGACATTGGCTGTTGTATTACGGCATCGTCGCGCAACCGGTGTTAATCTTGGCTTCTTTGGGCTTCGGAATGGGTACTTTGTACTATCTTGACCACCATGATCGGCTCTCGGATATGCTTAGAAAGCAGTTTATTTTCATTATGCTCGCCATTGTGGCTATCGTTATTATTTTCTCTGACTGGGGCAATAAGATAGTATAGAAGGGTTAGGTAAAAGGGAGGGTTATTCGTGGCTGAAGATACAAACCGCGTGACCAAAAAAAATGAAAATGATACGCCTCTGACCGAGGCGTCTATTGGTTTGGAGCGCTCGCAGATGCCGTCGCAGCCTCACAATGCTAAGGATGTAGAAATGCATCCCAATCCCTCTAAGGTACGAATTTTGAGCCTAGCTATGGTAGCGGTCATCAGTCTTTCGGCGGGATTTGCGGGGGGTTGGCTCGGCAATCGTAATAGCGACGGCAAGCAAACCATCCAACAGCAACAAGTGGTGCTCAAAAATCAGGGTCAGCTCATCAGCACCCTTGCCAAGCAAGTTGGCCCAAGTGTCCTTTCGGTGGAAGTGGTAAGTGAGTTGCGTAATCCCGATCCATTTTTTGGTTTCCAGGGAGCGAACGAGCAAACGAGCGCCGGTACGGGTATAATTATTGATAAAAGCGGTCTTATTATTACTAATCGCCATGTTGTGCCGGCTGGTTCAAAAAAGGTAAGTGTTACGCTGTCTGACGGTACGAAATTTGACGACGTTGAGGTTATGGGCCGGACGACCGCCAGTGACCCACTGGACATCGCTTTTCTAAAGATACGCGACCTAAAGGGCATGAACCTGACACCAGCCAAAATTGGTGACTCTAGCAAGGTTGGCGTAGGCGATTCGGTGATTGCAATTGGAAATGCCCTGGGGCAATTCCAAAACACCGTTACGTCAGGAATTATTTCGGGTTATGGGCGCAGTATTGTGGCGGGGGGCGAAGGCGGTGACAGCGCCGAGAGCTTGCAGAATTTGTTCCAGACCGACGCCGCTATCAATCAGGGTAACTCGGGAGGGCCGTTAATAAACCTCGAAGGCGAAGTTATCGGTATTAATACCGCAATTGCTGGCGGGAGTGCCCAAAACATCGGTTTTGCGATTCCGATAAACGACGTCAAAGGTTTGATAACGAGCATTGTCGAAAAGGGTAAGTTGGAGCGTCCATATCTTGGAGTCGTCTTTGTGACTATTACTGCCGATATGGCCAAGCAATACGACCTAAAGGCGAATCAGGGCGCGTACATTCCGCCATCGGTCATGATCGGCCGCAATGCTATTCTGCCGGATAGCCCTGCCCAAAAGGCTGGCCTCAAAGAGGGGGACATCATTACAAAAGTTGGTAATGACAAGGTGGACGAAAGTCATAGTTTGACTTCCTTGCTGGGTAAGCAAAAAGTCGGTGATACGATTAAACTAACGATTGTTCGTGACGGCAATGAGCGGACCCTTGACGTTACGCTGGTGGCCGCACCCGAAGAATAGCTCTCTAACCTTGTGTTTTAAGAGCGAAGAGCTGCACGAAGCCTTCGCTCTTTTTTAGTGCATAGCCCTGGCTGGCAGCCAAATGATTGAGCTCGTTATGTTGATGCGGTTCTGCTTCGATGATAATGGTGCGGGGTAGCGCAGGTAATCCAGAGAGCTGATCGAAGAAGGCGTGGTAATGATCCAGACCGTCCTGTCCCGAAAAAAGCGCTAGTTTCGGTTCGTGGGCAGCAGCTTTGTTTATGTGCTGAGTAATTGGCACGTAAGGTAGGTTCGCGAGAATGACATCAAATGATTCATGGCAGTCTCGCAAAAGGTCTTGCTGGGCAGCGTGAACAGAAACGTGATGTGCGGTCGCATTGGCTGCAGTAACTTTTAAGGCGTCTGAACTAATGTCGTACACAAATACTTCCGCATGTGGGATCTCTAGCGCAGCTGTAATGCCTATGCAGCCCGATCCCGTACCGACGTCGGCCACTTTGACAGGCGTGGGGAGTGCTAATTCTTTAAGGAATGTTATGATGGTTTCGGTCTCAGGCCGGGGTACCAAAACGTGGTCGTTGACCATGAAATCACGACCATAGAATGACGTCCTACCCCTGATGTAGGCCAGTGGTACATGCTTTTCGCGCTGAGTAACATACTTGTTCAATAGGTCGATTTGGTCATGCAAAAGCTCCATTTCTGGGTGTGCCAAAAGCGCGCTTCGATCCATGCCAGTAATATCTTCGAGTAAAATCAAAATGTCTAGACGGGCAGTCGAAATACCTGCATCAGTAAGCTTCCGTGTTGCGGCTGCAAGCACATCACTAAGGCTTCGTTTCAAAACCTACACCTCGTCGCTAATAAGCTGGCGTTCAAAAGCCTGCAGCTGCTCAACCAGATCATCGATCTCACCGTTCAAAGCCGCAGGAATATTGCTGCGCGAATACCCGATACGATGGTCGGTAATCCGATCCTGCGGAAAGTTATACGTACGAATCTTTTCGGAACGGTCGCCAGACCCAATCAGTTTTTTACGAGCGTCAGAAAGCTGTCTTTGTTCTTCTTCTATCTTGGCGGCAAGCAGGCGGGAGCGCAGAACGCCCATTGCTTTTTCTTTGTTTTTGATCTGCGATTTTTCGTCCTGGCAGGTTACAACCAGGCCTGTTGGTATATGAGTAATGCGTACCGCCGAATCGGTAGTGTTAACGGACTGCCCACCGTGCCCGCTCGAGCGGTACACATCAATGCGTAGGTCACTAGGGTTAATCTCGATGTCGGTTTCTTCGGCTTCGGGTAAAACAGCCACCGTCACGGTCGAAGTATGAATACGTCCTTGGCTTTCGGTGCTCGGAACACGCTGTACGCGGTGCACGCCAGCTTCGAATTTGAGCTGCTTGTAGATATCCTCGCCGTGTAGACTAAAAATAATTTCTTTAAAGCCACCAACTTCGGAAGGGCTTTCGTCCACTATCTCCACTTTGTAGTTATGGCGTTCGGCCCAGCGTGTATACATGCGGTATAGTTCCGCCCCAAACAAGCTGGCTTCGTCGCCGCCGGCTGCTGCCCGAACTTCAATCACGACATCACGGTCATCATTGGGGTCCTTGGGTGTTAGCGCTTCATGAAGCGTAGAATCATTTTCGGCGGTTCGTATACGAAGATCCTCTAGTTCTAGCTCAGCAAGTTGTATTAACTCGGCATCGCCGCTATGCAAAAGGTCTTCAGCCTCATGCTTCTGGTCGGCCAGGCTGTTCCGCTCGTCAAATAGTGCAATCATATGCTCCAGTTGCTGGCGGCGTTTGGCTAGTCGCGGATATTCGCGCGTGGAAAAAATTGCCGGATCTTCAAGGCGTTTTTCTAGTTCGCTCAGTTCTGCGCGTAGATGCTGTTCTTTTTGTTCCATATAATGCCTTCTTGTTTAGTATAGCAGGGTATAAAAAACCGCCTGCAAAGTTCATGCAGACGGTTTGAAATGCAGCGTAGCTACTTGGAGGTTTTTTTGGCTTCGGCTTTTTCGGCCTTAGCTGTTTTGCGGGTGGTAAGCTTTTGGGCAGCTTTGGCGCGAGCTTCGCGGGCAGCCTCGGCAGCTTTGGCACGTGCCTTGAACTTGTCAACGCGACCTTCGATGTCAACGATGCGCTCTTCGCCGGTAAAGAACGGGTGAGAAGCGCTCGAGATGTGTACTTTTACGAGCGGATATTCTTTGCCGTCATCCAATTTAATAGTGTCGTCGGTTGCCACAGTCGAACGAGTCAGAAACGTGAAACCATTGTTCAAATCCTGGAAAACGACCGGGCGATAGTTAGTAGGGTGAATTGCTTTCTTCATAATCCAAGTTATTGTATCTGTTTTTGCCTCGAATGTAAAGAGTTCTACGGCTGAACTGGCAATTGCGTGTTTTTTGGCGGTTCAACGTGATGTTTGCTCCACCAAATTGCCGCGCCAATGAATAGCAAACCAAGCCCACCAATTATCCATTCTGGCGGTTCGACATGGTATAGCTTGAGCAACATAATAGCGCCCAAAAAGCCGATAGCCCAATGTGCGCCGTGTTCCAAAAAGATGTATTTCTGAAGTGTATTTGATCGTACCAAATGGATCGTCATGGCACGCACCCATACAGCTCCTGTTCCCAAGCCGGCCATAATGATAATAACGTCGCTGGTTATGGCAAATGCCCCAATCACACCGTCTAGCGAGAAACTGGCGTCCAGGACCTCAAGATACATGAACGCTGCAAATGCGGCCAAGCCCACCTTATGCTTTACTGCCGTATGCTTTTGTTCACTGCCCATTACTGCGCTCAAAAGCTCAAGTCCAATATGCAATGCCATGGCCGAAATAGAAGCGATGAGCACCGTCGCATGGTGTGCAGGATTGACGGTAAAGTACACCACGATCGACGCGAGCAACATTAAAAATACGGTAATGTTGTCGAACCGACCAAGCTTGCCTAAATGTCGCTCCAAAAAGCCCAGCCAATGCGTCTTTTTTTGGTAATCAATAAAATAGCTTAGCGCAATCATGAGCAGGAATGTCCCACCAAAGGCATTAATAATCGGTTCGGTTTTGTGCAGTTCATGTTGGTATTCGGCCGGATGGTTCATGGCGAGGTTAATGACTTCACCAAAACCAAGCCCGGCAGTCAGCATGACAATAAGAATAGGCAGCGCAAACCGCACCACAAACACGGCAATAAAAATACCGACCGTCATAAATAGTCGCTGCCAAAACGGTGACATTGTCACCAAAATTTTACTGTTTACGACGGCATTGTCGGCGCTAAAAGTGGTTTCCAAAAGAGTCAGAACCATAGTTAGCCACAAAGCGGTCAGCCCCATTTTCCATCCTACGAGCACCCAAATAAGAACTGTCGCCGACAAGGCAAACCAGTAAATGCGCAGAAGCTTTCCCATATCTACCTAGAGCATACAGGATGGCGGCATCGTAATACAAGATGGGCTATGGTTCCAAGTTAACGAGGAAGCCTGGGTGGTTTGGCGATTAGTTCTGCCCAGCCTACGGCTGCTCGGCGGTGATAGCCAGTACGTGGACGCACATAAGCATCCGCCGTACGTATGGCATCTTTTTCTGCTCTTTCTTCTTGCTTTCGTTGGCGAGCTTCTGCGCCCTCATTGGCTAGGTGGGCAAGGGGGCTGCCCGCTTCGGCTTTACGAACTGCCATATTGAAAAAACCACGAAAGGCAACAACCCCTACTGACGCAAGTAGTAGGGGTGAGAGGGCTACGCCTATGGCCGCCTCGCGAGTTTTGTCCGTGAAGCTAAGTTTTTGGTTGGCGTAATCATTATAACGGGGGTCATTATTGGCTAAATACTGGCGTACCGGAGCTTTACCTAGGTGACTATAAAGAGCGTTTTGCACCGTTCTGTTATGTTTGCCGGCATCGTATTCTTCACCGTTTAGGGTTGCTCGCAACCTGCCGACTACACCGCTCACGGCACCTTTAAATTTTTGCCACCGGCCCTGAAGTGCACCCCAGCGTGATGTAATGTCTTCGCTGGTTAAGGGTGCAGCCTCAAGGGGAGGGGGTAGCATTTCTTGGGGCTGTGTGAGTCTTTCTGTACGGAAATCTGGGTTCAGATAAGAATCTGTAGGCATAATGTCTAGTTGTTCAGATTGGGCCGGTGGTTGTTCTAGTGGGTTGCGTGGGATGACCATATTTCTATAACTATAACATAGTACTTATGCTATTTCAAGTTTGATCAACCCGAATCACGAAACTAAACTCATCTGGTACCCCAGGAGTACACGCACGTAGT
>CAZSZJ010000007.1:6735-49806 GCA_964610985.1 uncultured Candidatus Saccharibacteria bacterium | reverse complement strand
GGACACCAGGTTTTCATCCTGGCAATCGGAGTTCGATTCTCCGTGAGGTCACCATTGTAGGATATACAACAATTAAGAACACGCCGGTCGTGTTCTTTTTCTTTGGGTAATATACGTGGACTTCCTTTCTATCCAATGGCGGTCTATACCGTAAAGATGAACGAATGCCGCCGCGGCTGCTATAAACAATGCAGTCCAAGGTGCAAAGGCCGTTGCCGATATTAAGAGTTATTCGGAAGCACGCAGATGGTGAAGCCTTTGTGGATGGATTCTTTGAGGATATAGAAAGACTCTATCTCATCGCGAATGCCCAAGCCCCAATATAAGATTTACATAGTATCTATTAGTATCGTACAATATTTCACTTATGCTCCATCCTGAACTTCACAATCATTTAGGGTATAAATCGACAAGTTTAGACGGCTTGTCGAGTCGTATGGCGAGAGTGGCTTCGGCTAAAGCGATGTGCGTTATGACCACGGAAGATAATATGGTGCTAGCACGTCACTATGCAAGTGATGGTCGGCAGGCATTGGTAATACCAAATATAACTATTGCGACTACAACTGGGTTTGCTGAAAGTCTCATTACCTCTAATGAAGTAGGGCACTTTTTAGGGTCAGCTTTACTCGGAGATATTAACCCGGATGCTGCGGGGTATTTAGGCTCATATAGATATGTACCGCCACGTAATAAACAAATGTTATTACCCACTTATGTAGAATTGGATTTTTTTTCTGACGAGATTGATATGCCTGCAACTACCATGGAGTGGGTTGAGTTAGAAGAGGCGGAGGAAATAATTGCAGTAAACCAAATAGAAGAAATAGCTTCACTCAATTCCCGAGCCCAAGATTCACATTACGCGCTTGCTAAATATCTGGATATGATGACTCACACAGGGTAGTGTTGACTGCTCAAACGTACCATGCCCTCCCATAAAGTGTTCCAGTTGTAGTCCTGCAGGCTCACCATTGTAGGATAACAACAACTAAGAACAAACATGAGGCATAATTGTCATCGTTCCAATTCGAGTCTATCTGTTGCCTGATCCCGACGGCTGACTGCATGTAGAGGTTATTTTTAGTTCCACATTACGAGCGGTTTGTTTGTTGACGCTATCATTACTGTTTCCGTAATCTCCTACAGACCCAGGAGCTTCAATGACTATTTTGCTTTCAGGGACGCCACCGGCGATAAGCATGGTTTTAATTTTTTCGGATCGTTGGCGTGCAAAATCAATATCTGATTGCTTGGTGGTGCCTACGCTTCCCCTAAGGCTGATGGTAAATGACTTACCACTGAACTGTTTGCCAAAACTTGCGAAGGCGTTAACCACTCCCTGGTTAACTGCAGCCGGGGCACTGAAGTCTAAAGTATCTGGATTAAAATGAACGTTATTCGTATAGGGGTTGGTGGGCTTTGAATAGTCAAGCGCGCCAAGTGATGCAGCGGAACCATTAATCTGCTTGAAGATTGTGTCGAAATCAGTAGGACTTAGGCAGGCGGATAGCGTGGGAGTTGGCGCAGATGAAGAGGGCTGCGTCGTGTTACTGCCTTCGTCAGGAAAAAGCTTGAGCATTTCTTTATTGTAGACAAAGGAAATAACTGCCCATTTCCCATCCTGTTTTTCAAGGGTTGTTCGGGCTGATTTACTGGAGCTTCCGCTTAATTCATACAGGAAATATTGCTTTTTGTCGCGTTCGCCGGAATTAGTAAGCTTGCTTGATCCCTTGACGGCAGTCGCTGCGGTGTTAAGGAACGACTTGTCATCGGCCGAGGTTGCGTTAGTTAGCTTAGCCGCCTCTTGCACATTGCCTGTCGTGATAAACTTCATAAATTTATCAGAAGTGTCCTGAGCCCGAACCTTTATAGCTATAAGGTAAATTGAAAATGCTAGCGCAATTACAACAAGTGCGGCAATAAATTTGACTATCATAGGCAGGCGATGACGTGTGCCTAACGGCTCACTGCCGAGAGGATTGGTCGCTGGGGGTGTAGCCTGTAGTGTTGGTTGATCTGGGCTCATAAATCTCCTTGTTTAAAGTTCGGACAGGATGCCCCTTTTTATAATGACTGCAAGACTCATTATGCCAAAAGCCAAAAGCATAAGAGTCATATATTTACGACTTGAACGATAGACGATCCCACCTTTGACAAAATATAGCTGCCGAACAAAAAGCAGATAGAAGAAGGGTCCGATAGGAAAGAGCGGAATCGTCAATAAAATGCCCCACCGGCGGAAAAAACCAATCTGGGAAGGCGACAAGGTCGTGGGAATTATGCCACTTTTATCTTCAGAGTCGACCACTCCCTTTGGCATTTTACGAGGTGTCGGCGCTACTTGATTAGAAGGATGACTTTGAGGTATGGGCGTCTGATTTTGAATGAGCTGATCCATAATGGCCTTAACTTACTTTATTGATAATTATATGGAGTGCTCGCAAAAAAGCTAGTGCTTATAGTATTTGTCCTGTAGTGATCCTTCATGAATCACGCTCGATTCAAAGTTCCTCAAGCCGGTTGCCCTACGTCAATCTCGCATACGTTGGCGTAGGGTATTCATGCGCGTCCTAATAGGTGGCTCAGGGATAACGTCTTCACAGATAAACTCAGGGACTTCATCATATGAGTCAAATACCAGGTACACTAGTCCTCGAGCTGCCAGTCCCTGTATGTCGCCGTAGACTACCCTGTTCGTAATGCCAGGCGCTTGATCGGCGGTAATATCAAGAACTCTTGGAGGACGTCCAATCAGCCTATGGTGAGTAATAAAATTATGGTGCGAGAGCACAGCAACGGTGCCAAGATATACGGCTCCGGTATTAAATCTAAATCGCTCTCCAGGGTATTCTGCACGTATATCTTCTAGCAAGAGTCCGGAGGTTGCGACACACTGGCCGGCCGATGGAGGTATTTCGTATCCCGCGGGAAACAGGTCGGACGAATACATGCCGGTATCTGGCCCCCAGCAAGCTTCAATGGCGGTACGAAAATCGTTAGCAAATGCTTCAATATCTGGTCTGGACATGCAACTCACCTATATTATCGAGGTAGCTTAGCAAATGCTTCAACAGTAGTAAACTCTATTCCCACCCCGTTACCTTGAGTTGGATTCTTTGTGGGCGAGAAATGCCTCTAATTTCTTTTGGCTGCCCTTTCCAAACTACCCGAAAAGTGTTCCAGTTTTGACCCCGCAGACTCACCAAGTAGAATTTATTATATTTCTGGGAACTCTCAACAGAGGTAAAGGAATCCCTCGCAAGTTGCGAAGGATTTTTGTTATTTTCAACCACCTCTGTTAGCGAGTTCCACAATTTATTTTTCACCGAAGGCTGTGCGTTTACTAAAGCACAAGGATGGCTATAATTGAATCCAAGGGAGTAATAATGTCAGAATTTGTTGATTTGGTTAACAAGAGAGGTGAAATTCAGTTACGGAATATACCCCGGCATGAGGTGCCTAATTACACCGAACTTCATATGCAGATTGCAATAGTGGTAGCAATAGACAGTTTGCAAAGGGTTCTAGTGCACCGGCGAGGGGTCAATAAAAAGGTTGATCCCGAAAAGTATGATCACATTTGTGGTGGTCTTATGTCGGGCGAAACACCTGAGCAAGCTGCGTTACGTGAAGGTTTTGAAGAAACGGGTGTCACGCTAAATAATATTCGTAGGGTACATTCTGGGGTCAATGAGTATGATCGGTGGCGCCATCTCCTCCTTGCAGACGCTGAGGGTGAGCCTAGCATATCCAATCCAGAAGAAGTAGATTGGGTTGGATATTGTGAAATCGATGAACTGCGCCAAAAGCACGCAGATGGTGAAGGTTTTGTTGATGGATTCTTTGAGGATATCGAACTGGCTCTATCTCACAGCGGTTACCCAAAAATAAAGTATAATTAGACCATATGGCAAAACAACTACCAGATTCTATCGTAGACCGGCGAAATGTCCTTAATAATCATTATGCTCTCGGTGCCTTACAAGATCATGTAGGTATTAAGGGTGTGGTCTTTGAGGGAGAACTAAAGTTTACAGTAAAACAAGTCGCAGACTTTTATGAGGTTGATAGAAAGACGATTAACCGATATCTATCCTCTCATGCCGATGAACTAAAAGATAATGGCTATGAAGTGTTGGCCGGTGAGCGTCTGCAGGAAATAAAGAAGGTTAGGGACATCAATGTCCCTAACCTCGCGCCTAACTTTGGCGTATTTAACTTTAAGGCATTCATTAATATTGGCTTGCTGCTTATTGAGAGTGAACGGGCGCGTCTTTTAAGAAGATTAATTCTTGACCTTGTAATTGATGTTGTGAGCGCTAAGGCTGGGGGTAGTGCTAAATATATCAACCAACGTGACGAAGCTTACCTTATGAGCCTCTACCTAAGTGAGAACTACAGAGATCAATTCAAGGCTGCCCTCCATGAATGCGTGGATATGGGTAGGTCAAAGTACGCAGTCTACACTAATGAGATATATAAAAGTATCTTCAAGGAACGTGCGCAAGATTATAGAAAGATACTCTCTTTAGATAAAAAAGAGAATGTCCGAGATACTATGTATGCCGAGGTGCTCACTACAATCTCAATGTATGAGACGGGTCTAGCTAATGAGATACGCAAAAAATTCGCTCAATCGAATAAAAAGGTAACCAACGATGAGCTTGAAGAACTCTTCGAAGAATTCCAAAACAACCCTATCTGGGTCCCACAGCTAGAAATGGTCAGAATGAAAATGGCAAGTAGAGACAATGCTTTTAGGGATGTTACTCATACCGAATTGTCGGAATACATTGCACCCGTAGATGTTGCCGACTTTGAGCGATTCCTTGGAGAAAAAAGTAAAGACTTGGCAAAAAGGGTCGAACAATACCAGGATGTTTTTAAGCGTCTCAAGGATAAATGATGGCCGTTGTATATTTTCCCGTCGATAGGGCGATACAAGAACATGACAATATTATAAATATCTCTGGTGGAGCTACCGGGATTATCAAACCGGAACTTTTAGAAAGTGTCTTAGTTTTTATTAAGGATGATGGTTATTACCCGAAGCTAGAAGATAAATTAACACATTTGATCTTTTCCGATTGCAATGAACCATTGCTTCATGGACGGAAATAAAAGGTCCTCAATAGCCCTAGGAGCTTATTTCCTAGAAATTAACGGTTTTAGTAACATTGTACCTGCCTTTATTGTTGAGATGGAGAATGTAGTTCTTTGGGTTGCGCGTGGGATGGTGCCAAAAGAAATGCTTCATGAAGTGGTTACGAGCTTGATCGCATTCGGTGAGTTAAATGAAGATCTGAAGCTAAGACTAACTGAGATTCTAACGGATGTTGACCTGATCAATGAAAATTAAGCGCTGCTAGTTCATCGCTCAGTCGGATTATACCTGCGTGCAGAGTGTTCCACATATAGCGCGTCTGGTTCACCATTGTAGGATATACAACAAAAGGATACGATTTATTTCGTGTCCTTTTTGCTTTATATGTGTTCTGTATCTGTTCCATAAATTCGCATCATTTGAAATTATTGTTATGATAAAGTCGATGAACGGCCAAATGCGCACGATGAAAATAGAGTATGAAGGCAAAAGCTACGAGCTTTCCGTAAGGCTGCGACCCGCCGCTGAGCTTATTGTCTTTTTGCACGGCTGGGGTGGCAG
This sequence comes from uncultured Candidatus Saccharibacteria bacterium, assembly GCA_964610985.1. Lineage (GTDB taxonomy): Bacteria > Patescibacteriota > Saccharimonadia > Saccharimonadales > UBA4665 > JARIHD01. Next base: position 44,138 of record CAZSZJ010000007.1, on the reverse strand, counting down.
CAAAGAGGGCTTTGATGAAGCCTTCTCGTCTGACGCACTGCAAGGCTTCGGTATTTGTACGATAGACCTACTAGGGTTTGGAAAGTCAGAGAAACCGACAGACTTTAGGTATGACTTGAAGGATCAAGCAAATATTGTTGCGTCGGTAATTAATTCTTTAAGGGCAAAGAAGGTTTACCTTGTTGGTCATAGTATGGGCGGTGGCGTTGGGACGCTTGCCGCACCATCAGTTAATAACCTGGCGATGTTTATTAATGCTGAGAGTAATTTAGCAACTAAGGGTAGTGGTGCTGACATACGCTCTGTAGCCAAGCGACCGTTCTGGTTGTTCAGATCTTCTACGCTTTCAGTCCTAAAGTCACTTTTACGGCGGCATCCACGGCGAAGTATGCGGGTATGGGCTCGGTGGTTCGATGAGGCTAGCCCATACGCTCTTTACCGAAGTGCGCAGTCTTTAATGAGATGGTCTGATAGCGGCGAGTTGCTACCTTCATTTATTTCTTTACCGAGTAAGGCCTACATTTACAGTGCGAAGGGCAAGCGTAGAAAAGACGTCGTACCCAAGTTAGATGCCGCGATCACATATGAGGTTGTTGCAAGTGGTCATTCGCTCATAACCGATAACCCTGAGGGTTTTTACGCGGCTGTAGCAAATATTATTCAAAATCACAAAACATGATAGTAGTTTCTGCAGGTCTTACGCTAATTTCTTTTATAAAATCTATTGACCAACTAGTCAACTATGCTATACTCTAATTACTGCACCTCACTTGGACGAAAGTTCTCGTGAGGTCTTTTATTTTGGTAGAATAAAAGCAATGAGACGCATTGTACTAATCGATGGTGAGAACTTGGTTTACGGTATTCGGCATATGCTTGGCAATGCTGGGGCCAAAGCACCACGTTCATCTGTAGAGAATTTCAATTTTAGGGGCCTCCTGGAAGAAGTATTAGCCGATAACTTACCATCGGAGATTTTATGGTTTGGGGCAAGGCTAAGGCTATATGAGCAATCCGAAGATCTTAAACGTAAATCAAGTGATGCTATCAAGGCACAGTCACGGTTCGTAAACCAAATACAGCAGCAAAAGATAACTTTTATAAAGGTGGGTTATTTGCGAGCTAGAGAATCTGATCCATGCGAAGATTGCTCACACCAAGCCTGGAAGTTGGCCGAAAAGGGTGTTGATGTAGGTCTTGCCGTAAGAATGGTACTAGAGGCGAATCCTGAGACGGAAATCGTCGTAATTAGTGCCGATACGGATTTATTACCGGCCTTTATCGCTGCTGGTAAGCTTGGTGCAAAACTCATGCACATCGGCTATGAGATTCGTCCAATCTACGCCCTGACCAAGGCTTCAGATATATCGAGGACGATTACACTGCCACTTGTCCAGAAGTATAAAGCTTAGCTAGAAGCACCATCAAGTGATTCCTTCACCAAGTTCTTCTAACTGCTCTCCTAATCGTTCCAACCCATCCCAAAAATATTTCGTAGAAGGTCGCCGCAGGCTCACCATTTCGTACCAAAGATATTTTCTCGAAACCGTGCTAATACAAAATCTCCGGAAGTCTGGGGATTTTGTATTCTGTTGGGTAAGCTTCGTAGGTCTAATCTGCTTTTCTGTTCTCGCGTCCATGCCAGACACGAACAATAACAACAGTATCACTTGCTAGAAAGTAACGTAGTACGTAAAACCCAGACCCAAATGGAATAAACAATTCACGCCTTTTGGTATTGTCTGCCATCGGGCGTCCTAGCCGTGGCGATTCTTCAAGTAACGAACTACCTCGTAGGATTACCTGTGCTGCTTTGGCCGCCGCTTCTCTGTTCTTTTCGAATAGAAAATTGTGGAGACGATCGATATCCTCAAGCGCACGTTCACGCCAAACTACTTTTGCTTTGGCCATGCCGTCTTCTTACCTTTTGCAAGTTCGCTAAGCCATAACGTAACCGTCTCATTGTCTATAGCTTTACCGGTTAACATGTAGTCTTCGTACTCGGCTAGGTCTTCTGCCTTTTCTCGTTCATAGCGTTCTTCCTCGAGTAGATATCGCTGCAAGGCATCACGTACTAGCCAGTGGGCCGACCTGCTCCGCTGTTGGGCAAGTGCTTTCAGCCGGTTATTGGTTTCATCGTCTAACTTGATAGCTTGAGTTGTTGACATGGGTATTCCTCCTAGAACCAGTATAGTATAGACGTATACTAACGTAAACCTTTGTATACCCCCTATCTCACTCCAGGGCTTTTTTTGTGCCACCACGTTATTTCGAGTTCGATTCCACGAGAGCTTGAAGTGTCTAATCAGTTAATATTAAGCAAATACATACAATATTAACGTTTTATTTGACGGCTAAGCTTAACTACTCGCGTTACCGGCCTGAATGGAAGTGTCTTTCCGTCATATGTGTCAAGAAGTATGACCTTAAGGTCGTCTTTGACTATGAGTGGCAGGCTTACCCCTGCTATTGGTATTCAACTTCTTCTGTATTACCATTAGCAAGTTAATATGCTGAAACGGCAACACCAGCGTATATGAAAAATATCTTACAAACGACTACCGATCTATGTAAAGAAATACCGGAGTATGACCATTTTTTTACGACAGCAGAACTTCAGGAAAAAGCTAAAACACTAGAAGAGGTGTATCCGGATAGAGTAACGGTGCGGCAGATTGGAAGAACGGCTCGTGGTACATCAATTGAAATGACAGAAATCGGGGATTTGTCCCGGGCGGGCGGTCGTAGCCTGCTTTTGAAGGGAATCGTGCATCCTAACGAGGCAATCAGTACACTTACGACCGATTTTTTATCCGGACAGTTTGCAGCCCATTCTGAAATATTGGAAGCTCTTGGCTACGATAGGGCATTGGTTGTGGGTGTAGCGGATCCAGACGGGTATGCTATGCAGGGATGGGCCGGACAGGAGTTCTCGGCCGAAAGTTATGTGAAAGGCTTTTATCGACCGCCAGGTAGCCATCAGGTTGATGCGGGCTATCCATATGATTACAAGAGGCTCCGTTGTAAGGGACTGCCAGAATCCCTGGTAGTCGCTCGAATTATAGAAGAGACCCGGCCGGATTTTATGGCGGCGTTGCATAATAGTGCGATAGGTCGGCCGTATCTGTATATCCAGCAGCAACCATTGCCGTTTGCCCATGCTATGCGGGCCTGGATGGACTATTGTGATTTACAGCCTGAAACAGACTCAATTGAATCATCTTTTGTTACCCAGTGGGCACCGGGGTTATATGCGAGTTGGCCGATAGAGCGACGGTACGATACTCTAGAGGCTGAGGGGAAAGACCCACTGAAGTACATTCTTAACGGAGGAGGGTCGAGAGATTTTCTCGCTCGTGTACAGCCACGAGCATTGCATCTAGCGACCGAACTGCCATACTTCACCTGCGCTGCGCTTGACGATGCGAGACCGGCGGAGGTGTATCTTTCTGATGCAATTACGGAAGGCCGCAAGAGGCGACTTGCACTACTGGCTTTTATTAAGCAAAATCTTGATGATCTTGCAAAGAATGAGCGGCTAATCGACCACCCCCTGTTTGAGGCGACTGCTTACCAATATAATTTAATAAGCAACTATATGGGGCTTGACTCTGGTGAGAAAGATACGACTGAAGCTACTGTTGGTCAGGCGTTTAACGCTCGATATGGTGGTGCATTTTATTCATTGACACAAATAGGGCAGCTTGGTCGTCTCGCTCGGGACTACGATGACAGTGCACGCGCAGACAGACTACATGAAGTTATTGATACAGGATTAGCCGAGATGGATGCGGCAGGTGGTAGGATTGAGGTCACCCCAATGCGGGAGCTTGCATTAGCGCAGATAGGATTTACGTTAATTGCCGCCGGGCTAGCAGCCAAATCAGAATAATTACTCTGCAGCATTGCTATTATAAAGATATGAACCCAAGAGAAAATTACATGAACCTTCGTGGCTACAAAACGTGGTACGCGGTCTACGGCGATTTGCATAGCGGCAAGTCACCACTAGTGGTCTTGCACGGAGGTCCTGGCTATCCGCACCACTATCTACAGAATCTTTCGGAGCTCGCAGATAATGGCTATGCCGTTATTCTTTATGATCAGCTTGGTTGCGGAAAGTCTGATCGCCCTGATGATCCTGCTTTATGGACCATAGAATTATTTATTGATGAACTTAATAGTCTCAGAAAAGAGCTGGACTTAGACTCGATTAATATACTGGGCCATTCTTGGGGCGGTACCTTAGCGGTGGAGTATCTTCTTACTAAACCTGAGGGTGTTAATAAACTTATACTCTCGAGTCCACTTCTGGATACGGGTTTGTGGGTTGAAGAGGCAGATAAGCTTAAAGATCTGTTGCCTTCAGGGATTGCAGGAACTATGCGCAAGCATGAAAATGCCGGAACTACAAATTCGCAGGAATATAAAGAGGCATACAATGTTTTTCAAGAAAATTTCGTGTGCCGCGCAAAACCTTGTCCTGCAATGATGAAGCTAGCTGATAGCAACGCGGGAACGCAAGTTTATAATGTCATGTGGGGGCCAAGCGAAGCCTTTGCTACCGGCACTCTAAAAGGATGGAGCGCCCTAGATAGACTAAAAGAGATTACAGTCCCTACTTTATTGCTCTCGGGTAAATATGACGAAGCTACGCCACGCCAAATGAAGATTGCTCAAGAAAGAATGCCTGATGCGGACTGGATTATATTTGAGAATAGTTCTCATATGCCCCACCTCGAAGAATCTGAAAGATATCTCAAAACAGTCAATGACTTTTTAGCTCTTTAAGTCTTTCACCCGAGCGATATAGAACCGAATACAAAGTGTTCCACATCTGTTAAAATGAAGGGTCATGATGTTCTATAACCGTTTTGTTTGGTGGCTGACGCGCAAGGTTAATCGTCGGCAAGTTAAAAAGAATTACGGTGATACAGGATTGTATAACCATTTTGACGATATACACGAACGGGGCCTACAGCCCTTCGCGGGACTCATTCCTTTTGTATTCTATGTAGGACCCTTTGCTGCCTATTTATATTTTGTAATGGAAGTGCTGCCATTTTCCAACACGGTGCGGACGTTAATAGTGGGGATTAGTCTATGTGGAGCGTGGATCTGGGGAGTTATATATCTTATTAGAAGGATTAGGAAAGAAAAGCGGCATCCTTGAAGTTCCACAAGAAGAAAGTGATGATGCTGTATCATAGGAGAATGAATATTCAAGGATCACAAAGCGAAGACAACGGCATTGCAATCTTGACTGACAATGACCGAGAAATTTATAGCGTAGGCATATCAACAGGCGGTGTTGCCGAGATCCGCATGGCCGAAACTAATCCGGAGCGGCACATCGTGGCAACGACTGTCGACGAAGAGGGAGCTGCATTTGCCCAGAAGTTTATACACGAGAAACACCTAGAGCATCAGATCGAGGCAAAGATTGAGGACGTCGCAGCACCTCTCCCGTACGACGATGATCACTTCGACTATATTTATGCGCGACTAGTATTGCATTACTTGCCAAAAGCTAAGCTGGACGCAGCACTGGCTGAACTACGCCGGGTGCTCAAGCCTGGCGGCAAGCTGTTTGTGGTTGTCCGCTCGGTGAATTGTTCAGATGCAACAGACCCCAAGTCAACATATGATCCGGAAACCGGTTTAACCACGTGCGTGCATGTCAATGAACAAACCGGTAAAACACATACATCTGTGCGTTACTTTCACTCCGAAGACTCTATTCGTGACCATGTAGCGAAGGCTGGTTTTGCTGTCGAGTACATTAAATCGTATGACGAGCGCTTATTCACCGACTTTATGCGCACCAAGCTCGCTCCCCGTGACGACAACGTCGTAGAGCTGGTGGCCACCAAATGAGTATCGAGGATGTATTCCACCTCGGCATAAAAGCGCTCATTCGTAACCAAAAGGGCGAGGTGCTATTGATGCAGGTCAACCTGGCAAAGCTGGGTGGCGAACGTAAGGACTATTGGGATCTGCCTGGTGGCCGTGTACAGAAGGGCGAATCTGTTGAGGACACATTACAGCGTGAAGTGCTTGAAGAGACGGGCATAGCCGAAATAACAAACATTCAGCCCGTAAATATGGTGCTGTCGAACCTCCGTATTCCAGTTGATAATGAAGAGACGGTTGGACTTATATTGAGCATTTACGCCTGTAGTGTTCCCGATGATATAAAGGTCATATTATCCGAGGAGCATATAGCTTGCGGCTGGTTTGCGCCTATGAAGGCCGCTGAGTTATTGCAGGTAAAGTATCCAAGTGACTTCTGCGATGTTGTCGCTGGTCTAAAATAATTCACAGGTGCAGTTTCTTCCAGCCGCGTATTAGTCGCTCCAAGTCTGCGGGAGTGATTTTACGTATGGCTCGAAAGATTACAAAGGCTTAAGTAATTTATGCGGGTACATTCTGTCTTACGGCCTATCGTTTTTTGAGAGAGCGGACAATGAGCACGAAGACAGTAACACCTATGATACCTGCCAACATCCAGAGTAACGTTTTGGCGTTGGCCTGCCTGTCTGTGGCTTGTTTGTTTTGTTTTTGGTGCTCGGCGTGTCCGCCTGGTTTGATGTCGGCGGCAAGGCGGAAGTTAATGAATGCCTTGTGGGGTTCCAGATGGGTGAGTTTAGCCACCAGGTCGGCCTTGTTATCTTTGGTAAGGTCAATGTTTTTCTTGATCTGTATCTGTAAGGTTTCTTGTTGGCCAGATGGGGAGAAAGTGAGGGTGACGGTTTGGGCGTCATAATTGATGCTGCTGAGTGTGGCTGTGATACGTTCGCTGGCGGCGCAGCTTGAACTTCCGTCACTGCATAATGAAACCTGTTCGCCAACTTCCATTTCCACTGTCGCACCCTCGGTACTAAAGAAGGCCGGTTGGTCACCAAGGAATATCGCCTCCTCGGGTGTTGCCTCGATGACCGAAGACGTGGAAGACGTTTGGCTATCATCGGCCGCCAGTTGTGCGCCTGGGGCGCTGGTAGGTTTTGGCTGGTTTGACGGACTGTCGTTGTTGTCGGCAGGAGCGTTTACCGAAAGCGTAATTTCTCGAGCGTAAGTGTAGGCGCCAACTGCGCCGTTATCATCTGTTAAGGCTACTGTAAAGATGCTATGGACCGCACTCGTGGGCGTGCCACTAATGGTACCGGTTGTGTTGTTTAGGCTGAGCCCGGTTGGAAGCACACCGCTGGTTACGGCGAAGTTTTTGGTGCCTTTCGTGCTGCTGGTGGTGATTGAGGTGTTGTAGCTTGCACCGACTGATCCGTCAGGCAGGCTGGCACTCGTTATTTTTGCGAATTCAAACACTGCTACGCGTGCGATCTGAGACTGGGGCATATACAGTCGTTGGTTGATGGGGTCAAAACCCATTCCAATAGCATCAGAATGGACTTTAGTGGGCGAAGTTATGGTATCGGTCGAGTCACCCGTAAAATCGGCCTGGCCGAGAATGCCTATGGCCGCCTCACCATCTGTAATACTTGCTACGTCAAAGGCTTTTACGCGCGCCAAATATTCAAATACAAAAAGCCTCTTTTGCGATTCGTCGTACACAATACCCTGGGGCGCGGTTAGACCTTCTGGGGTCAAGGAGTAGCCATCGTCGGTAAAATTGCTTTGGCCAAGAACATGACTGGCGTCCATGCCATTGGTAATCTGCCCAGGCGCCACATCAAAGATCAGGACACGGTTGTTGGAGCTGTCGCCAAAGAAAAGCCGTTGCCCTGCATTATCAAAAGTAAGACCGCTGTAACTCACATAAAACCTATCAGCCGCCGTATGATTGCTATCTACCGTTGTAAAATCTTCCTGGCCCAAAACGTGGGTAGCAGGTTCACCGTCAGTAATTGTCGCCGTGTCAAAAACCAGGATCCTATACGAATCTCCGTCCGGAACAAAAAGCCGTTTGTTGACTTGGTCGAAGGCGAGGCCATACCCTCCAGGGCAGGCGTTTTCCTGGGTGGTATTGCAAGCGGTGGCGGTAAAATCGGGTTGTCCTAGCACATGAACGGCCGCTTCCCCATTGGTAATAGTCGCCACATCAAAGACCTGTACGCGGTGGGTGGCGGACACAAAAAGTAACTGACGTTCGTTGTCATAAGCGAGTCCACAGTAAAATCCTCCGTTGCAGTCGAGTTTGGTCGCGCCATTTCCAGACTGCCAGCTGGTAAAGTCAGTCTGGCCCAATACTGCATCTGCTGTTTTGTCTACAAGGTTGTTGCTTGAGTCCATATTGTACACAAGGACGCGATTGGATTGCGCATCTGCTACGAATACCCGGTGGTTGGTGGTGTCGACTATCGAGTCTGTCGGGTAGCCCATGTTTGTTGCGGTCGGCGCATGATTATTTTTGAATGACGTAGTAAACCGTGGCGTGCCGTCTTGGGTTGTTTGACCTAGTACGGCTACAGCTGCCTCACCATTGGTTATCGATGCCACGTCAAAGGTCAAGATGCGGTGGTTATCAAGGTCAACAAGGTACAGCAGGTTTTGGACGGGGTCTATTGCCGCTCCCTGTTGAAGATAAAAGCTTGTGGCGCTCGGATCAGATTTAGATCCAGTCGTGAAGTTAGCTTGTCCCAGCACAAAATCGGCATTACCATCGAGTGGCAAGTCGTTACTACCGAGGTTAAAAATAAGCGTCCGCGAATTTATACCATCACTAATGAATATACGGTCGTGGGTGCTGTCAAAGGTTGCGCCTAAGTATTGCCCGCATACTGATGTCTCATCAATAGAATCGCCATAAGGGCTACACCCCGGTGCGGTAGAAGTAAAGTCGGGTTTGCCCACGAGCGCAACCGCGTCCTCGCCATTGGTGATGCTGGTAACATCAAAAAAAAGGACGCGACCGAAAGTAGAGTCGGCTACTGCAAGTTTTGTCCCGTCCGGATTGATCGATATGCTGTTGGCATTGCCGAATCTATCGGCTGCCGCCCCAAAAATGATACTACTCGTAAAATCGGATTGGCCCAACACCGAATCAGCTGTCCCGTCCGTCACCGTCCCATCCGGGTTCATGGCAAAGGCTAAAACGCGGAAATTGTTATTATCTGCAACAAACAATCGGTTATTCATATTGTCTACCGCAATGTCTGAAGGGTTTTTGAACGTGGTCGCTGTCGTGCCCTGCGTATCACTGGTAAAATCGGTCTGACCAATAACAGCGGTCGCGGCCATGCCCGATGCAAGATTGTTGGTGTCAAAGACGAGTACCCGCGCATTGTTCGTGTCGGCAACATAGAGCCATCTCTTGGATCCATCTAAGTCTAGGCCGCGTGGTTGACACATGGTCGTTGCTGCCGGGGAGGTGCAGTTGGACCCGCCTTGGGTCATGGTAGCTTGGCCAAGTTGGTAATCGGCCTGGCGGTCGACAAGCTGGTTGGAATTTGACAAATTAAAGACCACAACGCGGCTATTATAAGCGTCAGCAACGTACATGCGGTGATGTATTTCATCTAGAATGGTTTTATAGGGAGTGCTAAAACCACTGGCATTGGCAGTATCTGAGTCCAAATCTGGCAGGCCAATAACGTCACTTGCAGGGTACGGGGCGGCTGCCTGAACGGGGGCGGAAAAATTTTGTAAAACAACCATGCAATTCGCCGCCAAAACTACGACCAACGTCAAAACTATTCCGCGTTTTACTGTGCGACGTCCTCTGAATAAGCCCACTCTTGTTCCCTGTATTATGTGCTTCCATCTTTTGAAGCATCCCTACAAGGTTGAGTAAATCATTTTGCTAAAAGGACCGACTATAATAATTTCTACAGGGCTTCTCAGTCTTCTAAGGCTGTTTATCTAGGAATCTAACTTGATTCGAGAACTCGCCCCGTCTAATACTCACCAAATAGTCGCTCAATGGTTGGCCACATAGAATCGGTTTTATTGTAGGGGACTGCGTCTTGGAAATAGTACCACCAGAAGTAGCCACCGACGTACCTGCTGCCAAGGTTGGTTTTGAGGGTATTGTGCATGCCGTAGTAGGTGTTGGCGATGCGCTGTTTCTCGGTGAGTGACGGCTCACTCGATAGTCCGTCGGCTTTTCCTTGGGCGCCAATCTCTCCCATACCAACTTTTGCATTAGGAAAGGTCACCTTCAGTTTATTGAAAATGTTAGTGAAGTCGGTGGCGCTTGGATAGGCTCTGGGCGAGCAAGCGGTTTCGTAGAAACTAAGGAAAACATAGTCTACGCCGTTTTTAACTTCGGCGGGCAACTGGTTGGCGAAGGATGCCGTGTCCTCCCAAGGTTGTGAATAGCAGTTGGAGCTTGGCCAGTAGTTCAGGGTGATCGCCGAACGCAGGTTAAGCGCACTATTGTCTTTTTCGACGACGTCGTATGCGGCCTGTGTTTTTGCGTTAATATCTGCCGGAGTTCCAAGCCACTCCCCATTCAGTTCGTTGCCGATTTCCCAAATATCCACGTTATTTTTAAAGGCCGATACAAAATTGGCCGCTCGTGTCTTATAGCTGGATACAGTCGTCTGCTTCATAGACGAAGAGTCCAGAATTTCTCCCATAAGATAGCTGCGGTTACGAAGTGTACTTACTGCGGTAGTGTAGTCCGAAGGCGAAGTTCCGCTTTGAAAAACTATCCGGGTGATCGGCCGTTTTGTGTGCCTTGACAGAGAGTCATTAAGAGCCGAAAGGCTAGAGACTGATTCGGTTGTGACGCCATACAACGTGTCAGGGATTTCCCGGCCCGCATTGGTCGAGAAGGCTGGGCTGCCACCAGGAAGGGGCGGTGGAGGAGTGGTCGGCGGGGCATTAAAACTAATGGCTTTAGTGCCATCGCCGGTCGTTGCAACAGAGGCGTTACCGGACAACGTGGCAGCCGAAGGGTCAATAGATACAAATGAGCCAGCAGCCTTAGACATTATAAGGGCATACCCAATAATAACGACGGCAAGCGCAGCCACGATGGCTATAACTTTGTTCTTCCATCTCGAAGAGGCTCCTGAATTTGAGGAATGGAGAGTGTCGACAGATTGTTTCATATGCCCTTCTTGCTTTATATGGATAACATCGGTGTACCCACGGACTTTATTCTGAGAATATAACCCAATAATACCATAACCATTTTCTTTCTGTCGTTTTTAGGCCGTTAAGTCCACGCTCATCTGTGTGAGCCGGCGAGCTACCTTTCTGCTGACCCGTCCAAATCCGCAGGCGCCGGCGATGTCGACGAGCCGTTCCAGGTTGCGCTCAATCATATCACGGACTCTAAAGTGTTCGGCGCGGCTAAGATCCTCGTGCACAAAGCCGGCAATAAAACGGGTGTGTTCTGGCAAGATATCGGTTAGCCGGGCCAACGCTTTATAGTGCGATTCGTCGAGTGACGGCGCTATGTTGCCGGCCGCAAACGGAAAGTGAATGCCATCGAGCGTGCGGCCTTTTGGCCACTGGGAAATGATAGACTCCACTAGCGATGCAATAAGTGCCGTACTGGAATTGCTGAAGGGTCGCCGTTCCCAGTCGCCCTTACAGGTGTGGATAATGACGTTTGAGTCTTCTGGAAAACCAGCTACCTGCTGGACGATGCCGCGCGCAAGAATGGGAGCAATGAGTTTATTGGTGATTGGCTGGATACCTTTCGGCATTTTGTCCATGCCGCCTGCTTCGGCGGGGACTTCGACGTGCCATGTCAATTCCTGGTTTTTGTCTCTGCCTGGACTACCAATTTCGGGGTCGTTCCAGATGGTATCGACCTGGTTTTGCAAGGCTATCTGAAATGGTTTGCGGTACCGGAAGCCGTTGACCAGCGTTTTGAGTGTACTTTTGCGCCGGAAGGCAAACATCGGGTCCTGTAGGGTGCCGGGCAGGCCGACTTGTAAAGGCAAGTCCGGCAGCCCGAACTCGTCGCGTAGTTGGCTAAAGTCCGGCCAAGCGTCATGGGTGTGCTGGCTGTAGTGGAGTTCTATTTCGTCAGGGTTGAGCGTGCGGCCTTCTTTTACGGCTACTTTCCAGCGGTTACCGAGGTAGTCCTCTGGATCGGGGTCTTCCTCGGCGCCTAGTGTGCGCAGATCCGGATGTTCAAGCAGCTGGTCCAAGTCTTCGCCATCGCTGGCGATCCAGTTGGGGCGCCTGGTTTCGCCGCTCGGCAGCGAGAGCAAGTGGGGCCCGGCGATTTGCAGCATTTCTCGCATGGCCTCTGCATCGCTGCCGGCCGGATAAGTTCCAACAAAATGGACGTGTCGTTGTCGTTCTAGTATTTCCATCGTTAGCTGCCCCCTAGGTTTTAATCGTAAGATAATAATATAAAAGGTCCTCAAAGAAGTCCAGTTGCGTTGGGTCAAAAGATAGAACCTGTTTGCGTTTTTATACAATAGACTTTTGTTCGTAGGAAGTTAAATAGGCATATCACTAAAAAAGGAGACAATATGTCACACATCCAACCATTCACAATCAACGTAAAAGATGCCGAGTTGGACGATATTACGCGCCGTCTGGAAAGCGTACGCTACACCAACGAAGTTTCGCCGCAGAACGACGATATGGGTCTGAGTGTGGAGTATGTCAAAGGACTCGTGGAGTACTGGAAAAATGACTACGATTGGCGTAAGATCGAAAAAAAGCTGAACGCTATTCCTCAATTTCTGACCAAGATCGACGGACAAGATATTCACTTTGTCCATGTACGGTCTGAGGTCGCAGATGCGACTCCGCTGCTGCTTACCCACGGCTGGCCGGCTTCGTTTATCGAATACGTCGATATAATTGACCGGCTAACAAATCCAGAAGCGTATGGCGGCAAAAAAGAAGATGCCTTTCATGTTGTGATTCCTTCGGTACCTGGAATCGCTTTTTCGGGTCCCACTCAGGAAGCGGGCTGGAACCGCTACCGGGTTGCTAAGGCCTGGAGTGAGCTGATACGTCGCCTCGGCTACGACAAATATATTGCAGCCGGTAATGACGTAGGCTCATTGGTGTCACCTGAAGTGGGAAGGTTCGACAAAGACCATGTGCTTGGCGTGCATGTTACCCAGGTCTTTTCATTCCCCTCGGGTGATCCCAAGGAAATCGAAAAACTGAGCGACGAGGAAAAACAACAACTTCAGATGCTGCAATGGTTCGAGGCCAGCCTGAGTGGCTACCAAAAACTACAGCAATCAAAACCGCAGAATATTGCCCACGCTTTGGCCGACTCCCCCGTTGCCCAGTTGTCTTGGAGCAGTCAGCTTTTCGGCGAGGCCGTCGACAAGGAATTCATCCTTACGAACGTTATGTTGTACTGGCTTACTAACACAGGTGGTTCAGCGGCGCGCCTCTATTACGAAGACGCACATGCCGAAGTGCCAACCGAACCGACAACGACGCCGCTTGGCCTTTCGAACTTCGGTTTTGACTTCCAATCTATTCGCAGTTTTGCAGAGCGCGACCACAAAAACATTGTGTTTTGGAAAAAGCATCAAGAAGGCGGCCATTTTTCGGCTCAGATGACACCCGATCTACTGGTGGCTGACCTTCGGGAGTTTGCTCGCATTGTCCGATAAGAAAATACAGCAGGACGTGTACCGTGCTCGTCCTGCAGTATTAGTCTATAATTTGTGAATATCACCTACATCCGAAGGTAAGCGTCCCATAATTTTCTTAAGCGAACGGATCATATGGGCTTGGTCCGTGTAGCCTGTCAGAGTAGCCACTTCGGCGGGCTTACGTCCTTCCTTGAGAAGCTTTACCGCTTCTTGAGCGCGACGAATCTGATCAAAATCTTTCTTGGTGATCCCCGTGGCCTTACGAAAATGCATTTGGATCGATCGCTTGGAAGCAGCGCGCTGCTGCTTCCCCAGAACACTCTCGACAATCTCGTCGTTACATATCAGTCCTCGATCTACCAATAGGTCAATAAGTTGCTCGGCATTTTCATTGGCAGGAAGCGGAAAGTCATGCCCCTCGTAGCGAAAGGTCTTGCCCGTAATGGGGATAAGCATAAAACCATCGGGCGGTTTACTCAAGAATGTAGATGCCGTTAGCGAAATTATGAGCGACATTTCTCCTTTTTCGTAAGGCACCTGAATCGGAGTTGTATCCTGGCCTGAAAAAAAGAGCATCTGTGTGCCGTCGGGCTTCTGAATATAAATCAGATCCCAGGAGCCATCGGGTGTTGCATGGTACACGCCGTCCTCAAGCGATTCAGCCTGCCATACAGTATCGATATAGGGATGAGTTGAACTTCGGTTTTGATGGTGTTGCGACATAAAAAGTATAATACTATAAAGGAATCACAATGAGTTCAATCCAGTTTGCCGCTGTTATCAAACTCCGCTTTGATAACCCCTATATCTTGCTATCAAAGGCCAGGCACGCCGCACTAAACAGGGGATGGAATCGACATATTCCCGTATTGGTGCAGCTAAACGGCAACCCAACTCCGCCGTGGAAGATCAATATGATGCCAATTGGGGGCGGAAGGTTTTACTTGTATCTCCATAACGATATCCGAAAGCCTACCGGAACGGCTGTGGGCGATAGAGTGGAAGTGACCCTTTGGTTTGATGAAGCGTATAAGGGTGGACCACTTCAAGAAATACCCGGTTACATTACAGACGTTCTGCGTAAAAATGCGGTTGCGCAGGCCAATTGGTATGCTCTGCCACCAAGCCGTAAAAAAGAGGTGGTCCGTTACTTTTCTGGGCTAAAATCAGCCGAAGCCATCCAGGATAATCTAAAGCGGTTACTGCACGTTCTAAGCGGAGCTTCCGAGAGGTTTCTAGCTCGCGATTGGCATAATGGCCGATAGGGCTGTTCACCCAAAATACTGGGCCCCTTTAATCGAGTGAAAAACCTCATAGCCTAAGTACTGTGTTGCCAGAGATAATATATCGGTAACTCAAGGCACTGGTATGACAAAATCACCCTCATCAGAACTACCACCACTTCAACATCACACTCTGGCACTCGCCGAATACCACTATTTAGACGAGCGAGGCATACCCGGTATGCACCAAACCCGCCAACACATTCGCGCCCTTGCGCCGATAACGCACATCCCTTATCGGTTCAACACATGGGAGCTAAGCGTTGAAGGGATCGAGGGCTGTCAGGCTGGCCAAGTCTATGAGGCGGCACCCGGGCTCTACGCCGTAGACCTTGCCTTGGACGATCCGCTTGAGCCTGGCGGCGAAGCGACACTTGATTATATTACACACTTCCGTTACCAAAAACGCCCCGAGCTCTTATATCGCCGAGCAATCGGGGAGCGGGCGATCGACCTTAGTATTGATGTCGTGTTTGATAATCGTTTCCTGCCCATAAACGTCTGGCAAAGCACCTGGGATGGCTACCAGCCGGATAGCCCGGTCGCTGCCGAAAATTTGGTTACGCCAGAACCCTACACTGGCGATCCAGCAAATAGCCAAGGTGTTTACTTGTCTCATAAAGGGTTACGGCAAACCGTTACGGGCTTCCGGTGGGAATGGCCAGAGTAGAGCTAGGCACGTCGAAACCAATCCCGGTTTAATGCGCGTCCTCAGAAGTTAAGTTTACGAAGATTTGAATATCCGCCCTACGACACCCTGAATCTTCTTGGTCTCTTCGCACCAGGCATTGTACATCGCATCATGTTCTTGGTCGGTGCAGGGCGGCATTATAGTGTTTTGTATTATTTTTTGGGCCATGCAGTATTCGCGTACAAGCAGTTCTGGTGTAATCGCCCGCGCACCATCCTCGTAAAGCATTGTTATGAGTGGTCGCATGCCAATGAACGACCGCTTCGTACCTGAAATGCGGACGGGGTACATAAGCCTTGAGGCTATAGCCGTGACACCATTCAGACGGATTGGTGGAATGTCTGCGATGCTCTCGCCTACCCTTTGGGTGGCCTCACGTAAGGCCCGGTTCGCTCTGGGCGCGGGTAAACTCCTTTCAGCATAATATTCTCGTGCCACCTCCTGTTGGGATGGAGTGAATGTACTGAAATCCTTGCGATTACGCCATAACAGTTCGCCGTCTCGAATGGGAAGAAGCGGAAGCGCATCGCCGGATTTGTGTTCATCCGGTATCTCAACCATCCCTAACTCTGTAACTCTTGGAACATAAAAATCTTGTGCCACTATTCTTGTGGCAAGGTCGCCCAAGGCATCCTCTGCTTCGGGCGTTTGCACTACCGCTTTCATTAGTTCGACAGATCGCTCGACATAAGCAGTTCGCTGATCGATTTCTTGGTTGAATCTCAGTCCGGCCGACATTTTTACTCCTGGTTAAAGCGTACAGTATACACTAGCGCAGTCGTATGGACACTCCCCGCGCATCTGTATGTTTGCGGAGCTAGTGCTTAAAAACCGGTCAGCGTTTTGACCCCGGCTTCGAGGACGGGACGCAGCGCATTGATGCGTGCCCCTGCGTCAATCTTGCTTCCGGCAGCATTTTGATAGTTGACACGGACGATCAGGCGGCCCTTGCGGATTGTTATTGCATTGTTGAGCGCCGCGGTGTCGCCATAAAACGATTCATCGCCAATGGCAGGAGTGAGGGGCTGCACATTTTGGGCCATAGCACCGGGGGATTTTTCGAACGCGAACATCGATTTTGCGGCTTCGACAGTTTCATAGGTATTGGTGTACATGGTGAGCTTGGCATCACCCTCGATGTCGCTTCGGATACAGTCGTAAGAGGAGTAGTTATAGGGTTTTTTGGTGTCAGGGTCTTCGACTACGCCGATCGATGAGGCGAACTTTTCTTCGGTAAGCGCACCAGCGTCAACGCCAAGGACTTGTTTGAAGGCCGTGTCACTCAAAAGATCACAATTTGTCAGTACTGAGCTGCTCATAATGGGACTTTTGATCTCGAAGGCGGTAAACGTAGTGGGTGAGGATTCGGTCTTTTTGAGACGCTCGGCTACAAGTGCGAGGAGTTTTTCTTTTTTGGCATCATCCACATCGGTCCGCAGGACGGCTGTAGCATTGGCGGAGCGAAGCATCCATTGGCGCTCGGTTTTATTGAAATTGTTTTCGTGGCTGTATTTGAATACTTTGAGGCCGTTGACATCGGGTACAGCGGTGTAGATGCGTTCAATGTCATCCTGAAGGGCTGCGTTCGATACGCTGAAGGACTGGTAAATGCTTACCTCGGCGGTTTTGTTATTTTTGAGATTGTAGGAACAATTGTTGATCTTGTCGCTTGAGCGCGTGGTGTACTCGCTGATTTTGCCGGTTTGCTGGCTGCCGCGCCCGTCGTAAACATTGCGGGTCACTGGTCCGGTAAACGAGTTTGCGTTGAGCAGGATGCCGTTGGCTTTTAGATCGTCGAGTGTCAATAATGAACAAGCCTGAATAACTCTTTGACCAGCAAAACTAATCACTCGGTCGGTTGGCTTGGCAAATATTGCTGTCGCATCGCCGACGGCGTCGTTTTCGTCTTCGTAGCCTTCGCGCGATATATATACCGAGCTATCCTTGCCGTTTTTGGCGCTGTCGTGCGGTTTCTTCTTGCCCCCGCCGCCCATCACAAGTGCGACTATTACGACAATCAAAACCAGCACACCAGCGCCAATAAAGACCAATTTCTTTGGAAACGGCCTCTTGGCAGGCGGCTGAGTGTTAAGCCCGCCGTCATTGACTACGGGAGAACTCGGATAATTTGGATCCATAGTAATATTCCCCTACTGTTAATTTCTGTAAGCTATTATAAATCATTCCGGGCGAATTAATCGCCAATCCAGATCCAGGTGCAGGTTAGTATGCCGAATCATGGGGCGAATCTGGGGAGGAAATGACCCGCCAATGGTCACGAGCTGGTGCGATGACAAATTCCTTCATGGCCTCTGTTATGTCAAAAAACATGCGCCAGCGGTCTTTATGGGCTTCTTCTGGTAGTTCAATGGCTTGAATACCAAACTGCCCGAGGATTGCTGCTCTTTGGACGGCGATAGTTGTGCTGTAAATTTCTTTGTTGGGTGCTCCCATCATGCCTAATCTGGCCAGGGATTGAATCAGATGGTATGAGTTGTCAGGCTGTTGTTCTAGTACCTGCGCTCCCATGGCCATAAGCCGTGACAAGGAATCCGGCGGCCCATATAAACCAGGTGCATTCATGACCATAAAGTTTTTTGGCTCGTACGGTGTAGCTATCTGACGTTCGGCGTCAAGGCGTCCCAGATGTCGTATGAGTTGATGGTCTGCAGCGGTCAAAAGATGTGGCAGTCCGACTTTGCCATGTTTGACTTCATCTTCGGTCCATCCTGAATCAAACCCCGGGTCAATGCCTAGAACAAAATCGGGGGCATACCTATCAATCAACCGTTCAAGGTCGGCATTCCTGGGGTTATTGTCGCCAGAGTGATGACTTTCGGGATCGCTGGCTCGAGGATAGGGTTTGGCGGCCCAATAAACCGGGGGTGCGTCCGGATCCTGTAATATGCCGATCTCCGCAAAACGCCATTTCTCGCCTGGCTTACGAAATGTTTGGCCGGTAAGCTTCTGCCAGGCCACGCCTGGTTCCGGCCATTCTTGGGCGTTAACTATATTTTTGGGCTTGTCACCGCTGTACAGGCGGTTAACGGTGATGGCCTGTATATTGGCATTACATGTATGTTGGAGTAATTTTGCCGTCAGGTATCCACTAAGGGCATCGCTTCCACTATTGGTTACGACGATGAGATCTTTGCCCCTAAAGCGCTCGACATCAAAAAAAGGCAGCTCCTCAACGGTTCGCAAGGCGGGTTGTAGCTCGCGAGGTACGAATGATTCGCCCTGGCGTACGAACTCAACTTTCCTTAAGCCGCCTTGAATTTGATTAGTGTTGAGTTTGGCAACCAGTTCACCTAGTTGGGCGGCTATTATACCGCGTTCGGTGGGTTCCCTGGATTCAGCGTTCGCCACGGATATTTCTTGCAAGAATTGGGCGAAAGGCACGGCGAAACCACCATCGAGTGCTTTTAGGAGCGCAGCAAGCATGGCCGGGCTATATTCGGCTAAGGCGGCAGCATCGTCGATGCCGGTTTTGTTGAGCTCCTCGATAATAATGGTCGTAACGGTGGCGGGCAGGCGGTTAAAGCGTTGATGCAAGAACGCAAATTGATCGTCGGTTTCGAGCCGCAGCTGACAGGCGATGCGGGCAACGGCAATCATTTCGGCCTCATTGGCCGGATCGTCCAGATATTCTTCGGTTACGCCGTAGGCGCGAAGTCGGTTGAAGAGGTACATCTTTTGGCGTTCGACGGGGGTCAGGCCGGGTGCATCCAGGGCTGCATCCATCATTTCCATATATTCAAAGGTGTTGGCGGTCAGAACTCTGGAGCTTTCTTCGTTTAGGTGGCCCAACACGCCGCTAATATCGAGTTTGGCTTCCCACTTTGCCATGCCTGCAATCTTGGGGTCCAAGCCGTCCGGCCAGTTGGCGTACATCGCTGCAGGAGCTTCGCCTTGCATCGCTTGCGGATAATTAAAGCGAATTTCCATGACGCGTTTAACAATTTGTCGCTGATCGGCATTGAGTTTGTCGAAGGTGGGAAAGTATTTTTTGCGAACATGAAGAAAACGGGGGTCGATAAAGACGAGCTCAATAATATCATCGTGGGTATAGCCTTTGCCGGTCAGGCCCATATCGGCCACCAGCTGCCGATTTTTGCCACCATCGTGAACCGCCATTATATATTTGAGCGTTACCAGATCTTCCGGTGATTGGACGATATCGCGTAATTCGGCACATCCGCGGCGGAACTGGTCAGGACGCAGGCGCAGGTTTGGATTCTTTTGAGCCTTGGTTAATTTTTCATAGGCTTCCCTTTCATAGGTTTCATCGCTGCCCTCGTAAAAATAGTCAAGAATATTGTTTGAGCAGCGTGTCTTTTTTGCTTCGATGGCGGGGTCGGTCTGAGCGTCATTGGCCAGCTCGGCGCTGATTTCAGTATTCGTGGCAAGGTTTTTGGTTTCAGGTAGTTCGTTGAACAGACCGAGGTCGGTGAGTGGTTCGGTTGGAGGAGCTTCCGCGGGTTTACTAAAAACCTCATGGAGCGGCAAGGCATGCCCCATTAAGTTGTCACCAAAAGCGGCTTCTTCTTGCGGAAAAGATTCACCTTCATGATTACCGCCACTTGTCATAAGTCTCAACATACCATGACGAACAGGGGTAGGCAAGGGGAGTTCGCTGCGTTATAATAATGGAAACTCGTCTGCCGGGTTATTTATTTGCAAAAAAGCGAAAGAGAAGAAGATTATGAGCAGAGTATGGGTGACCGAAACGGTTGAACGCCTGGATGAAGTTGTGGAAGTTAAAGGCTGGGTTATGTCCCGCCGCGATCATGGAAAACTGATCTTTATTGACCTCCGCGACCGCAGTGGCCTGCTGCAAGTGGTCTTCAAAGACGGCGCTGGCGCAGAAGGCTTATTCGATAAAGCCAACACACTCCGCAGCGAATATGTCGTGGCCATTACCGGCAAAATCCAAAAGCGTGGTGAGCGCCAAATTAACCCCGACATGCCCACTGGCACCGTCGAACTGGTCGCCGAAGACATGGAAGTCCTGGCCGAGGCCGAAACACCCGTCTTTGAGATCGAAAAAGCTCATGAGGTCGGCGAAGACCTGCGCATGCAGTACCGCTACCTCGACCTCCGGTCGGAACGCATGCGCAACAACCTGGAAAAGCGTCATCAGATCACCAAGATTATCCGTGACCATCTGGATGCCGAAAAGTTTTGGGAAATCGAAACACCCTATCTGACCAAAGGCACCCCCGAAGGCGCGCGCGAATACGTTATCCCGGCGCGGCTTAACCCTGGCAGTTATTTTGTGCTGCCGCAGTCGCCCCAGCAGTTTAAGCAGCTCCTGATGGTCGGCGGCGTCGAACGCTACTACCAGATTGCCCGCTGTTTCCGCGACGAAGACATGCGCGGCGACCGCCAAGCCGAATTTACCCAGATGGACATGGAGATGAGCTTTGTCGAGCGCGAGGACGTTATGGCCATGAACGAAGCCATGCTCATCAAAATCGTCGAAACGCTGTATCCCGAAAAGCGCATCCAGCAAGTACCGTTCCCCCACATCTCTTACAAAGAGGCCATGGAAAAATACAATTCGGACCGTCCCGACCTTCGCGAAGACAAAGACGACCCCAACCTCTTGGCTTTTTGCTGGGTTATCGACTTTCCGTTTTTTGAAAAAACCAACAAAGAAGAGCATCACGGCGCAGAAGGCGAATGGACCTTTACGCACAATCCTTTTAGCGCAGCAATTCCCGAACACCGCGAGTGGCTGCAGAACAAACAAAACATAGGCGACATCCTGACTACCCAATACGACATCGTGCTCAATGGCACTGAAATTGGCGGCGGCAGCATCCGTAACCACAAACCCGAAGACCTGCGTAAGGTTCTGGAAATCATCGGTCACAAACCCGAAAACATCGAACGTGACTTTGGTCACATGCTCAAGGCCTTTACCTTTGGTACGCCGCCGCATGGCGGTATTGCCTGGGGGCTGGACCGCCTGGTTATGCTCCTGCAAAACGAACCGAGCATTCGCGACGTGATGGCGTTTCCAAAGACCGGCGACGCCCGCGATCTTATGATGGGCGCGCCCGCAGATGTTTCTGCTAAGCAACTCAAAGAACTCGGTCTCGCCTAGCAGCATGAACCTGATTTCACGCGCCTACGCCCCGAACGGTCTGCCGTTTGTCGATAGTATTGCGCAAATCACCGCTACATCCGACCAGACATTTGTAGCCCCGCCGGATGGTTCGTGGGGAATTGTCATTATCAAAAAAGCGGCTGGAACGCAGCTGTTTTTGACCGGTATTACCACCCGGCCGCTGGCGCTCGATATCCGTGAAGGTGACCAGATTACAAGTTTGGGTTTTAAACCGGGCTGGTTTATGCCATCTGTCGAGCTGGCGGCCGACCAGGCGCAAATGCTTCAGGCGGCGACTGCCCGCTCTTTTTGGCTCGGCGGCAGTACGACGCTTAAAATCCCTACTTTCGACAGTGCCGAAGCATTTGCCAGACGGCTGCAAAAAGAAGGTTGGATTGTCCAAAACGAAGCCGTGACTTCTGCGCTGGCGGGCGCGCCTAGGGCAATGGCACCCCGCACATTGCAGCGCCATTTTCTAAAGACAACCGGGATCACGCACAATTATTTGCAGCAGATTTACCGCGCCAACGAAGCCGTGTCACTTATTAAGGGTGGTAAGTCATTGCCGCAAGTAGCCCTCGAAACCGGCTACGCCGACCAGTCACACATGACGCGCTGGCTGCGGCATATTATTGGCAGTTCACCAGGCGAGATCGCCAAGCAGCCTCGCGACACAGCTTTTCGGACAAGCGCGCCTTAAATTGTCGTTTTCCTTCAAGAGCAGGGCGGGGTTATTTAGTTAAATGATTGTGTCAACAAAAAGAGGAGAACACCATGACCAAAATAACCCCGTTCAAAGCCAACATTCCTCAGGCCGCAATCGATGATTTGCATAAACGCCTGGACGAGGCTCGCTGGCCAGAACTTATCGAAAACAAAAGCTGGGAAGCCGGTGTGCCGACTGACTACCTGAAAAAGCTGGCCAAATACTGGCGGAACGACTTTGACTGGCGCGCACAAGAAGAGCGTCTCAACAAATATCCACAATTCACCACAGAAATTGACAGCCAAACCATTCACTTCTTGCACATTAAGTCGCCGGAAACAGATGCCATGCCACTGATCATTACTCACGGTTGGCCAGGCTCGGTCTTTGAATTCCTGAACATTATCGAGCCGTTGACTAACCCCCGCGCTCACGGCCGTGATGCCAAGGATGCGTTCCATCTGGTTATTCCGTCTATTCCTGGCTTTGGTTTTTCTGGTCCTACCAAAGAAGCCGGCTGGAACCTTGCGCGCATTGGTAAAGCATGGGCGGAGCTCATGGACCGCTTGGGCTACGAAAAATACGTTGCCCAGGGTGGTGACGCCGGAACTGGCATCTCGACCGAACTAAGTCACGCTTCAGGCGGCAAACTCGTCGGCATTCATATGAACGGCCCGGCTATCTTCCCTATGGGCGATTCGCTGAAGTCCGAAGACCTGTCCAAAGAAGACCAGGTTCGTATGGAGCGCCTCGCCAAGTTCCAAGCTGAAGGTATGGCGTACTACCAGATGCAGGCTACTCGCCCGCAGACTTTGGCTTACGGCCTGAACGACTCGCCGATCGGCCAGCTGGCTTGGATTGTCGAAAAGTTCCAGGAATGGACTGACCCTGCCAAAGAGTTGCCAGAGGACGCCGTAAATATCGATGAACTTTTAGCAAACGTCAGCCTGTACTGGTTTACGGGTACTATCGGTTCGGCGGCCCGGTTGCTGTACGAAACGACACATGCAGGTGGTTGGCCGATGCCTCCAGCGGTACCAGTAGGCGTCGCCATCTTTGCGGGCGACAACACCATCCGTGCGCTTGTCCAAAAAGACGGCGACGAAGGCCACCTGAGCGAATTCGAACGCGGCGGTCACTTTGCTGCCATGGAAGCGCCTGACCTATTGGTGGGCGATGTACGGAAGTTCTTCCGTACGATGCGGTAGGCCCAGATATGCTGCGTAGCGCACACTTGCGGCGCTAACGGCGGAGCGATCTCGAGACGACCATTCCCGTAGGGGTGTGAGCTCGATGATCGCTCCGTCTTTTTTGATGGTTCGTTTCCATGAACCGGCGATGCGGCCGTCGATAATAATGTTATTGAGGTTGACGCCATAGCCAAAGGCCCGGAGGTCTTCGGGCGCTACTACCGCCCCGCGGTCTTTGTAGGCCACTGTGTATTCGTCAAAACAGGGCAGCAGGTGTGCTGCTGGCTCATCGGGAAGATTGCCCGGCGTTGGAGTGAACCAATAGTCTTTACCGTCTATCATTTCGCGTATAAATTCCCGGCCCAGGCTCGAAACGCCTTGTTTGGCTTCTGCCGCCGATAATCCCGTCCACCAGGCAAAGTCCTGTACGGTCGCCGGGCCATGGCTGGTAAAGTACCGTTTGGCCAGTTCGGCAATAGCTTCGTCGCCTTTGAGGTTGCGCGACTGCGGAACCCATTCATCGAGCAGTACAAACGTTTGCTGCTTGCCCTCATGCGGACCGGGGCAAATCAGGCCCTCCTGTGACCAATAGCCCAAAATGTGCAGGCCGAATGATTTGCTGGTAGGAACGCCACCGGCTTCAAGGGCGGCATACAGTTCTTTCCGCATGAATGGTTTGCTACCTGCTAGGGTGCGCTCCAGGATTTTGCGGGCGCTGTCCAGATGTTGCTGTGTCAGTCCGATTTTGGTCAAAAATCCCATAAACTTGGTATTTATGCGGTGGGCAGTCAGTTCCAGCATCCATTTTGCGTCCTCGGCGGGTACGTAATGGATCGTGCCGCGCATTGGCCAGGTTCGGACAATTTTGTGATCTGAGATAGCTTGGATTGCCGTATTTTCGCTTGCCGCGTCGGCCAGACGCTGACCAACCGCCCAAAGTGAGGGCTGGTACTCCTGTGCTTGAACGGCGCCAAAATAGCGTACAACTTCTTCGACCGACCCTAGTTTAGGGCCGGTCAACCGTTGTGTATAGAGTCGCTGTCGTGTAATGTCCGACAATGTCATGAATCGTATTCGGAACTATGCGCCCGTCTGCATTTGCGAAGCTTGCTTGCGGTAGTCTAGGTAGTTTTTGACACCAATGTAGTAGCCGCCTGCGTGCGCTACCGACCAGGCAACCGCACCGATAATCACAATAAGTGCTACTTTTTTGCCCGCAATCGGTCGCCGAATAAAGAAGTAGTAGGCCAAAAGCAGCACGAGGCCGATCAGGGCAAATGCTTCGATGCCGCTTAAAATTTGTTGTGCGTCGTATAGTTTGAAATCTTGTGGTGTATTCATCGTTCTATTGTAGCAGATTCATAAAAGACTGTACTTTTACAACATCTTGGAGTAAAAAGGAAGGACTATGAGTGAACGCAGTTCGTTCATGCCCGGCGTATGCGGACCGAATGAAGCCATCTTTTCGCCACCTACCGAGGCGGGCCGAGTGGCATGCTTGCTGTGTATCCAGCGTGTCCGATGCCTGGAACAAACAAACGAAATTGTAAGGACGTTGCAATTTAGCGGATACGCCGGCATGACGGTTATAGGGGGAGAGGTTGTGGCCGTACCTATGGCTGAAGATGTTGATTCGCGCGATCAATTCAGCCCGTCTGACTTGCAGTGGAATCTTGACTCTTTGCCTTCCGAGCCGGATCAGGCACTTATTGTCCTGCGCCAAGCCTATGTGGCGAATCGCCTGGCGATCCGCCAGCGTCATACGACGCCCATTTTTACTGACCAGCTTAGCGAAGGATTGAACCACTTCTGGGCGGAACGGATTTCACAAGAACTAACCCCAAAAAGGTACAGGGAGGCACTAGGTACTATTGGCAAACAACTCTATTTTCAGCGGTGCATAGCGGGCAAAGAAAATAAAGAGCCCACGCCTGGCGAAAGAAAGTTGATGCTTGCAGTAGCGAAGCAGTTTGTAGAAGATGCGCTTGCCATCAGACGCTGCCACATTCCCAGCTATGTGTCTGCCGCGGCATGCCATTCTCCAGAGTTTTATAGCGCCCTCATATCTTATTACAGGAAAAATTCTCAAATCTCGTTGCGGGAACTATCCAGATTATGCGGCACGAATCCCCTTGACCCAGTCGCCGCAATAGAAGCGCGCATGCAAGAGCCTGAGCCGCCAAAAACGCGAAAGAATAGTAAGATTAAGCCGGTCGACCTGAACCTGTCGGCGAGTGTGACCGAACTCATGGCCCAATTACCACATGGAGAGCTCATGGCCCAGCCAATACGAGCTCTTTATAATGGCCTGGAGGCTGACGTTGCTGAGCGAAGGAGCATTAGTTTGCTTCGGGATATGATCACGTCTCAAGCCGACCATTCGGACTTAGCTTTCGGTACTCGGACTCAATTATTCAAGCGTCATCGGGGTCCAGCTATTTCCATATGCGAACGATATAAGGCTGCGCTTGACTCGCTTATGTCTATATCTGGCCCGGGCTTTACGCCGTCCTTGATGGAAGAGTTTGCGTACATATACCTGGAAGCTGCCGTAGATAGGGCTAAGGATTACGGTGAACGATATAGGTGTTTATCGGAGGCATGTCAGGAAGCTAAAATTACCCTACCCGTTAATACTTTGCGGGCGATAGCGCAGAAAGACGATATGCTGCATGATATGGATAAGCTGGGTTTGCGTAAGGCGTTTGAGCGCAAGAAGCAAAAACAACCTTTAGAAGATGAGGAAGTCGATTCTGCGGCGTTTGATTCCGTAATGGATACTCCTGCCGCTCTTGATGTTGCCGAAGGAATAAATGCTTCCGCGCTTGTTCGTCTGAGTACAGGGCAACTTAATGCCTTAAATGAGTCTGAAAAAGCGGCTAATGCCCTTGTTTGTGGGGTATCCGGTGTTGAGGGGCGCCCCCCATACGCATATCCCCAATGGGGCAGCCAGCAAGTGCTAGATTTTTTTGAGGTAAATCGCGCCGGACTTAAAGATGTTGTCGACGAAGCAAGACCGGATAATGAAAGGGGGCAGGAGACTCCCGAAGTTGAGGAGAAACCTCTTTTGCCCTACCAGGCTATTGCCCGGTTGTCCGACGCCGAGCAAGCCGCTGTGTACATCGCGCACTGTATGCCATGGCGTTTTACTTTTGACCAGAGAAAAGCCGGTTGGGCGGACGAGCAACGAATCCTGAACCTTTACGGCATAAAGACACGATCTGAATTAATTGAAGTGGTACAAAATAAAATCATGCCCTTGGTACGCCGTAGCATCTTCATACCTCAACACCTTTCGAGCGAGGCTATTTTGCGTAAATTATCCGCTTTAGATAATTTGCAATAATATCCTTGTGTGGGGGAAATATCTCTTCTGGCAATGCTTGCAAATGGAAGTAACGCCACTCCGCACATTCATCTGGTTCCATAAGGCGCGGTTCAAAGTCCGGGTCTTTTAATTCGAAGGTGATGTGCAGGTAATGAGATCCTAATGAGTGGTCTGTGCTGTCGACGACGCTCACGAGCTCCAAATCTGCCGGGGTGACAGTTGCATCGATCTCTTCTTTTAGCTCGCGGCAGACGGCATCGATGACCCGCTCCCCATATTTGACATGACCGCCGGGCAACGCCCAGGTGCCGTCGCCATAAATGCCTTTGCGTCTGCCTAGTAGGATCTGATCGCCTTTGCGGATAAATACTTCACCGCCGATTTTGGTGTACGGGTCGAGCATAAACGATCCTTAGCGTAGTTTTTTGTAAGCAAATGCGCCGCGCTGCCACACAGTCACGACAGAGAGCGCAATGAGCAGCCAGCAGGCCAGTTCGATGATGTTTTGACCCCATAGTGATGAACCAGGGAAGATGGCGTACAGCAACAGTCCTACAAAAATAACGAGCAATCGTTCGGTGCGCTCAATAATGCCTACGTCGGCCTTAATCTTGTTGTCGGCTGCCAGTTCGATGCGCGAACGCATGTAGCTAATAAGATAGGTGAGCATAATGAGCGGCGCGATCAGCGACCATTCGGCCAGACCGGCAAAGGCGAAAGCTGCAATGACGGTAAAATCGGCGAACCGGTCAATAGTGGAGTCCAAAAAACCGCCGAATGCCGTTACGCGTCCGGTCGCCCGTGCCACCATGCCGTCCAACATATCTACGGCGTTAAAAACAAATACGACGAGCGCCCACCAGTGCATATTGTTTAGCAGGAGCACAAAAAACAAAACAGGAAAAATAAGCCCCAGCGCTGACAGCGCGTTAGGGTTAATGCCTCGCAGCACCCTGGCCACGGGCTGCAAGGCTTTCTCGGCTACGGGTTTAAATACGCTTAACATCACGGCCATTATACCGTACTTTAGTAATATGACGGAACGGTTGACGAGGGCGCAGAAAGATATCATCGATAAAACCCGGGCGTTTGTACTGCAAAAGTTCTCAGGTGAAGTCTAGCAATGCGCGAGTTCGGTTATACACCGCAAGAAGGAGAGCGCTTACAGCAGGCTATGAAGGGGATACCACGAGACAGCCTGCTCATCTTTGAACCGCAACTGCCAGATAACGCTCCTGAAGATCAGGTAATGCTGATAATGCCCGAACATCGAGGCTTCAGGCCGCTAATACCAGAGGAACGAGTTTTCAAAGAACTAGTCGCCCAGTCCAACCCCGATACCGACGAACGCGCTGGCCAAACCTATTGGGAAGGTCGTCAGGCTCGAACCACATCCTGGCGGCTATTGGCCGAGTTGGCGGATGTGCCGCGCCTATACTTTCCTGAGACGCCCGAGCTACGTGAAATTTTTCGACCCGATTACGAGGAGTGGCTTGACCAAGACGAAGGCAAAAGTCTGATTAATCTGTATGTGGGTGCCGCTCGTCAAATACTAATGGACAGGGGAGAACAGACCATCGCTGAGCAATCACTGGAGTGCGAACAATGCCAGATACCATTTCTCCGCCAACACTGCACTGGATTGGGCGTAACAGCTCTGTGCCCAACCATTCGTTTTACGAATATGGACACGGGCGCCCAAGGCGAGGTGGCCTATGACATCGCCTCTCTTATCGCCAACGACCCCAATATGTTGAAGGAAAAAAGGAGCTTTATGCAGCAAGACTCTGATTTTGCCTACGGCGCGCGGGAAATATACTTTAATGCTGACGCCATGCTTGCTCTGGCCCTACGTGGCACAGGCATTGAGCCCGAAGACGCTTTGATCTTATTCGGCCGCCTTAGCGATACGGCTATGATTAAGGACTTCGGCTATATGCTTGCTCCTGATAAGGCACTTGGGTCGATTTTGTGGCAAAAGCATCGCGACCCAGCAAAGGGAGGTACGAGCAGCAGAGACTTCCTTAAAGTAAACCCCGCAGAAGTTTTGGATAAAGAACAAGGGGCGCTTGCCCGTAGAATGCAGCATTTTCGCTACATATGGAACGCAAGCGCTTATGCTCAGCCCACCACGGCGTTCCAGGCTGGCGTTTGTGGTTTTGAAGTGCAAACGCTGGAACCCTTTCATAGCGCCTTTGGCGAGTTGCGCGCAATCGTAGAAGAGCGCGGCGCGAAATTAGCATACGCCTCATCAAGTAACATCGACGGCAGTCCACTATTCTTTGCCGTAGGACTAAGCGATAGCGGTGAAGGCAGACACCTGCTTCTCGGCAAGCATGACAGTCATATACGTGTCGCGCTGCAGTATGCGCTGGACGCTGTGCGGCGCATACGGTCCGGGTAGCATGTGGCACTTACTGTGGTATAATGTTTGTCAAATTAAGTCAAACAAAGTAGGAATCTACATATGCATCCAACAGATGTGGCCACGCGCGTACCACTCAAATCATTCAAGAAGACCAAGATCATTGCGACTATCGGGCCGGAAACGTATTCCTACGAAGCGGTGCGTGAGTTGATCGAGGCTGGTGTAAACGGAGTTCGCCTGAACTTTAGCCATGGCACACAGGAAGGACATGCGGCGGTTATCCCATGGGCGCGCAAAGCCGCCGCCGAACTCGGCAAGCCGGTGACAATTTTTCAGGACTTGCAAGGACCAAAAGTACGTCTGGGCGACTTTGAAGGCATGATTACCGTCAAAGCCGGTGAGGAACTTTCGTTCCGCTATCACAGCGATTACGACGCCACCGGTGTTATTCCGACTCAATATGACCTGAGCACCAAAGTACAACCCGGCGAGCGCCTGTATCTATACGACGGCAAAGTACGCACTATCATTACGGCCGTGAAAGGCGATATGGTCAAGGCCAAAGCCGACAACGACGGTGTACTTATCAAGCGCAAAGGTATGAACCTGCCCGACACCGACTTTAAGGGCGACATTCTGACCGAAAAAGACCTCAGCGATATTGATTTCGGCGTAAAACAAGACTTCGACTACGTGGCGATCAGCTTTGTACAAACCGCCGATGACATTCATAATCTCCGCAAACTCCTGCAAGAAAAAGGCAGCGACGCCCGCATTATCGCCAAAATCGAGACTAAAGCTGCCGTCGACAACATCGAAGAAATCGTGCAGGCCACCGATGCTGTAATGGTCGCCCGCGGTGACCTGGCCGTCGAAACACCAGCTGAATCCGTACCGGTCATTCAGCGCCAGATTATTACCCTCGGCCAAAAATATGCCAAACCAACCATCGTGGCCACCCAAATGCTCCTGAGCATGATGGATATGCCCGAACCCACCCGCGCCGAAGTTTCCGATGTGGCAACTGCCGTGTTTATCGGCGCAGACTGCGTGATGCTCAGCGACGAAACCGCTATGGGCAAATATCCGGTCGACACCGTCAAAACTATGAAGCGCATTTTGTTGTACGCCGAACAGCATCCTCCTATGAAGACTTTGTACCCATTTGAACGCGAAAAAAACCTGCAAAACGCCATTGCTGGTAGTGTGATTAACCTGGCAAACGCCATCGAAGCTGATGCTATTGTGGCCGAAACCAAATCCGGTAACATTGCGCGCCAGATCTCATCGCGTCGTCCTGAACGGCCGATTATTGCGGTTACCAGTTCTGACCGCACGGCCCAACAATTAGCACTTGTGTATTCGGTAAAAAGCTACGTTCGTCCTGACGATCCTCAGGCTGCTGGCAAGCTGACCGAGTGGCTGCGTGAGAGTAGCGTTTTGGCCGCAGGCAACACCGTCGTGACCGTCTCGGGGCGCTATCCGGGCGTCGTTGGTATGACGGACACGATCAAAGTTCGCGTTCTGGAATAAGATAGCCCCCATTTATTTGCTGGGCTTCTCTCAATTCCGTATAATTTGTAAACATAAGGGGTGCGGCATGTTTACTAAAAAGACCATAAACGATATTGATGTGCAAGACAAGCGTGTGCTCATGCGCGCCGATTTTAATGTGCCGATTGGGGTGGACGGCGCAATTGCTAATGATTTTCGCATAAAAGAGGCGTTGCCAACCATCCAAGCGCTGCTGGCCAAAAACGCACGGCTGGTTATTATGTCCCATCTTGGGCGGCCGGAAGGCAAAGCGGATCCGAAGTTTTCGCTAAAACCGGTTGCGATACGGCTGGGCGAATTGCTCGATATGGAGGTTTTGTTTGCAAGCGACTGTATTGGCCCTGAGGCCGAAAAGTTGGTTGAGGGCCTGCAGGCCGGCCAGGTTCTGCTCCTCGAAAACGTCCGCTTTCACTCCGAAGAAGAAGCGAATGACGAGGATTTTGCTGCACAGTTAGCCAAATACGGCGATATTTTTGTGCAAGACGGATTTGGTGTGGTACACCGCGCACATGCTACCACTGAAGGAATTACACATTTCATGCCGAGCATTTCTGGACTTTTGCTCGAAAAAGAAGTCGACACTATTACGCGCGTCATGGACACGCCCGAAAGGCCGCTCATGGCCATTATCGGCGGTGCTAAGATCTCCGATAAGATCGACGTACTTAATAAATTTATCGACATCGCCGACTTTATTGCCATCGGTGGCGCTATGGCCAATACTTTTTTGGCAGCCGAAGGCGTGGAGATCGCCAAAAGCAAATATGAACGCAATGACGTGCCAATCGCCCGTGACATCCTGATCAAAGCGCGGGAAAAAGCCAAAAAAGAACGATTTATCTTTTACATTCCGCAGGATGGCATTGTAGCGACCAGCCTGGAAAAAACCGCGACGACCCGGATTGTCGACTGGGACGCGCACATGATTGCCGATGTCGAAAGCTACCCCAAACAACCCAACGAAGCAAGCCGTACAGTGGCCGACGACGAGATGATTCTAGACATCGGGCCGTTTTCGGGTGCCTTTATCGCTGGCGGGATTCAGCTAGCGAGCACCGTCGTCTGGAATGGCACGATGGGTGTAACCGAAACGCCAGCCGTCAATGGTCCGGTCGGGCCGTTTTCGCACGGAACAGAACTCGTAATTGACGCTTTGCTGGGTGATTACGGTCATCGGCCGTTTAGCCTGGTGGGCGGTGGCGACACGGTTGGGTATGTAGAACAACGTAATCTGACCGGATCGTTTAATCACGTTTCAACCGGTGGCGGCGCCAGCCTCGAGCTGATGGCTGGTCGCACACTCCCGGGTGTCGCTGCGCTGCAGGACAGATAGTGCTAGCAATTCGCGCAGCACAGTGTACCCGCAAAAGCGGGTACTAAGGTGTTTCTGGAGTTGGGCTGATCTGTTTCGGTGTTAAATGACTTAATACAATTTGAAGTGCCGCAGAGTGCACCGCCATTACATGGGGGCGCCTGACAAGTCCTCGATTGCGGGGCTAGCTCTTGCTCCTGGGTATCCAGCTGGCCCCCGGGTTGACCCGGGCCCTGCCAAAACTCGCCTGCGCATTTTCCGGCAGGGCAGCCTTGCGGCTGGCTGCAGCCATCTTTAAAAACGCATCCGTCTCGGGATTCAACAACGTCAGCGAACGGCCCTGCAGGCATGTCGACGTCTAGAAAATGGCTGGGTAATGTATCTTGTAACACGGGTAGTGCTTCTGTTGTCATCTTTTTCTCCGTTACTTTTTAACGTAACCATTAAGACATAGCCTCGTGTGCCGATGCAAGGAAATTATACGAAAGATAGTTTTTTGGGTTTTGATACAGCGTGTGTGGTAAAATTTAAAAAGGTTAAGCTTATAAAACGGATGCGCAAAACTTTACTCGTCGCTAACTGGAAAATGCACCTGAACACATCTCAGGCGAGCATGCTTGTGCACCGCTTACAGGAGCGGACACGGATTCAGCGTGGCATCGAGATTGTGCTGGCCCCTAGTCTGCTGACGCTGCAGCCACTCAGCATGCAGATTGATCGGCGCAAGTTTCGGCTGGCCGCGCAGAACGCTTATCATAAAGATGAGGGCGCATTTACCGGCGAAGTGTCGTTTAGTATGCTTCGCGAACTGGTGCACTACGTTATCGTGGGGCATTCCGAACGGCGCATTTACTTCGATGAAACTCTGGAAATGGTTCGCGACAAGGTTGCGGCCGCAGTGCGCAACGAAATCATTCCAATTTTGTGCGTAGGCGAAACGCAGCAAGAGCGCAAAGAAGGTCACACCCGGCAGGTGTTGCACGACCAAGTGACGACTGCTCTTAGTAATCTGACATCGCGTGAGGTCGCCGATATAGTGATCGCCTATGAGCCTGTCTGGGCTATTAGTACTTTTGGCGGCGAACTGGCCAAACCGGCACAGATTGCCGAGGCGATTGCGTTTATTCGGCATCAGGTAGAACAATTATACGGGGCTAAAGTTGCCGCTGCGGTACGTGTGTTGTACGGCGGTAGTGTAGACGATACGATTGCGGGCGGATATTTGGCCGTCGAGGGCTGCGACGGCGCCTTGGTTGGCGGCGCGAGCCTCAATCCTTATAAATTTGCGGGCATAATCGACGCTGCGTATCGTTTGCGTCACGAAGCAGGGCAAGAAGACTAGTATGGCCGCGGTGGGGAAGCACAAAGACGAGAAGAGCAGCGACTCTGAAAGAGTTGCCGTGAAGCAGGGCAAAAAACCGGTTCACTCGGGATCCGGATCCGGGGGGCATAAGAAGGTTTTTGACGTGGTGCGTCCCGGTAAAACACCTGCTTCGGCGACATCGCGTCCTGTACCTGCCAGCCAAAAACCACCGGTGGCCGACGACCAGTTCGTGGCCACCAAAACCGCGCCAATGCTGCGTGCCAGCGACCCTCATACCAAACATGACCTTATGGACAGCAAAAGCAAGAAGTCTGTTGCACCGCTTGGCGATACTGTAGATACGGATGAGAGCGAAAACACGCCAAAACCCGAGGCCAATGGTTCTAGACCAGCAGATTCCGGACCAGCTGAAGCCGCCGCGACTGCGCCCATGCTATCACGCTTGAAAGGGGTTAATGCGAGGACTAATTCCGATACTCAGCCTGCTGCTCAGGGGCCTGATTCTGTCGTCCCTGTTACTGCGCCCGCCGCCGAACCCTCTCCCAAAACCGCCCCTTCATTTTTGGACGACGACCCCAACGCCATTCCTATCTGGGAAATGGAAGACGAGCCCACGCCCGCCCATCTGGCGATGGAACAGGTGGTGGACGCTGACGACGGGATTGAATCGCATCATGTACGCGGTAGAGTGGCCCCCGATTCTGTGGTTGGCGAGGGCAGGGTGGATGCGCCCGGGCCGTCAAGTACGATTGCCAGTGATGCTTCGTCAACTGGAGTCGGGAGTCCGTCTTCGGGCGCCAAGACCATCGACCAATTATTGGCTGAAACCGGTGCACCAAATTTAGGCACAGACGACCAGCCCGGCCTAATCATCTCGCACCACAAGACTCACTCTAGATGGGGCATGTTCTTTTTGATTTTGCTAACGGGAGTGGTTCTGGCCGTCATCGCTGCCGACCTTTTGCTCGACGCGGGCTACATCGACACTAGTTTCGAAGTGCCGCATACGGATTTTTTGTAAGACCAACTTAGTTTTGATCAGTGGTTTTGAGTTTTGAGGTCAGCAGGAGATATTCCTGATCTTTAGACTTGGTCGCCTGAACGAGGCTGAAATTGTTTCTGTCATAGACCCCGATGATCTCGAAGTCTGTGTAATGCCAGGCGCGCCACAGAAGAATTGTGTCTCCTTTATGTAAGTTGATCGTTTTTGTGAATGAGTCAACCTCACATTGAATAGAGATTGAAACTTTTAGGCGGACTTGAATTATACGAGATTTCTTTTTATCGTCATAAAATTGCTCAACCTCATAAAAGGTCTCTTCAATGTTTAGCAGATCGAGAATAAATCTATCCTGGAGACCTAGAATGGCCTTATCTGACTCAACGCTGAAGTCAAAGAACCGGCGCGACTTGTTGCTGTCAAGCTTCAAGAAGGTGACCAATAGATCATGCTTGCCTATACTATCTCTAATTACATGTAGAACTTGCTCTGGCTCCCTAAAGTTCGTTATTAGTGTGCCAAAAAGAAGTATGATATTGATTGTATTTTGACTATCCTTCCCAAAGCCGTCACTCAATAAGACATCTCTGAAGCGTTCAAACGTAACATCCTTCGTTACCCCTTCAAAATTTATCTCTTTGCCAAACCATTTTTGAATGTTGTGCTCGGCAATTGAAAGCATGTCATTGCTAATGTCTAGTGCGACATACCGCTTCAGGCTACCTTTTTCTTTAAGACGGGTTAGTAGCTTTTTTACCGGCAGACAGTTACCGGGACCAACGTCCACTATATTTACGTGCTCGTAGTCTTCGGCAAATGCTTCGATAGCGCCAAGATCAAAATCCAATAAATCAATATTATTAGTAAGGGTGTTACCTGCTTTTTCGGCAATAAGCCTCTGGGTATAGGCGTCCCAGTAGCTGGCGCCTTCACCAAAGTAAGTATAGCCTTGCGGTACTTCTTTATAGACATCTAGGCTACTAATAATATCTATCACCTGGTCTGCGTTAAAAAGTTTATAGAATTCAGGGGACGGAACTACGTTCTTATGGGAGCGACTATTCCGATATTTTCTGCCCTTTTCTACAAGGTCACTAATAATGGCGGCATTCCCTAGTGTGTCGGCAATCAAGAACTTCCCGTTGTGCCCATAAAGCTCAAGACCCAATTTTCCTTTTTCGGCGGCTTCAATCCAGTTTCTGACCGACTTTTCAGATATATTGTACAGTTTGGCTAGTTCGGTATTTCTATAAAATTTCACATCTGGTCTCCGAGTCATGTTTCATTTTTCATTAATCAAGTGTTGCCAAGCAGAAAAATCTTATTGACATGTTCCGAACATAGATCGTATCATACTTGTAGGTAATTTGCATGCCTTGCCGTTACCTGGCTGTCTACACTTAAAAAAATATCTAGCTTTTTTAAAGCTCGTACCTTTCACGTTTAGTTTACTCTTTAATGGAACTTTTTAAAGAATCAATTATAACTAATGAGAGCGATCTCGGAAAGAGGCAAGAGGGTTTTATGGGCAACATTTCCTCCCGGTCTTATAAATTAGATATAAAAGACGGGGAATTAACCCCTCAACACTCCACAGCCTTGTCTGATAAAGACTTCGTTATGTTATACCCCTCAAACGCTCAAGATGCAAGTCTTGCGCAGGCAATTCTGGCTCTTTATTACCTCCCGCCTCAGTTTAAGCTCAAAGTTTTAACTGACTCATCCCTGGCCCAACAACTCTCACTTAATGGTCATGATGCCGTTCGCGAACGGATCATCGTAGAGTCGCCGGAAGCAACCGGCCTCTCAACCATTTCACGCATTGACGCCATTGTGTATAACGAAAATATGCCGGTGCATAGCGAATCGAAAATGCCTCGTGTAGTCATCTCCGACTCCGCAGACGACTCGTTCACTGCAGCCGAAAACAGCTTTACCATCTCGGCCAATAACCCCGAAGCCTTGGCTAGCGCAGTGCTTCGCATCTCGCGCGCAGCTGCTTAAGTTATATTGCCATATCGGTACAATGTGATATTGTAGTTTTAATTAACTTCGTGGAGTCAAAGGAATCGTGTGATGCCCCCGCATCTAAAGAATTGTAACTGGCCGCAAAAGGATGGGACGCCCGAGGGGGCGTCTCCTTATTTTAATCGCCAGAATGGCGTAGTGCACGTTGGCAGTGTTGCCTCAGGAT
Organism: uncultured Candidatus Saccharibacteria bacterium; assembly: GCA_964610985.1. GTDB lineage: Bacteria > Patescibacteriota > Saccharimonadia > Saccharimonadales > UBA4665 > JARIHD01. The sequence continues at coordinate 7,583 of CAZSZJ010000007.1, read as the reverse complement.
CGGTTGAGATGTCACCGGACGTGAATGCCGACTTTGCCGACATGCGCCCGGAGGATAACCGTTTAGAATTGGAGGACAACACCACTTTACTCCGTAGGCATGAAACTATTTCCTCGGTCGTGTCACGCTACGGCCGGCATAGAGAGACCAGACAACTCATTACCCAAGAATACAGGGAAAACCCTACCTGCTATATGAGCCTTGCGGGATCGAAACCCTTGGAATCCAGCGGGTTCCATGGGCATAATGATCGGCTTTTCGGGAGGTTAGAGGCTGCCTTACAACAGCTGGGCGGCATAGAAAAGCTTTCGCAATTAATGAAAAACGAAGGGGCGGACAAAGGGATTGCCGATGACGCGCCCCTGGATCCAACTTCTAAAGTGCTTGTCAAATTAACTGCCGCACAAAAACTGCTTGTTGAACTCAATATGCCGCTTATCAGGACCCCAGCTAAACGCGCCGTGCGGACTTACTACTCCTTTGCAAACGCCTATCAAGATGCTAGCGAGTGCCTGATAGGGCTAGTTAACCGGTACGATATTAACAAGGGCTCTGAGTTTTCGACCTATGCTATGAGCTGGCTGACTGGTCACCGTAAAAGAGCGAGGGCGGCACGCCGGGGCCTCACCTCAACAGAGGGCGAGAGGCTTGCAACGATAGCGGGTTTTGGGAGTGTGTTTTTTATCAAAGAAGGGCGCCGCCCCACGATAGAGGAATACGCCCGAGCCGTGGATGCGCCGGTTGATAAGGTGCAAACTATTTTTGACAAAATACGGACCATTTCACTCGACGCACCGTCCGCATATAGTTCTAAGGCAACAGAAGATTGAACCGATAGCGGAAAACCA
>CAZSZJ010000007.1:0-6725 GCA_964610985.1 uncultured Candidatus Saccharibacteria bacterium | reverse complement strand
TAGGTTGGACGAGATGCAGCACGTGCCCGGTGCCGACGACGAAGTGCTTGCGCTGGACAAGGTTTCGCTAACCGATTTACTCAATTCTTCGCGTCTAACTGACCAGCAGCGTGTACTATGGGCTTTGCGGGCGGAAATCCCCCCGGATCAGTTATCACACCTGCTCGTGCTGCCGGTTGCTAATGGCGGATGGATGCGCTACGCGGACCTTTATGAAGCATTTCAGCAACGGTTTGCCGAGCTTACCGCTGAAAACCCCCAGGCCAAATGGGGCCAAGTGGCTCGCGAACTACTTGGGCTTTCGAAAAACCAACTGAACGTTCTAAACAGACAGGCTCATCGTGCGGTACAAAAAGCCCTAGCCGACTTACAATAAGCGCAATAATTACACCGTTTGTCATAACCACTATCTGTTACAATAGCAAACGTGCTAGAAGAACTGCTGGAAGGCCTCAACCCCGAACAGCGGCGTGCCGTCGAAACCACTGAGGGACCGCTGCTTATTCAGGCTGGTGCGGGTTCGGGCAAGACCAAAACGCTAACGCATCGTATTGCGTACATCATTGCGTCGTCCAAAGCGTCGCCATACAACATCTTGGCCGTGACCTTTACCAATAAAGCGGCGCGTGAAATGCGTGAACGCGTGGCCAAATTGCTTGGTGAAGACCCCGACAACCGCAGCTTTATGCCTTACATGGGCACGTTCCATTCTATTTGTGTGCGTATTTTGCGGCAAGACGGCGAAAAAGTGGGGATTCCGCGCAGCTTTGTGATCTTTGACGAATCCGACCGTATGCAAGCCATCAAACAAGCCTGCAAACAAAAAATGATCGACGAAAAAAGCTTTCCGGCCAAACAGCTCGCCGGGATAATCAGCAATGCCAAAAACGAAATGATCACCGCCGATGAACTGGCTAGTGCCGGTTCGACGCCCTTGCAGCGTGCCGCAGCTGACATTTATCCCTTATACGAACAGGCTCTCCGGGAAGCTGCAGCTCTTGACTTCGACGATCTCATCCAGCGCACGGCCCGCATGCTCCAGGAAAATTCCGAAATCCGTGGCAAATGGCAGCGCCGGTTCAAATACGTTATGATCGACGAATATCAGGATACGAATGCCGCGCAGTATCTGCTGGTGCAGCTATTGACCAATCAAAATAACAATATTGCGGTGGTCGGCGACGACTGGCAAAGCATTTATAGTTGGCGTGGTGCGGACTTTCGGAACATTCTCAAGTTTGAGTCGGATTATCCGACCTGCACCGTTATTAAGCTCGAGCAAAACTACCGTAGCACCAAGCATATCCTGGACGCCGCCCACGCCGTAATCAGCAAAAACCAACAACGGTCAGACAAAGAGCTATGGACAAGTTCCGGCAACGGCCTGCCCGTGCAAATGCTGCAAGTGGTCAACGAGCGCGCCGAAGGCGAGGCTATTGTGCGCCGCATTCGCAATGCCACTGACACCCGCCTGCGCCGCTATAGTCACTTTGCCGTGCTCTATCGCACCAATGCGCAAAGCCGCTCCATTGAAGAAGCGTTTATTCATTATGGCGTACCGTACCGTATTGTTGGCGGTCAGCGTTTCTATGACCGCAAAGAAATCAAAGACCTCATGGCGTATCTGCGGCTCATTTATCAGCCCGAAGACCGCGTTAGTTTTTCGCGCGCTGTCAATATTCCTAGTCGCGGTATTGGCGAAAAAACGCTGGATAATTTCCTGCGTTGGCAGCGCGAAAACAAAATGACCCTTCTTGAGGCTATGACCGAAGTCGAAACCTGCGAGGCAGTCACGCCCAAAGCCCGCAAAGGCCTGAGCGACCTGGCTGACATGCTGGCTACCATGCGCGAAATCATGAAGGATGCCTCACCGTCGGGGGTGATCGATTCGCTTATTCGCCGTCTGGATTATTTTGCTTACCTGAGCGACGGCACGGCACAGGCCGAATCGCGCATCGAAAACGTCAAAGAACTCGTCAGCGTAGCCAACAACTACGAAGAGCAGGGCATGGACGTCTTCCTCGAAGAAGTTTCGCTAGTGAGCGACGTTGACCAGGCTGACTTTGAGGGCAACGCTGTCACGCTCATGAGCCTGCACGCCTCCAAAGGACTGGAATTCCCGGTGGTCTTTATGGTTGGTATGGAAGAAACGGTTTTTCCGCACTCGCGCGCTCTCTACGACCAATCCGAAATGGAAGAGGAGCGCCGCCTCTGTTACGTCGGCATGACGCGTGCTCGCGAAGAGCTGTATATGATTTACGCCTCCGGACGCATGTTGTACGGCGGCGTGCAACACAATCCACCGTCCCGGTTTTTGAGTGAAGTCGATGCCAAGTTTATGCCCAGCGATAACAGTCATTCATTTGGAGGCGGTGGGGCGTATAGCGCCAATGCCGGTCGTGGCCATACTCCGGACGCAGCGGGTGGTGCGCCTTGGGGGACGCGAACGCAGCCGTTAGGCGAGTACGCGATGGGGGAAAATGGCGCGACAGGACCCGCCATTCCCGGGCTACCACCCCAATATGTCTCGGACGAGCCGAGGTATGTCCCCGAATTAAATGAGGGCGATGCAGTACGTCACCAACTATTTGGTATTGGCACGATTGTCGAGCTGGAGGGTGAGAACGCGACGATATACTTTAAGGGCAAGGGCGCCAAAAAACTCAATATTAGCTTTGCACCTCTGGAAAAACTGTCGTAACCGGCGTAATTTGATACAATATAAAGACCGGAAGTTGAGATTTTCTATGTCGAGAAGCCGGCCATAACCATGCGTAAAAAGTTTAAGCTGTTCAAGCGAAAATATGCTGCTGCCCACCACAAAAAAGTGCGCAGTCTAAAACGCATTGGCAAAAAACCATTATTTACCGTGCCGATCGCCACCTTTATGGTGCTCCTGCTATTGGCTTTTGTGGGAGTTTTGGTGACGACCCGGGGCAAAGGTATTCAGCAAACTCGCTCTAACCTGGTTGTGGTGAGCTATGATAAAAAAGATATCACTATTCCGACCGATGCCAAAGATGTGGGCGAACTGCTGAGGCGTCTCGACATCAAGCTCAAAGAAGGCGACGTCGTCGAACCGAGCCTGACTACCGAAATCGCCAGCGATAACTTTCGCATTAATGTGTACCGCGCGGTGCCAGTGACCATTGTGGATGGCGACAAAAAGAACTTTAGCTATAGTGCTGCCGCAACACCGCGCAGCATCGTAAAACAGTCTGGCGTAGAAGTGTATCCCGAAGACAAACTGGAACTACTGCCCACCGAAAACTTTCTAACCGAAAGTTCCATCGGCGAGCGCGTGGTCATTACCAGATCAACGCCGATCGCACTCAATCTGTACGGCACGCAGGTCAATATGCGCACCCTTTCCAAAACGGTCGGCGACCTCCTGAAAGAACGCGACATAAAAATTGGCAAAGATGATACGGTGCAGCCTGCCCTGGACACGGTTCTAAATGCCAGCACCCAAGTGTTCCTGATTCGTAAGGGCCAGCAGATCCAAACCGTCGAACAAGAGGTCGGCATGCCGGTCGAAACTATTTCGGACGACAAGCTTTCGTACGGTCAGGCGGTTATTCGCCAGCGGGGCGCGCCGGGCAAAAAACTGGTAACTTACCAAATTGACCTGCAAAACGGTCAAGAAGTCGGCCGCAAAGTCATCCAAGAAGTCGTGTCGCAGGAACCGGTTAAGCAGATCATTGCCAAGGGTACGATTCAGCTGACCGTGTCGCTACAAACTTGGCTATACAAACTGCGCATGTGCGAAGCGGGCGGCAACTACCAGGCCAATACGGGCAATGGTTTTTACGGTGCATATCAGTTTATGCAGTCTACGTGGAACCGAATTGCGCAGCGTGTTCGCCCCGACCTTGTGGGTGTCGTGCCGAGCCAGGCAAGCCCTACGGACCAGGATTATATGATCATCACCAACACTAATCTTTCGTCGGGCGGTTTGGCTACCCAAAATCCCGGTTGTTACAAAAAAGAGGGTCTGAGCGCATTTCCGCCGGCCAATCATTAAAAAGGTTTTTATAGATGCCCCATAACCTCCCCACCACAAAAAAATCTCTCGGTCAGCACTGGCTCGATGATGACTTTAGCTTAGAAGCAATGCTGGTCGCCGCCGAAGTAAAGCCCGAGGATACGGTGCTCGAAATAGGTCCCGGCCCCGGAACGCTCACCGAAAAGTTGGTCAATAATGCCAAGCAAATTGTGGCCGTCGAGTTTGACGAAGACCTGGCCCGCGAACTGCCCACGCGCGTTCCGGCCGCCAACTTACGGGTCGTCCAGCAAGACATCCTGGGCTTTGACCTCACTAACCTCCCGCAGGGCTACAAAGTCGTCGCAAACATTCCATATTATCTCACCAGCAATCTGCTGCGCACTCTATGCGAAAGCTCTACTCATTTCAGCATTGCCGCGATTCTGATCCAAAAAGAAGTGGCCGAACGGGTATGTGCCCGGCCTGGCGACATGAGCCTACTCAGCGTCAGCGTACAGTTTTATTGCGAGGCGTGGCTGGATCTTTTGGTTCCGGCCGAACTCTTTACGCCGCCGCCCAAAGTAGACTCACAGATCCTTAAACTCAAATTTCGTACTGTACCACTATTCCCGGATGTCGATACCAAAGTTTTCTTTCGCGTCGTCAAAGCTGGTTTTTCGCAGCGGCGCAAAACAATACTTAACTCGTTAAGTGCGGGATTACATATAAGCAAGCCGGTGGCAACGGAAATGCTGGGTCAGGCTGGCATCAAACTATCTGTCCGAGCCCAAAATCTTAGCTTAGAGGAGTGGCATAATCTATACCACGCTTATCTAGATCAAAACACTTGACGTGTTAAGTATTAGCCTGCTAAGATAAACACATGAGGAAATTCAATGGATCCAAATGATAACCTCAGCTACTTGCTGTATCACACCGCGAACATAATGTATCGCCAGTGTGACCAAGTGCTCCAGGAACGTTTGGGTATCGGCATGTCGCAGTTCAAGATTCTGATGATCTTGCAGCAGCATGACAATATCCAGCAACGCACCCTGGCGGATTGTCTGGGACAAACCGAAGCCAGCGTCAGTCGACAAATAAAACTAATGGTCGAAAAAGGCATGCTGGCCGTAAAAGTCAACCCGGCAAGCCGCCGTGAGCACGTAACAAAACCTACGGCAAAGGGTATTAAAATCGCAACCGCCGCCGCAGAAACACTGCGTGAATACAACGCACCGGCACTCGAACGGCTCAAGGGCAAACAGCGCGAACAGTTCGTAGAAATGCTGCGTCACGTGCACCAGTTTTACTGCAGCAGCGGTAAACCATTTGCGATCAACCACCAACAATTCAACAAAAAATAGGAGAAAATAATGGACAAAATGAAAAGCCGGTTGGAGGGTAAGGCGCTTCCAATCGTATTGATGACGGTGTTCATCGACGTACTCGGTGTCGGAATCCTGATGCCTGTGCTGCCGATGCTCATCTATAGCATATTTATGCCCGCGGGTTTCTCGCGTAACGAAGCGCTCGTGACATTGGGTTGGCTAACTGCCATCTATCCGTTGATGATGTTTTTCGCCACGCCAATCTTGGGTCAGTTGTCTGATCGTTTTGGCCGCAAAAAAGTTCTGGCAATCAGTTTGTTTGGCACGGCTCTTGGTTACGTTATCTTTGCAATCGGTATCTTGACCAAAAACATCCCGCTCTTGTTTATTGGCCGTGCCCTGGACGGGATTACCGGTGGTAATATCAGCGTTGCGCGTGCCGTAGTGGCCGACGTAACGCCACCCGAACACCGTGCACGCAACTTTGGTATTATTGGTGCTGCCTTTGGTATGGGTTTTGTGCTTGGACCATACATTGGCGCACGTTTGGCGAGTCCCAACGCTGACTTCTTTGGTGTCTTTACCACACCCGGTTGGTTTGATGCCGCGACGCCGTTTTGGTTCGCCGCAATCCTGGCAATGCTCAACGTTATGTTTGTAATGTTTGTATTGCCCGAAACGCACCAGTACATTAACAAGAAGCTCAAACTAGCTTGGAATAAGTCACTCGATAATATCCGCAAGGCGTTTGTGCGTCCCGAGCTGCGCATTGTTTTCTCGGCTGAATTCTTTTTCTGGGGTGGATTCACGTTCTTTACGACCTTTTTCCAGATTCTGCTAATGGAAAAACTAGGCTTTAAGGGCAGCAATGTTGGTGACTTCTTCGCTTACATCGGTATCTGTATCGCGCTATCACAGGCGATCATTGTGCCTTTCGCGGTTAAGCGATGGAAGAGCTATAACATCATGAAGATATCTTTAATCGGTAATGGCCTGGCGCTATTCTTGCAACTCTGGCCTGACAAGACTTCGGAACTGTTGCTCGTGGCTCCTCTGATCGCCATATTTAACGGCTTGACCATGGCCAATGCGTCGGCCTTGGTGAGCTTGAGCGCTAGCAATGAGGAGCAAGGTGAGGTGCTGGGAATCGAGGCGAGTGTACAGGCGCTGGCTCAGGCTATCCCCGCCGTTATTAGCGGCTACGTCGCAACTATGGGCGTTTCGATGCCGATTATCGTTGGTGGCTTCACGATCCTGGCCGGCGGTCTGATATTCATCCTGTTCTACCGCGTTCCCAAAAATGTGGAAAAGAAAGAATCGGGCGATATGCAGGCGGCAATTTCCGCATCGCACTAGCGTAATTACTTCAACACCTTCGCAACATCTCAAGCGGTGTTCTGCACTGTATC
>CAZSZJ010000006.1:0-51525 GCA_964610985.1 uncultured Candidatus Saccharibacteria bacterium | reverse complement strand
AGCTCAGCTCAAGAAACGCCCGGCTGGCGCCGGGCGAAAGTGTGGGGTGGTTCAGAGATATACCCTTGCATTAATTATTAAAAAGTGATAAAATATACGTGATAATCAAGAAGTCGCGTATGAGACCAAACAACATTGTGAAACGTGGCGACAGTGTTTACCACAAGTATTCTGCCAGCTACCGTTCTCGCCCCGCCAAACACAGCCGCGGCCGCATCGCGAACCGCGCACAAACCTCGCACCACCATATGCGTCGCCGCTTAGCCTTGCTATTGCCCGCGCATAACGAGGAACTCATTATAGAGACGACCATCAAGTCAGCGATTGCCGCCGGCCAAAGTCGCCGCGACATTTTTGTGGTCGATGATAACTCCAGCGACGCGACGCGTGAGATCGCCCACCGTCTATTGGGGTCAGCAAACGTTTTGAGCGTTGGCCGCAGTGGCAAAGCCCTGGCCGTCCAAAAAGCCATCACCCACTTCCAGATGGAGCAATCCTATGTATGGTTGCACGTAGCTGACGCTGACAGTATATTTTCGCCCGACTATTTCCGGCATTACCGCAGCAAACTGCAGAGCAGAAATTATGCGGTTGCCGTGGGCTTTGTGCAGTCGCTCCGTGGCAACTGGATCAGCACCTACCGGGCGCTAACCTACACCTACAGTCAGCATGTTAACCGCCGTATTCAGTCCAAACTGGGCATGATTTCGGTGTTTCCCGGCCCGATTACCTGTTTTCGGACCGATATTATTTCCAAACTCGACTTTGACGGCAACAGCCTGACCGAGGATTTTGACATTACGCTGCAGGTACACCGCAAGAAACTGGGCAAAATTGTGTTTATTCCAAAAGCAATCAACTACACTCAGGATCCGCAGACCTTGGGCGACTTTTGCAAACAAAACCTGCGCTGGCAGCGTGGCTTTTTCCAAGGCGTCAAGAAGTACCGGATTGGATTGGGCCGGCAACGCATTGACCTGTCGCTCGGATTTCAGATGTTGCAGACTGCTCTATTTGCGGTTCAATTGTTGATCTTGGTACCCATCGTGGTGACCGTAACCGACAACTGGATGGTCATTCCCGTCGCTATCGCCGCCGACTTTATCTTAAACGGCATGATCGCCTTTGGGTCATCATTTGCCGCTAAGCGCTGGAACCTACTGGGCGCATTGCCCTACTTTTACTTCCTGCGCTGGCTAGAGATCGGCATCTACTTCGTCGCCCTGTACGAAGTGCTAGTACAAAAGAAATTCCAGTCCGCAATAAAGGGCTGGGACACCGAAGGCCGCCGTTACAAGCTGGACGACGCGGCCTTGCAGGACATCGCCAAGTAACCAAGCATAATAGACTACCCGATATCTGAGCACTAACATAGAGCACATATACGATTTATAACTAAAGCTATATGTAATCTCGGCACTTCGTAGGACAGCCACTTGACGGTCCACATGTGCAGTACTATCATATGCATATGGATTTTGACTTTAAGCTCGTACCAAACGATAAATCAGTAACTCGTGTCATGGACGCTCTCTCCATCACGCGCACTCGTCAGATTGGCCTATCCTCGTATATAATCAACAAATATAGTTTGAGACAATATAAACGTGCGCAGCTCTACTGGGACAAAAGGAATATGACTATAGCTTTTGTGTTCACTAAAGAAGATCTTAATGATGCATATATAGTTGATCTGAGGCATAAAGTTGGAGGTGGTATCAAGTGTGGAGCTTTTTTCTCGGCGAATGGGTTAAATGTAGAGGAACTGGCTGGTAGATACGATTACAAGGTACTCCCTGCAATAGACCTAGGCATACCTAAAGCGGGCGATGCTTTCATTATGCGGCTTGATTCGGTGAGAAAGCCCACCAAGGGCTAGCCGTGGGTAGCTTTCTTTTTATTGATGACAGTGGCTCTAAAGAGTGGGATATCCCTTTTGCCCAAGATTTTATCGATAATCCTCCACTTCGTACCGCACAAAATAGAACCTTTTGGCAGAATAATTATTTCGTTCTTACCGGCTTACATATTTCAGAAGAAGCGATTGCGAAGCTTAATCCTTACATAAATAATCTTAAGATAGAGTATTTCGGCACAAAGCACGTCGAGATTAGATCAGTTCACCTCCGAAATCCAGAAAAACGTAAAAGATATTACCTTGAGCCCTTCGGCATTACCGAGAATCGACTGAAAGAATTCATCAATGCTCATTGGTATAAACTATTTATCGACCACCGAGAACAAATTCAGCTGCAAACCTTTGTACTTGATAAGCGCTACCACAAGAATAAGAGATTAGAAATGTCACCCCTTGAGATGACTTCGTTGGTATTGTTCGACAGAGTTGAGCTTCATCCAAATCGTTCCTGCACTATTGTTTTCGATCAAATGGACGCACAAATTAAATCAGTGCGCCATCAACAAGGAAAGATCATTCGTATCGCTAGCAAGGAAGTCGATTTAGGATCACTACATAATGGCAAGTATAGTCACAGTTCAATAAGATTTGAAAAGTCGGCCAATTCTAATTTTCTCCAATTAGCCGACACCGCAGCGTACAACGTTTTTCGACAATTTGTTGATCATGGGGATCAATGGGAGGTTGCGCTGCCTAATATTCCTAAATTCTATGCCTACTTTGACCAGATCAGAGCTAACTTTTACTGTAACCCAAGCAACGCACGAATAGCAGGATATGGAGTAGTAAAAATTCCAAAAGGGGCATCTCCCCATGGATGGAAAAGTTCCTAACATAAAATACCCGCACGAAGCGGGTATTTTATGTAGTCAGTCCCCTTACAGGTTCTACCATACGCTGAGAGGATAGCTAGGCATTTCTGCCAACCGACCAGATTAATCGTAACATAGTCGCACTATATTTGCAATAACCATACTATATGTTCCAGCATTCTAAATTTAGATCTTTTCGACGTCGTCGAACGAGAAGAAGAACAATTGACGGTGCTGCATAAACGCGCCCGTGCATGTTTGCAAGGTCAGCTGCGGTGCGCCGTCATACATAAAAACAGAGGTATCGGCGGGGTCTACGACCTCTTTACGCAAGAATGTATAGGTAAATCGATATCCGTTTTCGGTCTCAATCACCGCTTTTTCGCCCTCCGCAATCTTGTGCAGGCGCGAAAAAACCTCTTTGCGGTAATGGCCATAGATGAGGGTGTTACCAGCTTCGTTATTGGGCTGCGTAGTGGGCAGTGCATAGTGCACTTTGTCGTTCGACAGCGTCCAGGCCCCTGTTTTGGGGTTATAAGAACCGTCGGCGACGGCGAGATTCATCTGCAAACTAGGAATAATCAAACGTGCGGGCTTGCCGGTAATAACCTGGGGCTTGTTTGAGGGCAGCGGCGCAACCGCGGGCATGTTCACCGTAACCGCCTGGGCCATCGCCTGCTTTTCGTGGAAACGATAATAAAAAAGCGGTGTCAGCAGGGCAAAGCCCAGCGCGAGGCTGGTAGCGGCGATAATAGTGAGTTTGCGATGCAGTTTCATAATAAAACACTTTTCAGATCCCCCTAGGGGAAAGTAAAAGCGGGACCGAAAAATTCGCCCCGCTAATAACTTACTTTGCTTCGGCTTGGCGAGCTTTGCGTGCCATCAAGACAGAAGCTGCCAAGATGATAACACCGCTAACAAGCAGGCTTGAAGCAAGAACGAACAGTACGCGGCTGTCACCAGTGCTAGGAAGCAGGGAAATACCAGTCGCTACGTTTGCTGTACCAAGAACTTTTGGTCCGTACATACGTTCTCCTTATAGTTTAAGTGCAGAATCCGGCCGGGTAGCCCACCACGAGGTCGCACTCTTCAATACCATTTATACACCCAAAATGACTTTTTGTAAAGTATCTTACATTATAATGATGCTAATGGTTGATCGTACGGCATGAAACCGGCCCATGTAAGGAAGAGTTTGCTAGGCAAACTGACGCGAACATGATTTAATCCCTTCATGTCAAAACTCTCACCCGAACTCTCCTGCATGCGGCTTGATAGTATACAGCATGAAACGCGCGGCGGAGATGACAGGTATGTTCATGTTACCGCCAACCGGCAAATGTGGGACGAAGAAACCGGATTTACGCCGGCTGCCATTGCATTAGAGCGTGTATTGTGGAATCATCATCTGTCTTTCCTCAAATTTGAAACCGATAACGCCCCCAATACCCTTCTTTTCTTAACAAATACAGCCAGTCAAGGAATGGATGCCTTCAGCCTCAGGGCGATAAATGAAGATATAGAGCGTGTTGTTGCCCGAAAACCCACGGTGCGTATAAAGGAGCACAGCGATCTTCCGGGATTATTCTACGCACATCGTAGCGAACGCATCCTCAGCCTGGCCCAAATAGCCATCACAAATTTGCGCTCTATAGAAAATGCGCACATTTGTACTCCTTCTGTCGGTGATAAGCTCTACCAGCCCCATACTCTGATGGCAGCCGTTGTCCATCATGGTTTCGAACTTAGCCAGGCCAAAACCGAGGTTGAGCGTATATTAACTACATAGCCCTTGACTATTTTGTAAATAGTTGTATATTATGTAACATAAAGTAAAAGGGATGGACCTACCATGAAGCGACTGACTTCATTCCTGACCGCCTTGACCTTACTCGCAGCACTTGTACTGCCCGTAACCGCCAGTGCCGCAGGAACTAATCTATTAGCTAACGCCTCTGTAGAAAACGCTGCAGTTGCCGGACAACCAGATAACTGGCACGCCGACAAATGGGGCACTAACACCGCAACGCTCACCCACGAGACCATCGGTCACACCGGCAAAAGCATCAAGGTCGACATGACCGCCCGCACCGACGGCGACGCCAAATGGATGGCCGACGCCGTAAATGTACTGCCAAATAAGTCCTACACCTACACCAGCTGGTACAAATCCAACATCGCCACCGAAATCGACCTGCAATACACCGACACTAGCGGCAACATATCATACACTTACATCCAAGCCGTACCTGCCAGCACGGACTGGAAACAATTGACCACCACTTTCACTACTCCCGCGAACGCCGCTAAAGTTTCGGTCATGCACATTGTCGCCAGTGTTGGCACATTGCAAAACGACGACTTCACCTTGGGCCTCACCGAAGAAACCCCTGTACCCCCTGTTACTCCTCCGGTTGAACCGCCTGCGGGCTCAAATCTGATTGCCAACCCATCGTTCGAAACCGCCAACGGCACATTGCCGGCCAGCTGGGACAAAAACAATTGGGGAACCAACACCAATAGCTTTACTTACGAAAATACTGGCCGCACAGGCACTAAGAGCGCCAAAGTGGCCATGACCACCTTTACTAGTGGCGATGCCAAGTGGTTTGCCACTCCGGTAGACGTAACCGGTGGCCAACGCTATACCTACACCGACTGGTACAAGGCCAGCGTCGTAACCCGCGTTGTTGTCGTCCAGACCGACGCAGCAGGCGCCACCACCTACCAAGAACTCGCTACCGCAGCCGCTTCGGCAACTACCTGGAAACAGTACGGCGCAAGCATTATCGTCCCAGCAACTACCAATAAGGTAACCATTTACCACCTGCTCGACAAAGTCGGCAACCTGACCCTCGATGACGTCAGTCTGGTCAAAGTTGCTCCTTCTACCGATGTTATTGCCAACGGTTCGGTCGAGACAGCTGCCCCTGGCAATGCTCAGCTTCCCGACCAATGGACCAAGAGCAACTGGGGCACAAATACCCCAACCTTTACCTACGAAAATACTGGCCGCACAGGCACTAAGAGCCTGAAGGTTACTATGGCCAATTACACCGACGGCGACGCCAAGTGGTACTTCAATCCTGTCGACGTAAATGGCACTAACCTGCAAAAGGGCAAGCAATACCGTTTTACAACCTATTATAAGGCTAAGGCTGGCGTTGTCCCCAAAGCAGTTGCAATGTTCGAAAAGACCGACGGTACAATGCAATACTTCGGTATGCCCAACCCGCAACCAACCTCGAGCAGTGCTACAACCTGGACCAAATATTCCGACACCTTTAGCGTTCCTCAGGACGCCGCAAAAGTATCCGTGTTCTTGTTCATCAACCAGAATGGCTGGATTCAGACAGATGACTATAGTATTGCGCCCTACACCCCCACCGGCTTTAACCAACCACTTTTGAGCCTGACCTTTGATGACGGCCACGAAGACAATGTTACCAATGCCCTGCCTTTGCTTAACCAGCTTGGCCTTAAGACCACCCAATGTTTTGCCACACAGTTCATCATTGACGACCCATCCCAGGCCACCAGCAATGTTAAGGCCTTCTACAACAGCGGCCACGAAATCTGCTCACACAGCATCACCCACCCCATGATGACCACTCTGACTGCCACGCAGCTCGACAAAGAAGCCAAGCAGTCTCAGGCCTACCTGCAAAGCATCATCGGCGTACCCGTCCGCAACTTCGCCACCCCTTACGGTGACTACAATACAAACGTCATTACGACTCTCAAAAAGTACTACCGTTCGCACCGCACCGTAGACGAAGGCTACAACTCAAAGGACAACTTCGACATCTATCGTGTCCGCGTCCAGAATATCCTTAACACCACGACTGCCGCCCAAGTTTCTGCCTGGGTCGAACAGGCCAAGGCCGACAAGACATGGCTGGTTCTGGTCTATCACCGCGTCGGTGCGAACCCAGAGCAGTTCGATAGCTCCCCTGCAGACTTCGCAGCTCAGATGCAAGCCATCAAACAGAGTGGTATCACGGTCAAGACCTACAACGCCGCTTTGGACGAAGTTACCGCCCAGTTGCAATAACTGCAATCCAGATCACTCCGTATCGTCATATAGCCACAATGGCACACCAGCAGTCCGCGCGTCACGCACAAATGCCTTAAAGACAGGCGTGGCCGGGCTGCTGCTCATTTTGCCAGTCTTCCAATATGACCAGTCAATCTTTTCGTCGGTGTCAGATTTGTCGCGGGCAAACAGATGCACGGCGGGCTTATACCCTGCCGCTTTGACAGCTTTCATCTGCTGCAAAACATTATCGAGAATCTGCTGGCGCTGTTTGGTAGGCAGGGTAACGAGCGGCATGCCGTCGCCTTTGTGGAATGTATTGAACGTACCGGTATTAAACCAGACGTCCTTTATGCCCAAGCTCCCTGCCGCTTCCATAGCAAGATCGGTTCGCAGATAGACCGACGGCTCAAGCACCGCGACTTCCAGCTTGCTCATGGCGCCCCATGGAAAGCCTTGTAACCCAAAGGAATCGATCAGACCATCCGGCAGGTTACGCACAAACGGCAACAGACTGACGTATTTGCCGTCCATCCATGAATCACCCCTTGGATAAGTCTTGCTTTCCAAAAGCACACTAGCTTTACTGTTTGGGAAATGCTTTTTTTGCAACTGAACGGTACGTTTCACGATAGCTGTAAAAGTTTCAGCACGGGTATCCCCCCACACTGGAATATTGCCTTCTGGGAGCGGGTTCCAAGTGCCCATTTGGATGTCGGTCACGCCTGAAGCCTTGATAGTGGCAAAATACGTGTCGATAGCCGCATCGTAGCCACCGTCACGATAGGTAGCGATGTCGACAATGCCACCACTCCAGCGCGTTGGCTCCATAAAGACCAAGGGAGTGATATTTTGTTTGGCAAATTCCTTGAGTGTTGCTGTTGTATCGCTGGCCATCTCAATAGCTTCGGCATCGGTCGTTGGCAGCGGCACAAAAAACGACATTTGCTTAACGACCTCGCCGCCGCATACAAACTCATATTCGGCCAGTTTACGCAGCTGCGAAACCGAACTAGCCGCCAGACCAGGGCGTTTGGGGCCACCGCCGCCGCAATCGCTTGCGCGCACTTCTGCCGTAGGCCTGGTAGGCGCTTTGGCAGTTTCGGCCATAACGGCCACTGTTTGTGCCGACGATGTTTTATGCACGGCCGACTTGTCTTCCGGCCCCTCCGCCTGATTGGCATGGGCGTACAGCGTCGTACTACAAACCCCTACCACCAACAGGGAAGAAGCTGCCGCCAAATGAAAACGCCGCTTCTGCATTCTCCTGTCCGATCCCTGCCGAAAGTGGTACTTCATACGTTTATTCTAACTTATTTATAGAACGACCCCGAATAAATACTACCGGGGAAGCACTGGGCCTATAGTGCCCAGCGCGACAAGGTCGCCCTCCATTGGCTGGCGAGCGAGTGCTCCCCGGTAGTATTTATTCGGGGTCTCTTATCTGTTATAATGCATGCGATGCGGGTGTCGTATAACGGCTAATATGCCAGCCTTCCAAGCTGGAGATGGGGGTTCGATTCTCCCCACCCGCACCAATTTCGATCATCATGCCCTGATAGCTCAGCTGGATAGAGCAGAGGACTTCTAAGCCTAAGGTCGTTGGTTCGAATCCAACTCGGGGCACCACATTGTATTATTTTTGCTACAATTTAGATCTACCGGGGATACAGCCTGGCGAATCGTTCGTCACCGCGGTGGAATGTCCTACCAGAATGTGTGCGCTGCGTGTTGGCATATTGTTGCTGGCGCCAGGTTATTGCGTCCGGAGAGTAGCCAATCTTTCCACGGCTTAAGTCAGTGTTGTAGGCGCTGAAATAGAGCGCGCCATGCCGCACGGGGCTTTCGACAGTTTTGGCCATAGCCTGGGCACGCACATATTCGGCCACGAGTCCTTTGCGATAGTCCAGGCCCATTTCCGGACCAAGCTCGAGTATGGCCTGGCGAGTAATGATCTCGGCGGCGACACCCATTTGTTTTAACGCCTCTTCAGGTAGTTCCGCCAGCGCCTCCCGACTATACCTGACGTCTTCGGGCGTCATAGCAATAGGCTCCAGCTCGCGGTTCAGAACTCGTTCAGTAGTAAAATCGATTGTTGGCTCGCCGAGTTCGGCAAGCCTAAAAGTGGCACGCATAATAACCTCTTCTTTGAAAGTTAAAAATTAACGATCATCGTAGTGTAAGGTCGCAGGCAAGATACTTGCGGTGATCTGTAATAATTTTAACACAAAAACTTTGAAAAGTTAATGATTTATACGTATCTCTGATGGGGTACGGCCAAACTAAAGCTGGATTATTCCCCCTAAAAGTGCTACAGTAGATCTGTTAAATCTGGCGGATGTAGCTCAGTAGGTTAGAGCGTCTGATTGTGGCTCAGAAGGCCGTGGGTTCAAGTCCCATCATTCGCCCCAAATTTGATTACATATACCTAAGTTGAGAATCCTGCACAAGGATTCTTTTATTTTTGAAAGGTGTCTAAGAATGAAGCAGTCCCTTGTAAATATGTATCGTCCCGTAACTAACCTCGAGCATCGTATTCCAGAGATTCACTCCGCCATGACAGATTTCGGCGTCCGGGCCAGTCGCCTATGGAAAAAGATGCTCGACAAGCAGCCCATCTTGGGGCTTTCAGAATTCAAAGTCTTCCTACAGCGCATTGACGCCGTTCCAGATCAATCCGAAATAGCAGGACTGGTCGCACACCTTAAGGCAAACATGAGTCCATCGACGGAGGAGCGTACCACCACGCCAACGCTTCCCTATTTTGAAAGGCAGCCGATGACGGGGCGTACGGTCTTTGCGCTCGGCCACAGCTCACTTGTATTACAAGAACGTGCCGCAGCAAAAATACTCGCCGAAGAATACTTTGGGGTAGAAAGCACAGGCGAGCGCAATTATTGGCCCAACGCGAGTGATTTTGACCATGTTTGGTTCATTAAAACTGAAGACGCACTTCAGACAATGGCTATCCGCGATATGCTGCGAGACCGTCCTTCTCTCCTTCCGGAAGAATTAACGCTTAACCCGGTCGTCATAGAGACGGTGACTCCGCAATAGGTCGGATCCGTATGGGAAATACCTTGCCAAACATATACCGGCCAGTGGCTAATTTTGGGGCACCTGAAATGGCAGCGTACCAAGACGAGCTACTTGACAATGGCATTAAACGGCAGCAGCTATATCCAACCGACGGGCTTAGAGTTCCTATTTTAGGGGCGCACGATCTAGGAACCTTTTTAGGTAATCTGGGCATAGACCCGCGCCAAATCGACCCCGTGAACCTTGCCGATTACCTCGAAGAAGGCTTGCCGCCCACGGTTCACGATACTTTTCAGATACCCGCCTTCCCCTTTACGTCACTTCGGCTCAACTCGCCCAAGCCCAAAACTGTATTCTTTCTGAATGGAGAGAGCACTATCATCTTTCGTGAACGTATTGCAGCCAGGCAGCTTACCCAGCAATATTTTGGGGTCAGCGAGCAAGATGCTTTGCATGCCTGGCCATGCCTGGAAAGCCGTGGACCTCGACTACTCCGAGCCAACTCGCGCGGTCAGGGCGACACATTTCGCAGGTTGCTCGAGCAGCGTCATTTTTTGCCCCCTCAGCTCATGCTAGACTGCGTCGTACTGGACCAGAAACCTCTGTAACATAAAATACTGCGAAACCGCTTTTCGGATATACTAGTAGAATGCAAAAATCCCACCGGATTACCGTATTCATCCTTATCACGCTCTGCCTAGGCTTTGTCATCTTTGGTTTTATAGCGCTCAGTCAGAACAAACCCGAAAACAGTCCGCGGCCCAAGCCTTTTGCCGAAACCGCCGAATGGGTGCAAGACTTTAGCCAGCAACCAGACGGTATGCCCAGCAAGGACGTATGGAACATCGCCACCACCGAAACCCCCATCTACAACGATGAATCTCAGACCTACACCGACCGTTCCGAAAACCTGCGTATCGAAAATGGCGCTCTCACTATCGAAGCCCGCAAAGAAGATCTGGGCGGACGCCAGTACACTTCGGCTCGGCTCGATACCAAAGGCAAAAAGACTTTTAAATATGGCAAAATAGAGGCCACTGTCAAGTTGCCTGTAGGCCAAGGAACCTGGCCAGCCGTGTGGCTGCTTTCGGATACACAGGCGTACACCAAACGCCTGGCGCCTACCGAAAACCAATGGGCAGAACCACGATTTTATATGCACGACGGCGAGATCGACATCATGGAACACGTGGGCGCAGACCCGCGGCGTATTGAATCTACGGTACACACCTTTGCCCGCAGCCATCAAAAGAGCACGATCATGAGCGGCGACCCAACCGGTTTTCATACCTTTGGCATGGAATGGACACCGGACACACTAACGTTCACGGTGGACGGCAAAGCCTATCATACGCTCAAGAAAGGATCGAACAACCCAGATGAGTGGCCATTCGACCAAGACATGTACATTATCGTGAACCTGGCCATGGGCGGAGGCATGGGCGGCGAGATCGACGACAGCCATGCACCATGGAAAATGTTCGTCAAAAAAATCGCATACTACCCTTACCAGCCTGACGCCGATGCGCTCCAGAAGATTCGCCCCTAGGCCAGCCTCTGTTATACTAACGATATTATGTGGAAAAATATCGTACACTTTGTTCGTCACTATTATTTATTTGTGCTGGCTGTAGTGGGGGCGCTTGCGGCGCTCGTGCTGGGCGTTTTGGATCAGGATAAAATCGCCCATTGGGTGCTGATTATTACCATCACGGCCGAATCGATTGCACTCGTGTGGGGCATGATCCAAGATCTGCGCGAAGGAACGTATGGTGTGGACATTTTGGCCGCCACGGCCATCGTAACGGCGCTCGTTATGGGCGAGTACTGGGCCGCGCTCGTTATCGTCCTCATGCTGACTGGTGGTGAGTCGCTGGAAGATTTTGCCGAACACCGTGCCAAACGTGAACTTGATGCGCTGCTTGACCGCGCGCCCCAGAAGGCGCGTATCCTGCGCGGCAAGCAAGAAGTCGAAGTGCGTGCCAGCGAAGTCAAGGCCGGTGACAAGATTGTGCTTCGCCCCGGCGACATCGTACCTGTAGACGCCCAGATCCTGGAAGGCTCGTCCAGCCTAGACGAATCCAGCCTAACCGGCGAAGCCATTCCCGAAGTCAAAAAGCCCGGCCAAAATATTATGAGCGGTTCAGTCAACCTGGAGGGCGCTTTGATCGCCGAGGCCTTGCATACCGCCGCCGACAGTCAGTACGAACAAATCATCAAAATGGTGCGGGCCGCCAACCACAACAAAGCGCCATTTGTGCGCATGGCCGACCATTATGCCGTTCCGTTTACCATTGTGTCGTTTGGTATCGCCGGAACGGCTTGGGCGCTCAGCGGTGACTCACTGCGCTTCCTGCAGGTTTTGGTCGTCGCTACACCTTGCCCGCTCATTTTAGCCGCTCCGATCGCCATCATTTCGGGCATGAGCCGGGCCGCCAAACAGGGTATTATCATCAAAAATGGTTCGGCATTGGAACGCTTAGCCGCCGCAGAAACATTTGCTTTTGACAAAACGGGTACCATTACCCAAGGAACGCCCGTAGTTGATACGGTTACGGCCTACCACGGATTTAAAAAAGATGCGGTGCTGGGCCTGGCCGCCGCGCTTGAGCAGCACTCTAGCCATGTTCTGGCGCAGGCAATTGTAACCAAGGCCAAAGGCAGTCACGCCAACGTGAAGTCCAAAAACATCACCGAGCGTGCCGGACATGGCCTAGAAGCGCGGGTTGGCGGCAAACAAGTGCTCGTGGGACGACTTTCGCTATTACGGGATTACGACGTTGTTTTGCCATCACAGTTGGATACCAAAAAGATTCAGCAAACTGCCGCCTTTGTAGCCGTCGATGGCAAACTCGCAGGTGTTATTACCTTTAAAGACGAGATTCGGCCCGAAGCAAAGCGCACCCTGGAGCGCCTTCGCAGCCAGGGGGTCAAAGACATCCTTCTGGTAACGGGCGACAGCAAGGCTATCGCAAGCAGCGTTGCCAGAAAACTGGGCATCAAGAAATTCTTTGCCGAAGCTTTGCCCGGCGATAAAATTCGCGCCGTTGAATCAGCCGAAAATCATCCGGTGGCCTTCGTAGGTGACGGCGTCAACGACGCTCCGGTTTTGACCGCCAGCAACATCGGCATAGCCCTCGGGGCACGCGGCTCCACCGCCGCCAGCCAATCTGCTGACGTCGTCGTTATGTTAGATGACCTTGAACACGTGGCCGAAAGCCGTGAGATTGCTCGCCGGACATTTTTGATCGCCAAACAAAGCATTTTGGTAGGCATCAGCCTTAGCGTCGCACTTATGCTGGTATTTGCTACAGGCAGGTTTAGGCCGATTTACGGGGCGCTCATCCAGGAAATAGTAGACGTCGTGGTCATAATTAACGCCTTGCGAGCACACCGTGGCGCTACATCCAAAGCCTCTCACTCTCGTGCCCGTTCAGTTCAAAAGGGCTAAAGGCCACTGCCCAACACTAAGGCGATAGCCATGGGCATGACCAAATTATCCGTGCCCTGTACTGCCAGGTTTTCGACGGCAGTTGCCACAAACGGTAACCATAGCAATGTCACGAATCCGGTGGTACTGTCCGAAAACAGCGCGTAAACAGCCAAAATACAAAACGATGTAATAAGGAATGCTACACTACCGGCTATACTCTTTAGACGGCCAAAGACTTTGTAGCCATTGTTATCTCCCCAACCGAGGCCCACAACCGCCGCCAGGCCATCGGCCAAGCCCAGGTGCAGCATGGCAGCCATAAACACCCACTCATTGGAATTAATAGTTGCGAGTAGCCCAATCACAATAGCAAACAAGAGTTCGCCGGTTATGCTGCGCTTGACCGCATGGATCGAACTAAATACATTAAATTTGATCGAGATGCAGATAACCACAAAGAACGCCAAGCTTAGCAATTGAATTTGCCGCCAACTGAGGAAAAACGGCCAAAAAGCAACAAATGTACCCACCGCCACATGCACCAGTTTGCGGGTAAGCTCGGCGTGTATATCTTTGGCACGCGACAAATACTCTGCACCAATGAGGATACAAAAGGTAATAGCAACGACGAGAATCGTCCACAAAATGCCCATATAGCTATTGTAGCAAACGCAGCGTTAGTTTTTTTGTTATTCAACAATCACCGTGGCCTGATAGCCTAATGGATCCAGAAAATCATGGTAGGTAAATGTGCCAGCTTTCTCGAATACAGCAGTGTACGTTTCTTGCTTTAGAAGAGGCTCGGCGCTTTTGAGCGACGGGAGTGTCTCGCCGGTGGGATGAGGGTCGGCAGCTACTTGATGCATGCGACTATCTTTGTTGACCCATTGGATACGCTCACCCTTTTTTACCTTTATAACCAGCGGATTAAAACCGGTTTCATTGATTTCGACAGTGGGCACCGAGGCAGGCATTTCCGCCTCTTTGCGGGTAAGCGCAAATATGAGCACTCCAATAACGATAGCCGCCAACAAGGTCGCCGCAACAATAATCTGACGCTTGGTGGGTCGCCAGCGCCTTTTGGTGGGTTCATCGCCAAAATACACCCTAGCCTGGTTGGAGTTGTCATCCATTATGTATGTTCCTCGCTTTAACGCTTAAGAAGCGTTAAATTGGTCTCGTTAATCTTACCAGCATAAATCTTGACCGTCATCTCTTTGGTATGCGAACCATTGGCTTGGTACGATACTTTATAGTTTCCGGGCGGCAGTTGGAGTATTTCGTAGCGCCCCTGACTATCGGTATCATACACATGCTTTATGCCTTTAACACGGATGGTCACGTGGCCCTGTCCCTCGGCATTTTTGGCAAAGGTCACCTTGCCACGAAGCATTCCTATATTCGGCTCTGGCGTTGGCTTGGTCTCTACCGTGGCGACCGCCGACTTCTCGCTCGCATTGAGGGCGGTGTCCTTGGCGACGACATAGTAACTATACTTGGTCTTTGGCGTCAAGCCCGTATCCCCATAACTAGTTTTGGCAACAGTAGCCACCTTTATGGCATTACCCTTACGGCCGGTCATGGTGCGGAATACATCGTAGGCCGCCACGCCGATATTGTCGGAACTCGTGGTCCAGGCTAGGTTGATCTGGTTAGGGCTAACGACACTAGCCCTTACATTTGCTGGGGCAGCTGGGGGCTGCGAATCTGCAACGTTCTGCGTTTTGATATCAACTGCGCCTGATAGGGCCGAGGAGTTTCCGGCCTGGTCATAAGCGGCCACTTGGTAGCTATAGGTTGTACCGGGCAAAACAGTGCTGTCTACATATTCGGTAGCATCAACTTGGCCGATGCTGACTTTGCCCCGCAGGACACGGTAACCGGCAACACCCACATTGTCGGTGCTTGCAGTCCATTTGACGGTCACTTTGCTGGCCGCATCAGGGGTAGCGCTCACGTTACCGGGCGTCGTTGGCGCTTGGCTATCACCACCAGACACACTCACCTGTATGCTGTCTGAGCTTACATTTCCTGTCGTATCATATGCCTTAGCCATCAGGCCTACCTTGCCATTGGCGGTCACGCGACTATCCCAGTCGTACGAATACGGTGATGAGGCATCCGAAGACTTAAGCACACCATTCACAAAAAAGTCGACCTTGGCCACTGCAATATTATCGCGGGCTGTTGCCTTAACGCCCACCACACCGGACACATTTGCGCCATTCGCTGGTGCTGTTATGTCAACTGAGGGTCCTTCGGTGTCGGACGGCGCTGTCGTCGAGGCACAGTTGTCGCCGGTGCCGACAGGCACGCAATCAAGGTTAGATACAAACAAAATCCGGCCCATCTTTACGCCCGGCTCACGCCCGATCATTTTGAGTGAATGATTACCTGCGCTCAGACTCAGTTGCATCTTGGAAGATTGCACGCCGCCCTGGTGATCCACCCATGTCCAGCTATTAGCCGGAATGCCACTATCGCCGACGGTAAAACACGTATTGCCATCGATTTCGAGTAAAAACGAATTATTGCTGCTGTCGGGCGCATATACCCTACTCCATACGCGGTACGTAGCAGTGCTACCCACATTGAGCGCAACCGTTGCCCGTCCGTAATCGGTTGATGGCGAGGTGCAGGCAACGGCGCTCGCTTTTGGTGCAGTCACCAAAAAATAAACCGCCAACAAAACAACTGCCGATAAAATTGTGAATGGTTGCCGAGATATTTTTAAGAAGTAAGATGAGATATTTTTCATGATTATGCTTTAAGCTTACCTGAAATTGGGGTAAAAAACTACGTCCTATACTTCAGCTAAACTACTTGATCTCCAGACAAGCTTGTGGCTTACTAATAGGTATCTTTACGGGGTGTAGCGCAGTTGGTAGCGCGCAGCGTTCGGGACGCTGAGGTCGCAGGTTCAAGTCCTGTCACCCCGACCAAAATAGCCCAAATTTAAACCCCGCCTCATTTCGATTGAGACGGGGTTTTGTTTTGAGCAAGGATCAGCGGCGGAGCTAAAGTGTCATCGCCTTACCGCCCGTGTCAACATTGCCGCTTTGAAGGCTCGGTGTACGTCCCGCGAATATACCGCCTTGTGTTGCATTATATCGACCGAAGGTATTGTCGCGAACGACAAAGGGATTTAAGAACAATGCTGAACTGTCGGGAGCCAATATGAGTCTAGCAGCCCGGTCGATATAGTTCTTCTCGACTGTCCAGTTTTCAATTGTGGCACACTGGTCGCAAACATTTATGTTGTCATTGTATATACCGATACCGTTGGTTACATAGGAATTTCCGCTTCGGATACCGTCTAGGTAGTTGTGTCGGATAATTACATGGCTAGCATGGCCGTTGCCGTTGATGATGTCGGTGTGGTCTACGTTTGCAGAGAAAATGTCATGGAGATAGTTATCTTCCACCAATACTCCGGTAGTGTCGCTTCGCTCAGTTTCGAAGCCAACTAATATGTTAGCGCCATAAACATTGGTGCGACGCATCTGGAATGGCACCCAGCTCATTGTCCCGAAGTTGGTACCGGCAGATGTGCCACCCGTTGACAGCAATGGCAAGTTTGGTCCTATGGTGGAGTCCTCAATGATAAAGAATGGTGCGTAGAAGGAGGCAGTTAACCCTGAACTTCCACCGGGCGTAGGATTGCCTGGATTACCGTAAAAGCGGCAGTTAGTAAACTTAACCCATTTGCCTTCTAAGCCAGCGCCTTTATTGCGTCCCATATTCACAACATCCTTAAAGAGCACGCGATCTACTACCCAAGGATCAGTCTTAGTTCCACTACCCGGGAAATTATTCTCTTTGAACCAAGCGGGGTCGTCGATGGCGGCACCGCTCATCGTACGTGTAGTCGCGACCTTGAGCCCGACGTTATCGGCGCTTGGCCAGCCAGAGACGGGTGGATTGGTGGGTGGAGGTGTAGTTGGAGGTGGAGTGGTTGGTGGGGGAGTAACTGGTGCTTTAAATAGGATGGATTTGGAGCCATCTGATTCTGTTACTACTTGGGCGTTGCCGCTTACGGTAGACCCGGAAGGGTCGACGCTCACAAAGTTAGTTGCAGCACGAGAAATGATGATCGTGTATAGAATCGTTGCTATCAGTACCGCCCCAGCTAAGGCGATAATTTTGTTGCGTTTGGAACGACCTTGACCCCAGATTGAGGTTGGTGCTTGGATTTTATTTGTACTCATGATATTACTCTACAATTACTGTGCCGCGGAATGCCACAGGATTAATTTGGTCGTGATAGTTAAATGTGCCGGCTTCTTCAAAGGTTGAAGTGTAGGATTCGTCTTGTGCAAGGGGACTGTCACTATTGAGCGTGCGCGATGATTCATCCTTAGTGAATGGGTCGGCCACAATGTGATGAGCGGCCGTGTCTTTATTGACCCAGGTCACTGTTTCACCTTTTTTGATACGGATGGTTTGAGGCTGAAAACCGCTGGCAGATACCTCGACTGTTGCACTCGGCGCAGCCTGAACACTATTCGAACCGTTTTGCTGTAGGACAACGAACAGTGACGCTGCACCGACCACCACCACGGCTACGGCTAAGGTCAGCCAACGGCCAACTGTTTTGCGGCGCTGCGGCCGGGTATTAATGATTGGTACTTCGTCGTTTTGATGTAGGTTTGAAGTTTCCATAGTTATTTACTCCTCTGAATCTCTGTTAACGTTTGCGCAGCGTTACGTTTTGCGTTTTGGTCTGGTCGCTAGAGACCTTAACCTTCACGACTTTACTGTAATGGCCTGGCGCGCTGTAACGTATTCGGTATATACCGGCGGGTACATCGCTTATGATGTAGCGGCCCCTGCTATCAGTATCATAAACTCGGCGGGCTCCAAGAATGGTTAATGTGACCTGGGCATGAGGTGCGCCTGGGGTTGCGGCATATGCCTTGGGTGTTGCAAAGGCACTGCTAGACCCACCGAAGGTGACTTGACCCTTAATATGTCCCCTGCCTTTGCTAGTTTTAGCTGACGTTGTCGCACTAGTAGATGCTGAGTTCTGACTCATGTTGCCGGCACTATCACGTGCGGTTACGTAGTAAGTGTAGGCGGTAGAGGGAGTAAGCCCGGTGTCGCCGTAGCTCGTTGTAGTTACGCTCGCAATTTTGCTAGCCGAACCCGTGCCTACGCTGCGGTAGACATCGTATGCTGCGACCGCGACATTGTCAGTGCTTGTCGTCCAGGTTAAGTTGATTTGCGTCGAGCTAGCTGCGGTTGCATTTAGGGCGGTAGGAGCACTTGGAGCCTGTGTGTCGGGAGCGGTCGGGGTGGTAACATTGGCCCCTGCCGACAGTGCAGATGTATTACCGGCGGCGTCGTAGGCTGATACCTTATAGCTGTAAGCTGTCGCCGGCAAAACGGTTTGGTCAACATACTGGAGACCAGTGGTTACCTGCGCCACGGGCGTGCCATTTCGCGTAACCCAGTAGCCTGTAACTGCAGTGTTGTCGGTACTTGCGCTCCACTTGACGGTTACCTTATTGGCGGCGTCGGCAGTAGCTGTTATACCCGCGGGTACCGTTGGCGGGGTGGTGTCACCATTGGATACATTAACCTGAGTGGTGTCGCTGTTGCTGTTACCAGCGGCGTCGTAGGCTTTAGCCATGAGACTAACAGGGCCGTTGGCAATGGTTTTTGTATCCCAATTGTAGGTGTACGGACTGGTAGTTGCGGATGATTTGAGTGCGCCATTAACATAGAATTCAACTTTACTTACGCCTACGTTGTCGGTCGCCGTGGCAGTAACATTGACCGCACCTGAAACAGTTGCATTGGCTGCGGGAGCAGTAACATCAACTGCGGGAGCTTCGGTATCACCGGCCGTTGCACAGTTGTCGCCCGTATCCGTTGGAACACAGTTTAAATCAGAAACAAGCAATATTCGGCCCAGCTTTACACCGGCTTCTCGACCGATCATCTTGATAGTGTGACTACCGGCGGTCAGGCTTTGCTGTATTTTGGTTGAACTGCTGGTAGAGCCGTTTTGATAGTCGACCCATGTCCAAACACCAGCCTGTAAATTATTGCTGTCGCCCACGGCGTAACAAGTGTTGCCGTCAACTTCTAGGAGGTAGGAGTTATTTGAGGCATCAGCAGCCATCACGCGGCTCCAGATGCGGTAGGTGGCAGCAGTGTCCACTTTTATGGTCGCCGTAGCACTTCCGTAGTCTGTGGCCGGAGCGGCACAAGCCGCGGCACTTACCTTTGAAGGCACAGCAAACGTTATATACGATGCCAGTGCCAGGAGTACCCCTGCGATAATTGCACCAGTGCGCTTAATGGACCCTCGGTCAAACACTGTCAAAGAGAGACGATTCATTTCTATGTTACCTTAATTTTAGCTTGATAATAGTGGTAATGCTTTTAGCATGACACAACAAAAATAAAAATGCCAGCCCGATTAGCAAGCGTAAAACTCACAAAATAGTGGATTTATGCACAGCCTTTCCCGCGCCTAGCTAGACGACCCCCAGCATCTTCATTTATCATAGTGCTAAATGCATCGTTATACGCTCACAACACTTCTTTTGCTACCCTCACTCTTTAGCGGCAGTCTTGCCGTTTTTTTAAGCGCGACACTTATTATCTTTACCAACTGGGCGTATGTTTCGCCCGAAAATGCACTGTACGTATATCTATTTGGGCCATATGGATTGACCACCATTTTTCAGGAGTCGTCCAATGCCCTCGCAGCTATTAACGGCATTTTTAGTAGCCCCTTTGCATATAATGTGTCGGTTATTATTTTTGCGTTATTTATTGGACTGCTTATCTATGTGCTCCTGGAAGGAATGGATCACATATCAGCAAAGGCTCACACCGCCATTTCCGAAGTCGAATATATTAATGACCCGGGGCTCAAGCACCGCATGAGGGTCGAAGGCGAAGTCCGTCTCGGCCTCCGCACTGCTGCTCTTGTTGTTTGGATCATCTACTTGATCTTTTTTGCGCGCGTCATTGTGCCATTTTGTATTCTCTTGGGTCGGATGGACGCCGGGACGGTACTGACAGGGCCAAACATTCTTAAAGGACTGGCCGCTTTTGCACTACTGGCAATCGCTCTGCACATCCATACCATCTTTATGCGACTGCTGGTGTTGCGGCCTCGCATGTTTGGCGTACAAAACGTTATCGTGGGTCGCGGCGGGCACGAAGAATAGCCATCTTATGTTCTATTAATTCAGACAAAACTAAAAGAACCCTGAAGGGTTCTTTTTTTCGTTTCTTTAGTGGTCGGGGTGAAAGGACTCGAACCTTCGACCTCGCGGTCCCAAACCGCGCGCGCTAGCCAACTGCGCCACACCCCGGGTGTTTGCCTTTTATGGCGTAACAGGGGCTAGTATAGCACAAGCCCCTGCCTTTTACCACTTACTTTTAGCCAATCACATTTACATCACCATCGGCAACCAGCGGACAAACGCCGCCACTAAATGTAATGCTCAATTGGTCGGTCATGATCATGCCGCCAATGATCTGGGCCGCCTCCTCCGGCTCCAGGTTTGGATCGGCCGTGTTGACATCTTGTGCGAGCACAAAGTATTTCCACAAGCCCTTATCTTTGGTGCTAAAGCGGATCGCACCAGTGTAGGTGCCATCGCTTGAGGTCGCGTCGGCCTGCAAACCATTGTCTTGCAGGGCAAACTTACGCAGCTGACCTTCTGGCCCAATCAAGTAGCATTGCACGAACAACTGACTGCCACGAATCAGCTTTTTATCCGCGTCAAAGAACTTGGCCTCGACGACGAATAGTTCGCGCTGATAAGCGCGCACCACATCGGGCGCGTTGATCTCGTAGTGATCCAGCAGGTGAATGTTGGCATTGGTCTCGCTAGCCTCGTAGGTATAGGTTTTGACATTGGTTGTACGGACATATTTAAAGTCCAGTCCTACCCTAAACGGCGTGCCCGGAATGACGGGCTCGGGATAATTGAACTTCATACTGAGCGCTTCGGCGACAGTTATCTCGCTGGGGTTGTCTGGCGTGGTATTGTCCTGACCTTTTCGGTATGGGTCACGAACATCACTCGCGCCAGCAATGACCGCCATGGTGGCAGCTGCGGCCAGCAACCCGGCTGCAATATAGCTGGTCCCGCCGCCAGAAGCCGTGGGCGTACAGCAACTACCGCCCGAACCGCTTGGTAGATCATGTGTGCCGCTAGCTCCGACTGTTATGCTACCCGATCCGTCCACCGCTTCGGCAATAGCCGCCGCGATGAGTAGGATTAATGCCAGAATCGCAAAAAGTACCTTCCACCACGGATCCTGGAAAGGTAAATCGCCGTATTGGCCACTATAGGGGGGCGTAGGTAGGACTAAGGTCTCAACCTCGCTCACTAACACCTGGGGAGCGCAGAATGTAAAGTCTCGTTCGTGGCCTTTAAAGCCGCGTACCAGGTAATGCAGCAAATTCTTTTGGTTATTGTCTGCGGCGGCCAAGTTTGCGGCGGTATTCAAGGCAGCGCGCAAAGCCTGGCGTGGCCGGCAAACGCCGTCAGCGCAGTCCTCTTTTTCGCCGCGGCAGCAAAGCGGATTCTTTGGCCCAAGCATTTGCTTAAAGATCACGCCCATCGTGCCTTCGGGACAACTTATAGTGTAGCCTTCGGTCGCCGGGTCGTATGCCATTTTGGTTACAAATATCTTTTTAATGATGCGCTGGCTGCCGCCACCCGGCGTCTCAACGATGAAACTAATCAGGTGTTTGCCGGGACTCGCCGCTGTAAAATCGGCCTGCCAGGTAAACAAATGCGGCACATTTGGCGAAGCGCTGGCGATAAAGTGCGTGACCGGATCCACCACGATACCCGGGTCGGAAACGCTTTCGACATACACCTGCACGTTTACGGCTGCGCCGCTGGAACTCTGGACATGTGCGTTAATGCTTTGTTGCCCCAGAGCCACTTCAAAGATGCCGTCGGGCGTCATCATACCTGTGATCGGTTCGGTAGCAAACGGCCGGTTAGGAATTGCAAACGTTGCCATAGTCCTTACGCCTTTCCTTTCTTGACGCGCGTTTCTGCACCGCCCTTTACAACCACTGCACTGAGGCCGCCAACTTCTTTACCATCAACCTCTTGGATGACATGCACGAGTGCGACATCGCCCTCTAACTCGCCAGTTACTGTCAAGCCGACTCGGCCGCCAGGCGCGACTTCGAGGCGCTCTACAACTGGCTGTGGTTTTTCGTCGCTATTACAAGGAACGGCGGCCTTTATGAAACCGACGTTTTGCACCTTACCTTTACCGGTCGGGAGTTGACCGATTGTTTTGGCCAGTGGGCGCAGTTCTGCCAGTTCACCGAGTTTGGTTTTGATCGTAAAGTTACGCGCTTTTCGTTCGGTATTATGAATTTCAAACGCCATCGAAAACGCCATTTTCATCGGCGCAGTCATGAGCACCGAAAGATTGCGCTGTGCCACATGCCGGTCGGTGGGCACATTAAAGGCCGGGGAGGCTGGCAACGGATCGGCCGTAGCATGGAATGCCTCAGCTAAAACACAAATATGTCCATTATTGACAAACACTGGTTGCCACGCAACCAAACACAAAACTTCTTTCGTTTCACCACTATTTAATGATACATTAGCACTACCGATGTAGTTGGCACTAGTGCGATCAAATCCAACCGACGGATTAGCCCAATAAAATCGAACGGTTGCATTTGCGACTGCATCGGTTCCAGTATTGTGAACTCTTGCCCACATATAGCATGATTGACCGGCGATCGGTAGTCCTGGCGCTCCTTCCGGATCGTCGCCTGGTACGGTCCAGACGTCGGGACTCAGCCACCAATGCGGCGAGCCGTCTTGAATTTCAAGCTGTACGCTCATTTTTCCACCCTTTCTATTGTTAATTTACTTTGTATAGTTGCCAAACTGACAACATCTTTAGCGTATCCTTCGTTCAGTGATCACGGAAGTCTTGTAATTTTCTGGCATGATGCTGGAATCGTCTTTATGTATTGCTTGGGCATAGTCTTGCTTATGTCTCAAGTTTGCTGCTATATAGCTTTATGTACAACGACCTCTGTTTCGAACTTTCTCCCCTCTCTTTTACTGCTATAATGTGATGACCATGAAGTATGCGTCCATCTTCGCTTCTATCGTACTGATCTGGGTAGCAGTTATTCTGATGGCCACGACGCGGCACGCCGCCGACCAAATCTTTCACCTCTATATTACGGCCATTGTTTCTACTTTGGCGCTGTTTTTTATCGGCTTTACGAGCAGGCGGTAGGTCGTGGTTACCGTACGCAAACGACGACGCGAAACCAAATTAGCCGCCCTAAAGCGCAGCCGCACACGGCGCCTAGCGCAACTCGGCGCAAAAGTGTACTACCTGCGCAAACGACGACGCGACCAGGAGATGTACAATTTAATTTGTGATGAATTCTTGGCACTCGGCGGTGTATACATCAAATTTTTGCAGGGCGTTTTATTCAACACGCCGGTCATGCGCCGCTGGCAAAGTCCTAGCAAACTCAAGATCTTTGAAGATGTCGACCACGAGCCACTAGACATCGTAGCCACCCTACAAAAAGAACTCTCGCCTGAGCAATTACAGAATATTGTTCTGGTGCAGCCCGAACCGTTTGCGGCCGGCAGTTTTGGCCAGGTTTACATGGGACAACATAGCGACGGTAAGCAGATTATTATTAAAGTGCTGCGCCCCATGGTGCGCGAACTACTCAAATTTGACCTGCGTTTGCTTGGCCTGTTTAGTAAGCGTTTTGCCGCCCGCGAATTCCGCGATATGACCGTCAATATGAGCGAAGCTTACCGCGAATTCCGCAGTGCCACTCTCGGCGAAACCGACTATTTAGCAGAGGCGCAGTTTGCCCAGGATCTGTACCAGGCCTACCGACACGACTCTCGCTTTTTCATTCCCCAAACGTACATGGATCTTTGCACCAAACACATTATCGTCCAAGAATACGTTGAGGGCATTTCCGGGGCCGAACTCCTCAAAATGCGTGCTCAGGGTGTGGATACCGCTGCCTACGTACGTGAGCATCTGGGATCGGACCTCGACGAACAGCTTCGCGTTCTGGGCGTCGAATGCCTCAGCGGCGCATTTAGCCTGCCTCGCATACAAGGCGACCCGCACCCTGGCAACATCCGCTTTATGACCAACAACCGCGTCGGCATGATCGACTTTGGCATTTCAGCCCCTGCCCCGCGCAACAAGGCTGCTTTGTTTGGCGTTCTCGAACAGTGGCATCTGTTATACAGCGACCGTGGAGACGTCGGCGTTTTGTTTGAGCAGTTTATCCGCTTCTTTGTAAATGATCTGTACCGCGCACTTAAAAAGATCAGCACATTTTTGCCAAGTCAGCACCATTCGCCTACACCCGCCGGAGCGACGCCTGCAAACCCGCTCAAGCCGCAACATGATCTGCTAAAAGATGTCGGGCGTGTCGTCCAAAGTATGTTCGACAGCGCCATGGGCACGGGCGACGTCAAAGATATTCTGGCGGAAGGACACGTGCTACAGGCTTTCAACCAATTGGTAAATAAAGGCAACCGCTTGGGGCTTGTCGTTCATCTGGAATCCTCCGAAATTCTGCGTGCCGGTCAGACCTACATGGCAATGGTAGAAGCATTGGGACGCCGCGAACAAGTTGTGGCATATGTACTGGCACAATCCGTAATGCGCGTCGCCAATGAGCATGGCGACATTGTACGTCTGGCCGACTCACCAGTAAGCGTGACGCGCGCCATCGACACCATTAACCGGTGGCTGGAGCGCGTTGCCGTGCGAGATCCGGCGCTGTTTCGTCAGCTCCTCAATCGTATTGACCTGCCCAGCGCCCGTGTTGCGGCCGCCAGCGAAATTCCCGTGGGTCTGCCGCCCGAAATCGCCGAAAATCTAACCCCAGAGGAAAAACATGCTTAAAGAACTCTTACTCTTTATTAAGTACCCATACACTGCGGGCGTTATCGCCACCATCTGGCTCGCCAGCGCCATTCTGATGGCCATCCAACGCGATCTCGACGGCGTGCGGATCGTTATTATTAATGCACTCACCACCGTTGTCGTTGCTGTTATCGGGTTTGGCGGCAAAGAAGACTAAAAGATCTGACGGATATGCTGGACGGCTGTCGCGAGACCAGTTCGATCGTCCGTGGTTATGAGCAGCGCGTTAAACTGCATGCGACCACCCGTTTCTAGTTCGTTTTTGGTTTGGTAGCCGTCACGCCAGCGCGGAATAAGACTATCAAGGGTCACGCCAAGCGAGGAGTCCAAAGACCCGCACATACCCACATCGGTAATGTGTGCCGTACCCTTTGGCAAAACATCCGCATCGGCAGTCGGTACATGCCAATGATCGCCAATCACCGCTGTTGCCCGGCCATCCAAATAGTAGCCGATAATCATTTTTTCACTGCTAAAATCACCGTGAAAATTGATGATGGTAGCCACTTTTTTGTGCTGTTCTTCGTCGGCCAAAATCTTGTCTATAGTCAGCAAAGGATTGTCCAGCAGCAGGTCGGCGTCTTTGCCGACAATCTTGCCGAGCAAACTGACCATCAGCACCTCACCCTTCATGGTGTTGATATATTTGTAGCCGAGCCCAGGCGTGCCAACGGGGTAGTTTGCGGGACGAATTACAGGTTGATTGGGGTCGTTCAACTGCGGGTAGATCTCTTTACGATACAATGTGTGATTGCCGCCGGTACAAAAAGCAACGCCGGCTTTGCGGATGCGTGCAACGTCTTCCGGCCGGATGCCCTTGCCATCTGATAGGTTTTCGGCCTGAGCGATAACCAGGTCAACTTCGTGCTCACGCCGCAAAACTGGCAGCACCTTTTCAACCACACGAATGCCCGGTTCGGCCATAATGTCACCAAGATAGAGTATATTCATAATTCCAGGCCGTTCTCTGTTTTTAATATCGCCTTGGTATCAGCCACGATCTGTTCCGGTGACTGAGCCAGGATGACGTGCATGCCCATGGCCTCGGCCGGAACGGTGCACTTTTCTTGGTCGTCAATAAATAGAATTTCTTCGGGTCTAACGCCAAGTTTTTGAATGGCTGCGTCGTAAATCTCTTTGTCGGGTTTGGCGCGGCCCACGTCACACGACAAAATGAGCGGATCAAAGCCGTCATAATAACCACGTGCCTGGAGGCGCTCGGCGTTAACGCCAAAAACATTGGAAAGAATACCTGTAGGGATCCCCTTCTCCCGAATATTTGCAGCTAGCTCAATAACAGTCGGGCTGAGTTCGACTATTTCGGTACGAGCCACAAACTCTTCTTTGGTGAGCTGTTTTTGGGCAGTACCGTAGCGTGCATTGATGGCGGCAAAAAAGTCGGCTTCCTCGATCTTGCCGCGGCGCAGGTCGGCATGGATATCGGTAATGTCGACCTCGTCGGGTCTCAAACCGAATATAGCCGCAATAACCCCAGTAATATAACCGCGCTTACCTGTTTCGGTAAGTACGCCGCCAAAATCGAATAAAACTGCTTTTATCATTGTCTTTATTGTATGGTGTTTTGCTTGATCCGAGCAAATTGTTCGTCGAACTGGCGCTTTTGCTCTTCAGCGGTAGCCAGGCCATCAATATGTATTACCAGTTCATCATCGTCCGGCTCTTCAAGGAGGTTGGCCATCTTTTCGACCAAACCTTCTTCCATGAGCTTGTGCCCTTCGGTCTTTTCGCGCTCGATAGTGCGCTCTTTCGCAATTTCCAAAGGAGTCTGAACCCAGACCATGATACCAAGCGCATTATGCTTTTTGGCAATACCGCGAACACGGTCGCGCACCGAGCGTTGATTGTGGTTGGCGTCTGTGATAGCGTTTGCTAGCCCGCTTTCCAAAACCTGGCCGACAGCATATTGAGTCGCATTATTTACGAGTGCCTTGTTTTCGGGTATGTACAGTTCGGGCCGGTCTTCGCCAAACATTTGCCAACGCAAGGGGTCAACCCGAAACAGTACCGAGCCAGTGTGCGGTGCAAGCCATTTGGATACGTAGCTTTTGCCCGATCCCAGAAATCCAAGCATCAAAAACAGATATTGCTGCATAACGCTCCTTGGCGAACCTACTTGGCGAACTCTACGGCGCGGGTTTCGCGGATAACATTAACTTTGATGGTGCCCGGGTATTGCATGGTCGATTCGATTTTGGTGGCGATGTCGCGCGCCAAACGAATGGCAGCCAGATCGTCAATGGACTGCGGCCGTACAAATACGCGGACTTCGCGGCCGGCCGATATAGCGTAGGCTTTTTCGATGCCGTCAAAGCCGGTGGCTACATTTTCAAGTTCCTTCATGCGCTCCACAAAGTTTTCGGCAGAGATGTTGCGAGCACCAGGGCGAGCGGCAGAAATGGCGTCGACTACGCGGACAATAATTGATTCGACAGTGGTCGCTTCGACGTCGTCGTGATGCTGTTCTGCAGCCACCGCCACCGCCTCAGGCGCACCATACTTGCGCAGCATTTCACCGCTAATGTGGTGGTGCTTGCCCTCCATTTTGTGGGTCAGGGCTTTGCCGAGGTCATGTACCAGAGCTGCATATTTAGCGGTCTTTACATTTGCACCAATTTCTTCGGCGATAATGCCGGCGATGTGCGCCATTTCGGTGCTGTGTTTGAGCACGTTTTGGCCATAGCTGGTGCGGTACTTGAGTTCACCAAGCAAGTGCAAAATTTCTTTTGGAATGCCGATGACGCCAACTTCGCGGGCAGCGTCTTCACCGGCGCGGACGACGTCTTTTTCGACGTTCTTCTGGGCTTTGGCAACCACTTCTTCGATGCGGCCAGGGTGAATACGGCCGTCTTTCATGAGCATTTCGAGCGTCTGTCGAGCTACTTCGCGGCGGACAGGGTCAAAGCTGGAGAGCACCACATAGCCCGGAGTGTCATCAACCATAATGTCGACACCCGTGGCACGCTGCAAAGCCTGGATATTGCGACCTTCCTTGCCGATGATACGGCCCTTCATTTCCTCGTCTTCGAGTTTGACACTCGTAACTGTGCGTTCGGCAGTGACTTCGCTGGCCATACGCTCCATGGCGGTGGCGATAATGAGCGACGCCTGTTCCTCGGCCTGGTCCCTTGCTTCGTTTTGCAATTTAGCGACCAGTCCAGTCAGATCGTTACGTATATCGCGCTCGGTCATTTGCATAAGCTTGCCGGCAGCCTCGTCTTTGGACAGTTTGGCGATCTTCTCTAATTTTTCTTGCTGTTTGGTACGGATGGCGCGGATCTCATCTTTCAGTTCTTCGACTTCGCTTTCGCCTTTGCGCAGTCTTTCGCCGCGTTTATCCAAATCGTCCAGTTTGCGGTCGAGCACTTCTTCACGGGTAACGAGTCGCTGCTCTATCTCTTTAAATTCTTTGCGGCGGGTTTGTTCTTCCCCCCGAGTCTGTTCGGCTATGCGATTTGCCTCTTCACGGGCTTCAGATAGCGCCTTGTCGGCTTCTTTTTTGGCCCTCGCCAGCTCCTTTTCGGCCTGGTCTTGGGCAGATCCCAGCTTCTTTTTAGTAATTACTGTGTTTGCGCCAAAGCCAATAGCAAGCCCAGCCACAGCGAGCACTATGGTAATCGGGTCCATACGCAAAGTCCTTTCTTCGTGCAGAAACGCCAGTGGCCGGCGTCGCTATCACTTCTCTAGCCGTCACTTATGCGAATCTGAAAATCAAAATGTAAGTTTATAAAATGTGGAAGCGGATTGCTTCTTATCCGAAATACTGCAAATCCTTAATTTAGACTATACGCGCGTTGCATAAAACACGTCAACAGGAGTGCATTTTTAGTTCATTGTTGTTTAAGATTTGGTATCTAGGGCAGTAGATCGGTAGGCCAAACGGAACCAACCGCGGACACATGCTCGAGCCTATGCTCATTCGTAGAATGACGAACCAAGATCTTTCTGGCCGGAATCTCGCCTTCGATACCTAGCTTTGCTTGTTTAGCCTGCCAAGTAGGGGGCGCGTTCCGTACAATTATCTGTGCATCGCCGTAATCCTGCTCCATTCGTTCCATTGCGCTACGCGTGCCAGCATAGTCATTTGACAGTGCATCGCCGATGGCGGCCCGAACGATAAGCCCTGCATGACGCATCCACTGCCCCCTCAATGCGAGCTTGCTATTATTCTCTTCATGATACTTAATTTCGATACCGGGTAGCAGCGGGATGATGCGGGCAGCTACCATCATTGCCTTGTCGGGATGGTGGATGGCAAGAGGAGAGTTTGCCCCGGTAAAACCGAGACCTTTTGCGGTCCAGTCCCGATTGATCATGCCCAGGGGAGATTTACCAATGCGCTCGCGCACCTCTTCGACAGAGCTAGGAATCTTAACTACTTCCTCATCTATTTCGACCTCAGAGAAAAAGATCAAATTATAGTTACCATAGCCCTGGGGCGGCGTAGTCACCAAAAAATTAAGGTCTTTGGCGACAGCCATATTCCTTGTGTCTATCGTCCAAGCAGTGTTATCAACAATGTCGGCGAAGGGACTTTCGGATAAAGGAATGGTTTCTAGATGTAACATAGTTCCCGACTTTACTCTGTCTTTACTCCTTTGTCTACTTTTTTTGCTGGGTAATATTAGCAGGGGAACCGTACTCAGGGAGGGCGATGGTGTTGGATTTGCCATTTTGCAGGCCGGAGAGACCTTGGGCAATCCAATCTTCGCCCTTAGATGCGATAATGGGAATTTGCAGGCTATATGCAAGTGCATTTGCCACGGCTAGGCCAATCCGTAGACCAGTAAAGCTGCCCGGGCCTGCAAAACCGACAATACCTTGCAGGTCTGCTAGTTTTTTATCATTCTGGGTCAGAAGGTCGAGGATCTTTTGGTGCAATGTAACCGAAAGTTCGCGGTGGGCGTGCCAGGTTTCATAGGCAAGCTGAGCATCATATTCATATAAACCAATTTCAGCCTCTGGTTTATCGGTGCGAATCGTCAAAATAAGCATCTTAGGCCTCTATCTTTTCCATAAATGTGTGCAGCCCGGCCGGATAATGGAAGGTAAGCCGCCGATCACCTTCGGCCGTTTGCTCAATGCGAATCGTAATGCGGTTTTCGGGCAAAACATGCTGCACGACGTCGGCCCACTCCACAACGACGATGACTTTGGGTTCGTCAATAACTTCGGCCAGCTCATCGGCAATGATGCCCGGTTCCTGCAAACGGTAAAAGTCGAAATGGTGTATGGTCAGATCACCCGCTAGGTATATTTTACTGATAGTAAACGTGGGGCTCGCCACTTTATCACCGCTACCGAGACCACGCATCAGACCTCGCGTAAACGTGGTTTTGCCGCCACCAAGGTCGCTCACGAGCTCGATGACCTCACCGCCTTTCAGGCCGGTTGCCAGACGCTCGGCCAGGGCTTCGGTTTCTTTGGCAGATTTCGTAATCGTTTGCCACGTTACATGCGTACTCATCGCTTTGTTACCTCGTCTTGTTCATCATTGTGTTCGTAGCTAATATCGCCAAAAACTTTTTTGGTAATTAGGCGCAAAATCAGGTACGACTGCGCCAGCGTTCCAGCGATAAGTGTACTAAAAATAAGCTGCAATGCTTCGAGTTGACCACTATGCAACGCCCACACCAAAATAAACCAGATGCCGACATTCTGCGCCGATAAAATCACAAAAACACCAAAGGCAAACCAAGGCCGCAGTTTAATCTGCTGCCGCTTGTCGCGCACTTCGATATCACGCAGCACGCCACGCCACTCCTCAATACTAAACCGTGCAGCGGGCGTTTCCACCTTAGCCACCCGGAAGTTCTGTGTCTCAGTCGGCAATGTCGGATTAACAGGAGTGCCCATTCGTAGTGAAGCATCCTTTTTCGGCATCAATCAGCCACCATTCTCAGAGATTGCAGCCGCCGGCGCATAGCCTCGGGAGAAACTCCAAAAATATGAGCCAACTTATTGATGTCGTCAGTCACCTCCCAGAGCTGCCTTATGAATTGTTCGGGCATGAGCAGCGTGGCGGCAAACTGATTGGCCTGTAGTTCACGTTCCATATCGTCAGCGTCTTCCGGCTTGTTTACTTGGTAGCGGTAAAAAATATCGGTGGCCATATCCTTATGCAGCTTAAAATGCCCGAGCTCATGTGCAATAGTAAAATTCTTACGTGCATAGGTGTCGGCACTTTCCACAAAGATGGTTTTACCGTCGCGGTCCAGCGCGCCCGCCAGCTCATCGCTTTCGAACGTACCTTCGCGCAGCGTCAGCCCACAGTAGTCAAGCACTCGGCTCAGGTCTAGCGGCAATTTAATCGCCGAGATCTCGCCAAAAACTGCTGTGAGGAGCTGGGCCACTTCTGAATTAATAGTCTGTATATCGTCGTCTTTCACCTGGAGTACCTCTATATCCGTATAGTATAGCAAAAATTAAACTTTCGCTGAACCGTAAGCGTTGACATGCGCCAGTCAATCTGCGCTATAATTAGGGGTATGTTGCAGCTGAGTGCGAGTTTGTTGAATCGGCCGATTTTGAGCCTCCGTACCGGCGGTGTTGTCGGCGCAACAGTGCGCCCGATCATAAATCCGAATAATCTCAAACTTGAAGGCTTCTTCTGCACGGACGCTGAAGACCGCAAACGGATGCCAGTATTGCTATACCAGGACATTCGCGATCTGATCGCCCAGGGAATCGTAGTAAATGACCATGACGTGCTGGCCGATGCGCCGGAACTCGTGCGTCTAAAGACCGTAATCGGCATCAACTTTGAATTGCTTGGTAAAAAAGTTATTACCACCGGCAAGCAAAAAATAGGTAAGATCGTTGATTTTGCCACCGAAGTCGAAACCATGTACGTTCAAAAGCTTTATGTTTCGCAGCCGCTGCTCAAAAACCTTGCAGGCGGCAATCTTACCATCGACCGTAGTCAAATCGTAGAAATTACAGATCAATATATCGTAATCCATGACCTGGCAGGGCGTGTTCCGGTGCGGGCGGGCGTACCAGCCTAAGCCCGACGGCCAGTGTCACGAGCACCGAACTATGGTCTACTTAATATTCGGCGGCCTGTTCTTCTAAAACCGTTTTGATGTCGTCGTACGAAAACCCTTGGCGAGCCAAATACTGCATGAATTTAGTGGTGTCCGCATAGCGTGCGCGACGTTTTTCGACCAGTTCACGCAGGACATCGCGTTCGCTGGCAGTGTCTTCTTGCAAGGCCTCTTCTATGATGTGCTCCGGAACGTGTTTTTGTTTAAGTTCAAGCATTAAGCGGCGTTTGCTGGTGCTTTTGAGTAGGCGGCGATTCGCTACCCACGCTCGAGCAAATCCCAAATCATCCAAGAGACCATTTCGTTGCAGGCGCTCCGTAATGACTGCTGCGATCGGCTCCTCAACCTGTTTGCGTTGCAGGTAGGTGCGCATCTCCCACAAACTCCGGGGACGCATGGCAGCATAACGCAAAGCGTTACCATATGCCTTGTCATTACTCGACGACACTTTGAGCGCTTTGAGACGTTGCTGGTCGATTTCTTGGCCGCTTGCAATACCCTGCGTCAAGAGTTCGCCTTCGCTTAAACTAAAGGCATATTTTTCGTCGACATACACCGAATAACGATCGACGCGCTTGACCTGCTGTTTGATCGCAGTTATCTTCATACGAGCATAAATCGGATGAGTAGCCCCATAACACCGAGCCATATAACTTCAGCGATAAGGCCCGGCGGCTTTTCAAACCATTGGATTTTTTGGTGGAAACGTGTTAGCCAGACCGGGTCGGTCCGCTTAATACCTTTACGGTCATGCCAAAAATGACGAAGCCATACCGTGTCTGGGATCCAGGCCGTCAGCATGCCAAGCAGCACAATCCACCAGTTGACGGTCTGATGCATAATGAGCGGTAGGCCAATCAAAAGTAGCGCCACTAAGGACAGGTCAATAATGAGCACCGTCCTAAACATAGGATGCGAATTACGCTCGGTGTCGCTTTTGTGATGCACACCAAAATGAGGAAATACGTCCAAAATGAAATGCGAGATGAACGCCAGCGGAATCACAAGCAAGGGTCGCTGTACAGCAGCGGCAATAGCTGCCCCGGTAATCATGTGATTCGCTGCTGTCATACCCTATATTGTACGCTTTTTATGCGATACTTAACAGATAGTCAAGTACTTATTCAGAATTCCTGGAGGCTGTATTCAGGTTACTCTACCAACGCTGCGTCACGAACTTTTTTGGCGATCTCATCAGTTATTTCGGGATGTTCGTTTAGATAGCTTTTTGCAGCTTCACGGCCTTGGCCGATCTTTTGGTCTTTATAGGCGAACCAGGCACCACTTTTATCCACGATGCCACGGATTACTGCCTGATCGAGAATGTCACCACTGCGGCTAATACCCTCGTTGTACATGATGTCGAATTCGGCTTCACGGAAAGGCGGAGCAATCTTATTTTTGACCACTTTTACGCGCGTGCGGTTACCAATAACCGACTCTGCAGACTTGATCTGGCCAATGCGGCGGATGTCCATACGCACCGAGGCGTAAAATTTGAGCGCATTACCGCCGGTTGTGGTTTCGGGATTGCCAAACATCACACCGATCTTCATACGAATCTGGTTAATAAACACAACGGTAGACTTAGAACGGTTAATAACACCGGTCAGTTTGCGCAGTGCCTGGCTCATCAAGCGAGCTTGCAAACCGGGCAATGAATCACCCATGTCACCTTCGATCTCGGCACGTGGCACAAGGGCAGCAACCGAGTCGACCACAATAATGTCCACCGCGTTACTGCGTACCAGCGTTTCGGTAATTTCCAGCGCTTGCTCGCCGTTGTCGGGTTGGCTAAGCAGCAGATTGTCCACGTCTACACCGATGCGTTTGGCATATGATGGATCCAGTGCGTGCTCAGCATCAATGAATGCAGCCGTTCCGCCCGACTTCTGCACTTCGGCAATTGCATGCAGCATGAGGGTCGTCTTACCAGAGCTTTCCGGCCCGTAAATCTCGACAATGCGCCCTTTTGGCAAACCAGTACCCAGGGCGAGGTCCAGCGAGATACTCCCTGTCGGTATGGTTTCGACTTGGGTGATGGCACCAGGGTCGCCCAATTTCATAATAGAACCCTTGCCGAACTGCTTTTCAATTTGCTCAAGCGCCAGGCCCAGCGCCTTGACTTTGCCTTCGCTTACAGCGGCGGCTGCCTTGGAATCTTTCGTCTCCTTAGCTTCTTTTGCCTTTGATTTATCATCTGCCATACAAATACCCTCCGTTAGCGTCTATCCACCCGTTTTATCTTATTATACCAGCAAAAAGCATATGCGTGAGATGATCCTATCCAACGTTCGTCCAAATTGCAAATAGATTATTACAAACTGGTCCAAACTATTCTGGAACATTGGCATCATAATAATGTGCCGTGCCGCAAGAAGTTCGATAGCAGTTCAGACGCCTGTATAAACCGTCAAGCGCGGGCTGCCAATTACCCAACCTGGCAGGTAACCTTGGAGCATTTTTGAACATTCTGGCAGGTATATCCGTGGTCAGTACTTCCCCCTGTACTGCAAGAGTCGATCCGCTTTCATCCATTTGTGAAAAACTGCGGTCTATAGAGAGTGTGCTTTTCTCAGGGTTAACCCTGACTCGCCCCAATTTATCTCCCAAAAACCACGCGCGGCAGTGCCAATCCACTTCGTCCATCATGCCCTTATCCCTAGATTGCTTCGCCGTAGGGTATACCGGCTCACCTGAGTAGCCAGTGACAACTTGACACATTTTCGTCTCGCGGACCCCAACCTCGTATGCAATCAATCCGCACCAGAGCGTTTGAGAAAAACGCTCGCTGAATTCGTGGAGTGATTCCGGAACTTCATATGTCCCGGTCACGGGCGCACTCTCATCCTGGCGGGACTCGTACTCTAACCTGTCCTCCGTTAATGGATCCCACGCATACCCTCCGTCCGAGCGTTCCAGCGGGACGAGGAAGGATTTAGAGGCATGATGCCGCCAAGACCTGCCGCCAACATCTGAGTTGAACAGGAATTCCCTCTGTTCACGACCCGCCACAGAGACCCTGGCAACCACACCAAAATCCATAAATGTTTGATTTCTAAAATCAACGTAGTTACTTATTTGTTCTCCCGCCATAGTATTACGAACTATATAATAAATATCTTCGCCGCGGCAAATCGTAAGGCATTGCTCTTGCGAAACCGCTTACGTATAATGAGTGCAAATGGGTGTGAAGAATGCTTTTTTGGGACGGTTGCTTTCGAGCAGTGACAAATTCAGCGACGAGCAGGTGGCGCAGACCATTAATTTGCTCGTGGAGCATGGTGTTAAGCATGGTGCGAGCGACATTCACCTGGAACCGCATGAACGGTTCGTGCAGGTGCGCTACCGCATCGACAACCATCTAAAAAGCATGCACAAACTACC
Organism: uncultured Candidatus Saccharibacteria bacterium; assembly: GCA_964610985.1. Classification (GTDB taxonomy): domain Bacteria; phylum Patescibacteriota; class Saccharimonadia; order Saccharimonadales; family UBA4665; genus JARIHD01. Next base: position 15,896 of record CAZSZJ010000006.1, on the reverse strand, counting down.
GCTCGCTGCTCTGCCCGCTATAGCAGCCCAAATCAAAGACCTCGCCGGCCTAAACACCGCGAGCGATCACCTGCCCCAAGAAGGCCAATACGCCACGCTGGTCGGCGAAGAACAATTCCAAATTCAAGCGACCACCATGCCCGTTATCGGCGGCGAAAAGATTGTGCTGCATATTTCGCGTCGCCTGAGCAGACCGCTTACTTTGGAACAGCTCGGTTTTTGGGGTCCCAGCCTTGAACTTATCCAGCATACGCTCACCCATTCACACGGACTAATCGTGGTAGCCACGCCTCGCCGAAATGGCCGCACCACCACCATGCACAGCATGCTGCAAATGGTTAATACACCAGCCGTTAGCATCGCCACTGTCGAAAAAGACATCGAATTCCGCGTGCCTAGCATCAGTCAAACGCAAGTTAAGCCCAACAATGGCGTCACCTTCCACGATGCATTCCGTGCCGCTCTCAACCAAGACCCAAATATTCTGCTGCTCAGTGACCTAACCGACAAAGCCACGGGCGATCTCGTCATCCAAGCTGCTGCTGGCGGCCATTTGGTATTTGTTGGTATGCACGCCAATAATACGCCCGTTGCCCTTGCGCAGCTTCGCACTATGACGAACGAGGAGCCATTTTTGTTTGCTCACGCTGTTCGAGCCGGTATTAGCCAGCGCTTAGTGCGCAAGCTCTGTCAACGCTGCCGCCATGGTGCAGCTCCTTCGCGCGAAGAGCTGCACGAAGTCCAAAAAGCATTCGGCATAACCTCTGCCGCACATCTGCAACAAGTTCATACCCTCGACAAACAAGCTGTCAGAGAAGGCCTCGGCGGTACCGGTCCTGCCAGTAGCCCAACTGGCATAACAAATCTCTGGAAAGCCAGCGACAGCGGCTGCGAAGCCTGTAACTTTACTGGATACCAGGGGGTGATCGCACTCGTCGAAGCCTTGAAAGTTAACGACAATGGTGCCCAGGACGCCCTCCTCGGTGGTGGCCAGCCCGACAAAATTCGCCGTGCTGCCCTCAAAGACGGCTTTATTCCCATGGAGCTCGACGGACTCATCAAGGCACTTCGTGGTCAAACCACTATCACGGAAGTTCTGCGTACACTTTCCCTGTAGTCCTTTTGGGTCCAGGGCAAATCCTGTTATACTTTTCACTAGAATTTTAATCGCTAGTAAGCAAAAGGAATCCATGAGCAGCAAGCGCGAGCAGGGATTTACCCTAATCGAACTCCTCGTTGTCAGCGTAATCGTTGGCATTTTGGCAACTTTGGTAGCCATGACGTACAGCGGCGTGCAAGCCAAAAACCGTAACGGCAAACGGCAAAACCACATCAATTCGCTTCAGGCCCAACTCGAAACCTATTATGCTCTCAAAATCCGCTACCCCTCGCTGAACGAAATCAACAATAGCGACTGGCGTAAAGAAAACCTCAAGAACCTACCCGCTGACGCCGTGCGCGACCCACAATGGAACGACAAACTGGCCAATTGTACCGACAATGGCAAGGTCAAGTTTGCTGCCGCCCCCGAAGCCAAATGCTACTCATACCAGGCAACCACCACCGATGGCTCACCTTGCACCGACGAAAAAACGGCCTGCACCCAATACACCCTGACGGCCACCTTTGAGGGCGGCGAAAAGTACGTCAAAACCAGCGTTAACTAACGTTTCACACGACCGGCTGACAAAGCACTAACTAGGCTGGTCGTCAGTTGGAAGTACTGGCCGGCCATTCTTGAACGCCTCTACGGCATTGTTCAAAATGGCGATATGCTTTTTGGGATTGGTAACATATGAAAACCGATAGGTAGTTTCGTCACCTTCGGTCGATAGACGGATTGAGCCATAATTGAGCATCAACTGCAATGGATTGTTCTGGCGGTAGCTGGCGTCTTCGACATTAGACAAGCTTACTGTTTGTTCGTGTTTGCTAAAAAGACTGGTCTGAATTTCCTGAATCACACTTTCGTTGGTTAGGTAAAAGCGGTTACTGTTGTAGATATACGTAGCAATGAGTCCTCCGAGTAAGCCGATCATAGCGATTCCTGCTATGATAACAGCAGCCATGGCGCGTGTTTGCTCTTCGTCACCGAAGGCGGTTGTCATGCTGGAGCTCGGATCTGCAAACAGCATGTAGGCCAGTCCAGCGAATACACCGATGACCAGCAGAATTACCGCCCAAATGATCAAAATACCTATCGGGTGGCGTTTGACCGCCGAAATAATATACTCGCCATCACTAAGGTTGAGATGTGGATATTTCTTGTTAGACTCTTCTGCCCGACGCTTAATTTCTTCGGGAATTTCGGGGCGCTCAGGGCTCATTGGCCGGGACAGATAGACCATTTGTGGCACTCCCGAACCCTGTAGTTGTGGTGGGTGCGCATACAGAGGACGGCCCTGCTGGTCGTAGGCAACCGGCTGGTCATACGAATCACTCTGGGGTTGCGTGGGTTGGTTGTTGTGCTGCTCGGAATTCATACGCTTACATTATACCTATACTAGACCGGTTTGTTCCATATCCTTAGGCGCAGATTTACCCAGATGACGGTATGCCTTGTGTGTAACCTTGCGGCCGCGCGGCGTACGTTCAAGGAGCCCAATCTGCATAAGATATGGTTCATAAAAATCTTCGATGGTGCTACGCTCTTCGGCGGTCAGGGCGGCGAGCGTCTCTACACCCACCGGGCCGCCTTTGTAGTTATCAATAATAGCCAGGAGAAGCATGCGGTCGGCTGGATCCAGGCCCAGCTCATCAACCTCAAGTAAATGTAGCGCCCGGCCGCTAATGACCGTGTCGATAATGCCGTCGCCATTGACGTCGGCGTAGTCGCGCACGCGTCTTAGCAAACGGTTAGCAATGCGGGGCGTCAGTCGTGCGCGGTGTGCCAATTCTTTGGCAGCTGCGTGTTCGATACGTACATTCAAGATGTCGGCAGCGCGCGCAATAATTTGCTGAATTTCCTCTGGTTTATAAAACTCCAGACGGTGAATCATGCCAAACCGGTCGCGGAGGGGAGCTGCCAGAGCACCAGTACGCGTAGTCGCGCCAATAAGCGTAAACTTAGGCACATCCAGGCGTAGGCTGCGGGCGCTCGGCCCTTTGCCCAGCATAATGTCCAATTTAAAATCTTCCATGGCCGAATAGAGCACTTCTTCGACGGTACGGTTGAGGCGGTGGATTTCGTCGATAAACAGCATGTCGCCGTCTTGTAGATTGGTCAGCAGACTGGCCAGGTCACCAGCGCGTTCGATAGCCGGGCCGGAAGTCACGCGGATCTGGGCGCCCATCTCGTTGGCGATCACGCTGGCCATGGTGGTCTTGCCAAGTCCTGGCGGACCATAGAGCAAAATGTGGTCGAGAGGCTCGCCGCGCTTTTTAGCAGCCTCGATAGCCAGCTTTATATTTTGCTTGAGCCGCTCCTGACCGATGTAATTGGCAAAGTCCTTGGGCCGCAGTGTATTTTCGAGCTCTTGTTCCTGCTGCGGCTCATCGTCGCTGATACCGGTATTTATGATACGGTCTATGGCCACTTGGTTATCCGCGCTTTAATGCTTGTTTAATACGCTCTTCGGTGGACAGATCGGGAGAAACATCTTTGAGTGCGATGGACGCATCTTGAGGCGAATATCCCAAAGCCACCAGAGCCTCCACTGCTTCGTCCTGCGTCAGCAGCGCATCGGATTGCAACAGGCCGGTCGTCGCCAGGTCCACGCCGGCCAGTCCCACCTTGTCTTTCAAGTCCACGACTATTCGCTCGGCAACTCGTTTACCCACGCCATTTGCACGCTGGATAAACTTCGTGTCGCCGCCAGCAATCGCCCGGCGTACTTCACCCGCCGAACCGATACTAAGTAGGCTCAGAGCCATCTTTGGCCCTACGCCATTTACGCCGAGTAACTGTTCAAAAAACAGTTTGGTGTCGAGGTTTACAAACCCAAACAAGTCAAAACTAACTTCTCGAATATGTTCGTATACATACACTTTGACTTCGTGGCCGGTTTGGAGCAGTCCGTGATCTTCGGTGGGCATAAGGAGGCCATAGCCCACGCCGTGCACGTTCAAAACCACACTCTCCCCAATCTTTTCGGCAACCATGCCAGTCAATGTCGCAATCATCGTTTACATTATCGCACATTCTGCTTATGGCGGGCGTTGTCAGATTGTAAAAAGAGAATAAAAGCGTATAATGATGTAAATAATACGAAAGACTGATATGAAAAAACGAAACCTTATTGCTGTATTTCTTCTGAGCTTTATTACTGGTGGTATTTATGAGCTGTACTGGTCGTACACTGTACGCAAGGATTTAATAGCCATCAATAAAGACGAAAAGAGCATTCCACCCATCCATTGGCTGCTTTTACCGTTATATGTTGCCGCGCCAGTATTGGCCTTCGGTTTGCTTAGTCAGTTTGTATCCAAGAGTATCTTTGATCCAATACTCAACGGCAGCATGATCGTCTTGGTCGGAGTTATGTTTGCAAGCATCTTTCTTTACCTCTGGTGGTATTGGCATTTTTGTAATACCTTTTTCCGTGTCATCAAGGGCAACGACGCCGTACTTATATATGTGCTATGGATTATTAGCCGCATCACGCTTCCCGTCTGGAACCTGATGGGTCAAAGCGACATCAATAAATACCTCGCCAAGCATCAGGCGCACCAGCAGAACACCCCAAAGGCCACCACCACTCCCTAGGCGAATCGGCCCACGCTCACATGCGTGAGTGCGGCGGCCAAAGCATCCGCGCAGTCGTCCGGTTTTGGCACTTCTTTGAGTTTGAGTAGCACGCGCACCATTTCCTGCATCTGTTTTTTGTCGGCTTTGCCGTAGCCAGTGATGGCTTGTTTGATCTGCATGGGCGTGTATTCAAAAATCTGCATGTCAGCTTGTTTACCGCACAACAAAACCACGCCGCGGGCCTGCGCAACCGTCATCGCGGTCGTTACATTACGGGCAAAAAAGAGTTTCTCGACCGACATAATGGTCGGGTTGTTGGCTGCAATAATATCGGATAATTCTTCGTAAATGGTCAGCAGACGCACGGCGTCATCTTCTTTGACCGGTGTACGAATGACGCCGGCGTCGACCATTTGCACCTTTGTGCCCTGGACGTCGATGACACCAAAACCCAAGAGGCCAGTACCAGGATCAATGCCAAGGATTCTCATACTCGTAGTATAAAGCATCCGAGGGGAAACTACCTTCGGTTGCGAACCAAGGGTAAAGCCGTAAATAATGTGGCCAAGGCATAACGGTCAGGTTGCATAGTAGGGGAGTCAAACAAACTCCAACGTCGCTCTTTGAAATGCATACTGCCGGTTGCCTGCTTGTTATGCACCATTTCGCTAGCCAGATCTACCACATGTTTCGACACACCAAGAGCAATAGGAAGAGCATGCGGTAGCAAAACGCCAACGCCAAGAAAACCTACAGTGAGCACAGGACTGATCATATCCTTATATATATCGCGCGATACGAGAATGTTTTGTTTAGCAGCACCTCGCAGCCCCCTCCTGAGCGAGTCATTCAACTCATATGCCCAAGCCTTTTCATCGCTTTGGTTATTTCGTACATGGTCCGAAACATTACTAGCCGCCTGTGCACGATTAATCAAAATCGTTGCGTGCGGCCACTGGTAATTTCGCGCCAGACCACTATCATCGTACCGTAACGATGATTTCTCGCGCTTTGCTTCAGTTGCGGCCGCTGTTCCCGTAGCCGCCGCAGTGCCGTCATTAAAGACATTGGCGACCGCAGGTGCGCTATAAGTAGTCGTGTCGCCTTGGTACTCCCCAATGGCCACGCCGCCAAATCCCGCCAACCTGCCGATACATTTGACCCGCCCTTCGTGAATCTGCAACCGTTCTGAGTCAACATGCGACGGCAGATTAATATCCCAGCCCATGTACCCTTCTTGACCGGCGTCTTGCCTGTTCTGGATTTCGGCGATGCCAATATAGCCTGACATATGTTTCCCTTAAACTATCCTACCTACAGCAAATCTTCGGGAATGTCGAAGTTTACGTGCGTCGCCGTGACATCGTCAATGTCGTCCAGCGCGTCCATCATGCGCATAATCTTGCCAGCGGTTTCTTTGTCGGTAACTTCGATGGTGTTGTTTGCCACATAGGTTAGTTCTGCGTCGACAACTTCTACACCAGCAGATTTCAATGCGTCGCGTACTTGCGCCAAGGCTTTGGGATCGGTGTAAATAATCGACTCCGCGCCTTCTTCTTGCATGTCGTCTGCGCCTGCTTCGAGTGCTTGCATGAGCAGATCATCGCCACTACCTTTTACCCTAATCTGCCCCTTACGGTCAAACTGAAAAGCTACCGCACCTTTTTCGGCGATGTTGCCACCGTGCTTGGAAAAGGCCAGTTTCACTTCGGGGTAAGTGCGGTTAGTGTTGTCCGTAGCGACCTCCACCAAAATAGCCACGCCACCAGGGCCATAGCCTTCGTACAAAATCTCTTGCAAAACAGCGGCGTTTTTGTCGGCCACGCGTTGGATGGCGCGCTCGATATTGGCCAGCGGCATATTGGCTGCTTTGGCCTTTTCGATGACCATAGCGAGCGTCGAATTGCTGGCCGGGTCGGTGCCGCCGCGCGCTGCAATGGCGATTTGGTTGCCAATTTTAGTAAACGCAGCGCCACGCTTTGCGTCGGTTACCGCCTTTTGGCGTTTGATGGTTGACCACTTTGAATGTCCTGACATAAAAATTCCAACGATTAGCTATTTTCTAGGGGTCATTATAACAAAGAACAGGTTAATGCACCACTCAGAAGAATCATCGATTTAGCGATTCTCATGACTACCAGTGAGTGCAAAGCGGAAAGCAGCGATGGGGTTTAGATTACGCACGCCAGCCGTTTCCACGGGGATAGTAACCGGCTCACAGTAGCGGGTTTCGCCTGCGGCAAGGCCACCCGACTTGAGAACATCCGGACCAAACGAGTCGCGCGTACCAAAGTAATTCGGGAGACCAAATGAGCCATAATCTGGACGCTTGGGCGCTACAAACGGCTTAAACGTAAGATCACTCCACCTGACCGCTTCGGCTTGCATGATGATAAGTTCGACGAGTCCACTATGCCGCGCAGCCTCAGGACCGGTGCGCTGAAAACCGTCATGCGCTCTAAATTCAAGCCGCTGCCGGTCTGCTGTCTTGCTCCGAAATGTCAAGCGGCTGTCGATTATTAACACCGCTGTTTCGGGTCGAAGACGCGAGGGTATAAAACCACCGCTGAGCATTTCCTGGTAAATAGTCCGGTCCTTTTGCACCCGTACCATGCGTGCCAAGGGCTCTTGGTTTTCAACACGCGCCGCAATAGCGAGGGTAGGAGTGGAATGTTCGGTTGCAGTAATTGTGTATCGGCCGTCGGGTAGATCTACTGCTACATCAGGATGGGCTTTGCGGAATTCAGACAGGCTCACCCCGCCCAGAGTGCCATACAGGCCGCCCAGGTTTACCGTGCGCCCTCCGGCTCCTCTACGATCGCCACTTCTAGCGGAGCTCGCACAGCCATATTGTAGAGCGCCCCGTCAGGCAAGACCGTGTAGGGATACTGTTGCGTGGGCAGCGGATTATCTGCTGCAATAAAGAACTACGCTATTACTTCTCGGCTGGCATCAAAAAAGAGGCTTGAAGATTTGCAAGGCGATTTCAGTAGTATCCTTGTGGTGGAAATCTAGTAAAAGAAATACCCCTCGGCGAGGAGGGGTATTTCTTTTGGAGGGCCCGGTGGGATTCGAACCCACGACACGCGGCTTAAAAGGCCGCTGCTCTAACCGGCTGAGCTACGGGCCCATATGATGGGCGATAACAGATTATATTATCCCTGTTTTGACAAAAAAGTCAACCAGTGAGCTGGCTATTTTTTGCCTTCGCGCATACTACTACGCTGCGTCCACAAAAACAGCAGACTAATAAATGCGCCAATTGTGATGGTCAGCGCCTGCGCCTTGTTGAGCTGCAGCCATAGCGCCTGCGATTCCAGAGCATAACGCAGGCCGGGCATCAGCAAAGGTACGGCCAAAAGCACCAGCAGCACGCTTGTTGCCGCCGCGGGCAGTACATTGAACACCCCTTTCCAGCGGTCTTTTATACTAAACAGCATGAGAATACAGGTCAGCACCACTGGCGTGAGCAAAATAATCAAATACCAGGTCGTTTCGCTGAGCGAGCCTTTGCCCGAGGTAATAAAATTGATCAGCGAATTCGTATCTTTGGCCACCAAATCAACTAACACATAGCCAAGACACAAGCTCAAAAAAACCATGGCAGCATTAATGCGGAGGACCGTCAATATCAAAAACGGGGCCGCCAATGCAATAATGAGTCCAAGATCGTGCGACATGTTGCCATCATAATAACATGAGCGATTTAAAAGGTCAGCTGCTGGCCCTGTTTTATTCCGGCTTTGGCGGCTTCATCGGCGTTTAACTCTATGACGTATTTGGCATCGTGACAAAAGGCATTCGGGTATGTCGCCGGGTCGACATTGTGCTCGATGGCGGTGACTTTTTTGGCGTCGTCTACCCAAATTATGTCGATAGCGAACTGCATGTCTTTCATCCAAAAACAGCGGTTGGCCTTAACGTCGTACAAAAAGATCATCCCGGCGTTAAAGTGTAGTTTTTTGCGGCCGCCCAGGCCTTTTTCCTGTTCTACTGCTGACCGTGCGGGTGTCAAATAGTAGGTCCAAGGTTCGGACGTCACCACGCTACGATGCGTCTGCCGGGACTCGATCAGAGGATTGCGTTTGACGATCAGCGCGTAGCTCGATGATTGCTTTACTTCAAACACAAAAACACTGGCTACGGCCGTCACGAATAAAAGCAGTAGCCCGCCCCAGACCAGGCGCTTAAGCGTCCACTTTGTCTTTGCGGTTTCGCTGTTTGGCATTTTTTTCGATGTATTCAATTATTTGGGCGGCAACATTGCGTTTGGTGGTAAGCTCGATGTTTTCCAGGCCGGGCGAGGCATCCAAGCGCAAAACGTACTGCTTGGTCGGTGTAATCATCATGTCGACAGCGCAGATGCTCAGGCCTACGGCTTTTGCGGCTTTGACTGCAGCGCGGTTTTCTTCTTCGGTCAATTTGACCACTTGGCCGTATTCGCCTTTGCCGGGTTGGGCAAAAAACTTCTGGGCACTGCCACCCCGCTTGACGCTCGCGACCACCATGCTACCTACGACAATAGCACGCACATCCTGTACTTCGGTATCTTTGCCTATATACTCTTGAATAAGGAGATTGGCGTCGCTCATATAAAAAGCTTTGAGCACTGAATTGGCCGCCTTGGCATTTTCTACCAGCACCGCACCGTTGTTGCGTGCCGCCGATGCGGCCTTGATGACTACCGGCAGTCCGACGCGCTCCAAAAGATCATCCAATTGATCTGGTTCATGCGTAATAATCGTTTTAGGAATGCCCACATTGGCCTTACTAAGCAGCTGCAATGTACGCAAAATGTCATGCGAACGCCCAATCGCTAAGGATTTGGCTGGCGTGTACACACCCATCGTCTCGAACTGGCGCAAAATAGCGCTGGCATACGAGGAATTATTCAGTGAAATACGCGGAATTACCGCATCCAGCTGCCCTAAAATATCACCCTTGTATATAACTTTGGGATTACCGCCGTCAATCTCTATATGGCACGCCGAAGACTTCAACATCGCCACTTCATGGCCACGCTTTTCGGCCTCTTCTTGGAGACGCTTTTCGGTGTAATAGTTGGGGAGGCGAGTAAGAATACCAATCTTCATAGCATTAACCTTTGATAGCAAAATGTTGCTTGATAGTTTTTATCAGAGCTTGGGTCGATTCGTCAAGATCGTCGGTCGCTGGATCCATGGTTTGACCTTTTTTGACCAGCTTCAGAATACGCGCCCCGCGGTTAATGGTGTCGCCTTTTTTGAACCGGCTCAGAATAATCACATGTTCTTCATCGGGCAAGTCGGCCACGCTAAAACTCGGTTGCACAAACTCCAACCCATCGTCGGTTACTTTATAAATACCATTCCGGATTCTGCGCTCCAGCACCTGGGCCGTCTCGAGCTGGTTGTTGAGAATTAGATACGAATAAGCGTCGTCGAGTGACCCCATAGTTGGTAGGGCTTCGGCGTCGTCCACCTCGTATTTGAAGTTACCAAGCTCGAGCGTGTGTAGCAATATGAACGGAATCTTGTCTTTAGCGTATTGGATGTCGCTCAAAATGTGGGTATAGCCGGTTAGACGAGCATTAATTTCGATGGCGTAGACGTCATTTTCGGGTGTCACGATCAGGTCGATGCCAAAAATGCCGCGGTAGCCATGGCTGGCGAGTTCGGAACCGACGATGGTGGCGATTTCTTGAGTCCGATGCTTGAGGATCTCGGGGTAGTTGCCCCCTAGTTCGCCACCACACCATTTGGTGACCTCAGGAAGATCGGTGTTGCACAGATACGGACTGTCGACGAGCTGCTTTTGCAAACCACCGGTAAAAATGCCATATTTGGTTACGCAAACCTGCACACTGCACGATGAACCGTCTACAAATTTAGAAATAACTACCGTGCCGCTGTACGAAATCTTCTTCAGACTATCGACAGCAATCTTAAATTTGGCTAGAGTATTAACAATAAACGTCCCTTTTGATCCCGAAGACTCGACTTCTTGCACCACAAATTTATCGCCAAACATGGTCTGGAGTTCGTTAAAGCTTTCGTCGTTTAGGTCGTCCAGGCGCTTTACTACATATTCGGGCAGATTGATGAGGTCAGCGAATTCGTCGCGGAAGTAACGCTTGTGTTCATAGGCGTGCGCAATGGTCGGCGAGTTCATGATGTAGGTCAGCGGATTGACGGGATATGGGGGGTCAAGCGGACTATACAGGAGGAATTTGCGGCGCGGCATGGTTTTGGCAACTTCGGCAAATTCGGGCGTTGCCGACAGGCTTAGGTGATAAGGCGTCGGGGTTGGATCCAGATTGAGCACGATGTGGTCATCTTGCAAACCAAAATCGGCCATAGCAGCATCATCCACTGCCGTGACCAGTTTCATATTGTCAAAAAAACGCGTCAAATGAATAAACGTCGATTGATCGTAATAAACGGTTCCAATCGGGGCGTTTCTATCATAGGTAATTGTTTGATCAAACCATGACATATGCCAACCTGTCTGCTTAGCTTAACTGACTTTGCCCTAAAATGTAACCAGCCCATTCTATAGGCTTTTGTGTATTTTTGCTATCGCTTATACATTACCATTTTTTACAGATATAGTCAAGACACTACAGGGCCGATTGCTAGACTCCAGCTAATTCTGCAAGCTGCTCGGCATGCAGCCGCAAATGCGGTGGTGTGCATGGATCGCTGTTAAATACTAGACCGGGATCGCGTAAATTAACTTCGCGGAGGCGCAGCCCATAGTCTTCGTCTTGATAATAATCTATTCCTGCCGCGAACCCAGGGGCACCCGTTTCCTCGAACACCGTACTACAAATGTGATTTGCCGAACGATACACTTCCGCGGGTACCGTATCGGGGTCGACCATCGCAGCCCCTTCTCCCCTCGCGCCAGTGTTCATTTTAAGGAAGGGTATCAGACGGTAATTGGTCGGGGTTGCAAATGCAAACATCCGAAGTTCGTGGTTGTACTGCGGATCCTTGAGCTTTGGGAGAAACGACTCCGGAGCGTCCAAAGGCCGGATCTTCGGCCAGGGCATGCCCGGCTCGTACTGCTGCATCAAAATAGTTGGTAGTTTGCCGTCAATTGTTGACCAATCCTCAAAGAGCTCTTCCAGTTCTTGATATTCCTCGCCCTTTTGTCCAAGCGTAAACTGGCGGGCAGCCCTTGATTCATTGCGCTTATAAACAACCTTTTCTCCCCGAAAGTCGGTGGATATATCTGACGGAATCCTGTCCCCCGGTCTGACAACAACCGTCGGGGCCATCATTTCTCCGAACAATTCATACTGACGTGTCTTATCTGCCCCGATTGCCCGCACAGCGCCGTTATTAATGACAGGAACGTGGTTCGCCATCGCTTTTGGCGAACCATAGAATGCCCGCACAGCCGTAATACCATCCCCTCCAAGAGGTAATCCCACCTCATAATCTAAATAGTATGCTTCTTCGTGACGTTTTCGTGCAGGACGGCCGACAACATAAGCCTGGTTTGGTTTGTCCAGGTCATACAATCCGTTGCGGTCCACAAACACCGAGGCAACGCCCAAATCGGCAAGGCATGCCATTACGTGCGCATTGCCTGCAACATTCGGGTTAAGCACGGGTTGACCAGGCAATACATCTGGCGATCCGGCAAACGGATACGACGAATAAAAAGCAACGGTCTTATCAAAATATCGTTCTGCCATAGACCGATTGTTTATACCATAAAAGGCTTAATATTGCCAGTGGAAATGTGGCGGCTACAGGCCGAAGAAGCCTTTTTTTCCGCCGTCGTTCTGGAACTCTTCAAGAAGTTCGCGCTGGCGTTTGGAAAGCCTGGTCGGCGTGTCAACAACCAGCGTTACGATGTGCGAGCCACGAGCGTCACCCTTGAGGTGCGGTACACCATGGCCGGCCAGCTTAAAGTCGGTTCCGCTTTGTGTGCCAGCCGGAACGCGCATGCGCACGGGGCCGTCAACCGTTTCGACGTCCAATTCTGCACCGAGCGCGGCAGCGACCATCGAAACGTGCTCTTCACTCAGGATCAGGTCGCCCTCGCGAGTGAATTTTTTGTGTGATTTGACGCGCACATTCACATATAAATCACCCTTTGGCCCGTTGGCGATTGCTTCGCCGTGTTCGCGGAGGCGAATTACCGCCCCGTCGTCGATACCAGCAGGAATCTTGAGCTTAATGGCCTGTGAACCGCGCTCTGTTCCTTTGCCATGACACCTCGAGCACTCTTTTTCGGGGACTTTGCCCGCACCATTGCAGGCGCGACAAACCGCTGCCTGCTGAACATTGCCGAAGATAGTGCGCACTACATGGACCGTCTGTCCGGCACCTTGGCAGGTCGGGCAGGTCTTGAGCTCGTGGCCCGGTTCGACGGTCGTGCCCTTGCAGTGCGTACAAGTATCGTCGAGTGTTATACGCAGTTCGGCTTCGGTGCCAAAAATGGCGGCCTCAAAGCTGATTTCGACCGCTGTTTCGACGTCATGACCGCGGCGTTCACGCTGACCACGTCGGCCACCTGAACCGCCAAAAAAGTTTTCGAATATGTCGCCCAGGCCCAGGTCGCCAAAGTCGAAGTGCACGTTTTGACCAGCGGCGCCACCGAATCCACCGCCAAACGGATTACCGTCACTGGCCGCACTACTGCCCACACCAGCATGGCCAAACTGGTCGTACCGTTGGCGTTTGGACGGATCTTTTAAGACCTCGTACGCTTCGTTGATCTCTTTGAACTTGGTTTCGTCGCCGCCTTCTTTGTCTGGGTGGTGTTGAATGGCCTGACGACGAAACGCCTTCTTGATCTCGTCAGCGCTGGCGTCCTTTCCCACTCCTAAAACATCATAATAATCTTGTTTTGCCATAATTATCCGTTCTGCTGCGTTGTTGCGGGCGGGTTATTGCCAGTGTTTTGTGGTCCGGCCGGTGCATGAGCCGCTGGATTTATCTGCGCCGGGACAATTGCGGGCGATGCCAGAATAGTACCAAGCAGACTCTTCACACGCGTATCATCACCAACCGTCGCGCCATTATTAGAAATCACAAATACTTCGGTTACATCAAGCCCCTTACCTTTGGCATCCCAAAGTAGCAGGAGCTCGAAGGTGTCGGTACGGCCTTGATCACGTTCCAGCCAAACTACACACTTAGGGTCATTAAATACGAATCGTAGCAGTTCTTTATGGTTGGCGGGGTCGGCCATGACATACCGGGCGTTAGCCTGCCACACCTTATTTGCTAGGTTAAAAGCCTCGGCGCTTTGCAAAGCATGCACAAAAATGGGCAATGTCGTGGGGTCAACCGAATGATCGTGCTTTTCACCAAATCCTAGCATATCTAGCTCCTATTATAGCTTACTCCTGGGGTTGCACTGCTTTGAATTTCATTGTTGTGTCATGTGCACCCACGGGCAAAAAGCGCTGAGTAGCGTCGGAAGGCAGAATGGCCTGCAACGATCCTGGCATGTTTGATTCAGAATCAGGACATATAACTGGAGCCATGAACACGGTCGCATCTGGGCTTACGGGTTCCATGAACAGCGTATCGGCAGCAGTGGGCGCAACCCCTTGAGCGAGGGCGAAGGCCCTATATGCTTCATCTACAACGCCCATATCAACATCATCTGCCAGCATTGCTCTGCCCAGTTCCGTTAAAACTGCATGCAAACCTAATGCCTGACCCTCTTCGACGGAAACCTTAGGCATAGGCCGATACCAAGACTGCAAATGATTACCTGTTGGAGGGACCATTTCATCGAGGATTCGTTCGTCAGCTTGACCTCGAATAGCTTTCATTAGACTGATGGTAACAATTTGCTCACGTGTACTCATGCACTGCATGAGCCTGCGAGTTAAATCGGTCGGCCTTTCTTCGAGTGCTACCATACCTCTGAGTATAGGGCGTTTTGAATGTACTGTCGGGCGTACGGTAAGATTCTCGCCCGGGTGATGAACAACAGGATTGGTGATGAACTCCACAGAATCGGCATAGGTAATAATTCCTGACAAATGGTCGGGCTTAGGCATGAAGCAATTCTCCTTATTTTTCGTCGACGACTTCGCCTTCGACGGCGTTGTCTTTGTCGGACTTCTTCGTTTTCTTGGCGTCGGAATCTGCGGTCTTGTCGCTGTCAGCAGCTTCGTCTTCAGCGTCGTCGGCCTCTTTTGCAGATTCGTACATTTTAGCACCAATTGGCATCAGTTTGTCATTTAGCGCTTTGGTGGCAGCTTCAATTGCCTCTTTATCACCATCTTTATCAATTTTTTTAGCATCGGCGATAGCCTCCTCGAGGACTTTCTTGTCCTCTTCATCCATTTTATCACCATAGTCACTCTTCATTTTTTCGGCCTGGTAAATGGTGTTGTCCAGCATATTGCGGGCTTCGACAGCGTCGCGCTTTTTCTTGTCTTCGTCGGCATGGGTTTCGGCCTCTTTGGCCATTTTTTCCACATCTGACTTGTCCAGGTTGCCCGAACCGCTGATGGTAATGCTCTGCTCTTTGCCGGTGCCTTTGTCTTTGGCGGTCACATTGAGGATACCGTTGGCGTCGATGTTAAAGGTTACTTCGATCTGCGGAACACCTCGAGGTGCAGAAGGGATGCCGTCTAGGATGAATCGGCCAAGTGACTTGTTGTCGCCTGCCATGCCGCGTTCACCTTGTACGACGTGTACTTCTACTTGTGGTTGGTTGTCGGCGGCGGTACTGAAGACTTCCGATTTGCTGGTTGGAATGGTCGTGTTGCGCTCGATGAGTTTGGTCATCACGCCGCCCATGGTTTCGATACCAAGGGACAGTGGGGTTACATCCAGGAGTAGCACGTCTTTCACGTCGCCCTGCAGCACACCGCCTTGGATGGCGGCGCCAACGGCCACAACTTCGTCGGGGTTAACGCCCTTCATGGGGTCTTTGCCAAAGATATTCTTAACCTTCTCTTGCACGGCTGGCATGCGAGTCATACCACCGACTAACACGACTGCGTCGATGTCACTGGCGCTCAGCCCGGCGTCCTTGAGGGCTTTTTGACATGGGTCAGCGGTCTTGTCGATAAGTTCACCGACCAACTGTTCTAGTTTGGCGCGGGTCAGTTTGTGCTCGAAGTGCTTGGGACCATCGGCGTCAGCAGTCAGGAATGGCAGGTTAATGTCCACTTCCTGGGCAGTTGACAGTTCGATCTTGGCCTTTTCGGCTTCGTCGCGCAGGCGCTGCATGGCGGCATTGTCGC
>CAZSZJ010000005.1:0-60869 GCA_964610985.1 uncultured Candidatus Saccharibacteria bacterium | reverse complement strand
CTTCCGATCTGGCCGATTTCACGGCGGCCGGGGCTGCCCAGGCGCTTGATTTCGCCAACGGTGTAGCCGGGAGCGTTGTAGTGATGGAAATAGCGCTTTTCTTCATCGCGTTCCATGGTGTCAACAACCTGTGCATAACTAAGTGGTGCAAGCGTCACGATGTTCATAGCCTGGGTTAGGCCGCGGGTAAAAATACTGGAGCCATGGGCGCGGGGCAAAAAGCCGACTTCGCTGGAAAGCGGACGGACGTCGGTAAAGCCGCGGCCGTCTGGACGTGCGCCATCTTCGAGGATGCCCTTTCGGACGTCTTTGTTGGCGGCGGCGGCGAAAGCGTCAGCGTATTGGCCCTTGAGTTCACCAAACTCGTCGCCGAGCTCGGCTTCGAAGTGGTCCATCATGGCTTCGCGCAGTTCGTGCATACGCTGGTGGCGTTCGGCCATCGGAGCACGCAGTTTGGCGCCCATTTTGCCGTCTAGCCAGGCGTCGACATTGGACTGGATATCCTTGCTGGGCAGCGTCAGTTCGTATTCCTGGGCGGCTACACCGGCCTTGGCAATCAGTTCTTTTTGCAGGGCGATGGCTGGTTGCATTTGTTGCTGAGCGAACTGCAAAGCTTCGGCAACTTCTTCTTCGGAGACTTCGTTGGCACCGGCCTCGACCATCATGATGGCGTTTTCGGTTCCGGCAACAACCAGGTCAAGTTTGTTGTCTGCCAGTTCTTTGGCGCTGAGGAATGCGCTGAGCTTACCTTCGGCGTCATAGCCTACGCGGAGTCCGGCAACGGGGCCTTCAAATGGCGCGCCGGTTAACATAAAGGCGGTGCTCATGGCAATCATGGCAATCATGTCCGGGCGAAAATTGGGGTCTGTGCTAAGTACACTAACCACACCTTGCACCTCGTGACGGTAGCCCTTGGGCCAAAGTGGACGGATAGGACGGTCGATCAGACGGCCAATAAGTATGGCTTCATCAGAGGGACGGCCTTCGCGCTTAATAAAACGTGAGCCGCTAATTTTGCCTGCCGCATACATTTTTTCTTCGTAGTCGATGCTGAGCGGAAAGTAGTCAAAGCCAGTGATTGGTTTGCCGCTAACCATAGCTGTACCGAGCACGACGGTTTCGCCGTAGGTCACTAGCACAGAGGCCGATGAGCGGAATCCGACGCGGTTGATTTCGAGTTTGAGTTTGCGGCCGCAAAAGTCGGTTTCGACGACGGTGATTTGCTTGCCGTATGGGTTGATAATTTGCATATGTTTGTATTACCTTTCTTTGCCAAAGGCTTGGTCAAGCACAGTGCAAATATAGGCTACCCCTTGTGCTGAATGCGGGTGCATATATCTGGTCTCTGCCTGCCAATACCATCTGGGGCTTTAATGTGCACAAGCTTGTGGTCTCTTAATAAATAACTAAGAGACCAGTAGTCTACGCACTTTAGCGACGAATGCCGAGCTTCTTGATGAGATCGAGATAAGCCTGGCCGTCGTGGGCAGCAATGTATTGCAGGTGACGCTTGCGCTGGCCTACGAGCTGTAGCAAACCGCGGCGGGCAGCAAAGTCTTTTTTGTTCACCTTGAGGTGTTCAGTCAATTCTTTGATGCGCTCGGTTGCAATACCAACCTGTACAGCGGCGCTGCCAGTGTCGGTCTTGTGGGCCTGCAAGTCAGTCATAACTGCTTGTTTTTTCACACTTGTAATCATACTTGGGTTATTTTAACAGATGGAGGATGGTGTTTCAAGCGAATTATACGATGTCGGCATTAAATGAATGCAGCGAAATCAGTGGATGGGGTGCTCTTTGTGGTGGCGGCACGAGTCGCTCGGTCTTATCTCCGGCTGCCCTGGCAGCCACAAAATCTATGCCCTGCTGCTGTTCCCTAACCACATTTCTTTGGGCATCATATTGTTTGTATAGTCCCTCCTCATTAATCTTGGCAACTTCGCCTGCTCCAAAAACAACAAGCCCTATTGCAGCAGCCGTCATGGCGACGGCCGGTTTAGCCTCATGACCGTAGACGCCCAGAAAGACAGCTGTATATCCCGCCACCTTGCAACCAAGGGTAACTATAAGGGCGTTCCGATATCGCTCCTTAAGTGAAGCGAGGATTACTCTATTGTGCTCAAGTGATTCTTTAGCCGTGAACATGACAAGCGGTCATAGTACAACATTCTCGCGTTTATGTCTAGGCTATGCTACTCTCGGATTTTGGAGACGACAGCTTCTACAGAGAGTTCGGACATATTCATGGCGTCTTTGACATCAAACTGACCAACTGTGGTGCGACGCAGATCAGACATGTACGCCCCGGTTTGCAGTTTTTTGCCCGTGTCTTCAACGAGCGACCGGATATACGTACCGCTCGAGACGTGGACAGTAAAGGTGACAAGCGGATATTCATAGCTCGTCAGATCGATGCTCTCAATGTGTACAGGTCGGGCTTTTAGTTCGGCCGGCTTGCCTTCTCGCGCAAGCTTGTACGCCCGCTGCCCATTTATTTTGACCGCCGAATAGATGGGCGGCGTTTGCATGCTGTCGCCGACAAAAGACGTGAGTATCGCCGTAATCTGCTCTTCGTCCGGTTGAAGGTCGGAAACCGCGGTTTTGGCGCCTTCTTCATCACCTGTTGTACTGGTTTGACCGAGCGTCATCGTTACTTCGTAGGTTTTGTCTAGTTTAGTGAGCTCTGGAGCACGTTTGGTGTACTTGCCGAGCAGCAGTACCAGAAGGCCGGTAGCCAAAGGATCCAGTGTGCCTGTGTGCCCCACCGGAAATCTTTTCTTGCCTGTTTCGTTGAGTGGCGAGTTTTGAATGGTTCGGCGAACCTTATTGACGACGTCGAAAGAGGTCCAACCAACAGGCTTGTCTACAAGTAATATTCCGTTCACTCCCTAAGGATACCGGCACAATGCGATTTTGACCACTACCACTGCGGCTGGTTGCGACGTCGACGTCGCTTGGCGATGATAAACCACAGCAATCCACCAACCAACACCACCAGAACAAAGCCGGCAATCCAAAAACCTATTTGGGATGACTTTCTGTTGCCGTCGTTTTGAATAAGTTCTTTTTCGCGGGCTGTAGGTGGGGTCGGATTGGGTGTTGTTGGTTCGGATTTCTGTTCTTCATTCTGGCCGGTTATAACGTCGACGTCGCTTGGCGATTCGTTAAAGAGAGCAGTGTTCTTTTTGGTGGTTTTTTTGTTAGGCGTAGTCCCGGCATTGTCCGTGGAGCTGCCCGAGTTACCGCTGGAACCGCCACTACCTGGGTTGGGGCTGGGGAAAGTTGGGCTGTAGTCGGTATAGGTCGCCGTATAGGTGCCTGGGTTGGCGTCAAAAACGGCGTATGCCACACCCTTGACCGTCTGCGTCTGTTTCGTTACGTCAGTACCCCCAAGCTTAAGCGTGTCGAGTGTGCCACTGGCATCCTCAAGCGGCAACATTGCCTTTAGGCCAATCGCGCCTTCGGCGGCATTAAGCGTAAAGCTAAATTGTCCGTCAGCGCCAGCAAAGCTGCTGAATGTAGAGCTGCCTCGCCCATCAAGCCAGGTCAACGCTTCGTCGGCCGAAATTATAGGAATGTTACGAGCTTTGGCGGCCGCATACACCGTCTGGTGATAGGTATCGCTCATGTCATAATGTGTACCGAATATGCCGTAATAGCCAGCGCTACCGACAGCATTGTCAAACAAGGCATTGATCGCCGTTCCGTTGACGGCCGTGTTTTCGAGGTTAGTTACACCTTGGTGGCTATCCAGCATGTCACCGTTGGCATCGGTTAAGCGCATATTCATACCCGAGCCGGTTAGCATGGGCGCGCGGCCGTTCACCCAGCTGCTTGGATATGCCACATACTCCATGCCGTAGCGTATGCCGTTTGCAATCTGTACTCGAGGCTGACTGTCCCAGTCGCTCCATATATAACAGTGGAACCGCATAGTGCGCTGATTAGGAACGCCCGTGTATTTTCCGCGCCAGCTGTTTATCTGGTTCGTATACAAGGTAGATAAATTACTAAACGAGGAATAGTTATTGCATGAACCGCCGTTAGAGACATGAACCCCAACTTCGTGACCCAAACGGTTGTATTGCACGGCTCGGGCATTCGTAAGGGCCGCTGTCTGATACACATAATGCGAAGCCCGTACACACTCCCAGTCCAAAACCGAACAATTGGTAGCGCTTTCATTTAACCAGTTATTGAGCACACGCTCGGTTCCATCGTTGCCGAGGCCATGATCGTCGCCGGCCATTACCACAGCGGCTTTATGACCGCCCGGCAGATACCAAAAACGTGGCAATGGTTTTTTGTCCTTAGTGCTACTCGTAAGCATGTTGGCCAGTAATCGCTGCTGTTCATCGGCTTGCGGAATATGCAGCTTGTTAAGATCTACCCAATCAGGCTGGATATCACCCGTTCGCGCACCAAAGAAAAGGTCATTGGTGCGAGCCATACCAGAACCGTCACGGTCCTGCCCTGCCCAAGCCTGATTTCCTTGATGCTGAGCGATAACGGACTTGGCCAGATCATAAGTAAAGGCCATAGCCGTTCCCCCGTTAGAACCAACAGAACGCGTAGTCGCAGCAGGATTAGAAGTACTCGTGGAGGCATCGCTATACAAGTTAGCAACAGCTGTCGCACCGTTCAGGGTATAGTTATCGGCCGTTCCCTTAAACTGGATGGTCTCGTTCACAATACCGGTGCCTGGTCCACTTGCGGTATCGACGAGCATATATTGATTGTTACGCGTTGAGCTTGCATCGGTCAATCCCAGCAAACTGGCGAGTTTTTTGTCGGGTCGCATGGCAGCCAGATTGCCACCAGCCGTCACCCAACTACTAAACATATCTGCCTGCGCCTGCGAAAGCGACATTTCGGCCATCACAACCGTATCATAACCGTTCAGTATGTCGGTGGTAACAGTGGATAAATCGCGAGTATCAAAATAGTTCAGACCTTCGGTGCGTAGGATTTCGGCGTAGTATGTGCTGTATTTATTGGTGGTGGACGTAACGACCAGGATAGGGCCGCCAGGGCCAGTTGCAGGGTCGCTCAGTAGTTGGCTGCCGACCGTAAAGCTCCAGGTATAGTCCGTGCCCAAGGTTGCTCCGTTGGTATCGGCAATCGAACTTGATAAAACCATTTGATATTTTTCGCCGTAAGTAAGGCTACTGGCAGGGTCGAATGAAACCTGATGACCTTCCGCGTCATAGGCAGCAGTACCGGCAACTTGGTTGCCATCTTTATCAAGCAGACGCACGGTGCTTCCGGAAACCGTCGTGCCATTGAGTGCCCGCGCAAACGCAGCAGTCATGGTTTGATCGCGTTTTATACCGTAGGCGTTGTTTTTAGGCTGTACGACTGTAGGCGAAAGCGGCGGCAACGTACCTGAGTTGGGAGAAAAAACCACATCAACCCCATAATAAGAACCGGTGCTACTACCCGTATTTGGATAGTTGCCTGCTGTCGTTGAAAATACGCCGTTATTATTACCACTCCCTGTAGCTGCATTTTGAGAAGAGTTATTGGCATATGCGATCAATGCGCTATTTGCAATGTTGCTATTTAGCCCGCCGCTTACAGCCACATAAATAGCGGCCGTCGTGCCATACGAGACGACATACAATTGGCCCTGATTCACGGCGAGCGGCGAACTCAGCTTGGCCTCCTGCCAGCCGTATTCACTCTCGCCAGAAAAGGTAACAGTAGCGAGATTGGTACCGGTCGAACTCCAGATGTTGCCGGTATGGGTGGTCTCGGTGGCAATTATAGGTTTGTAGAATCGTATGGCATTTATATAGCCATTTGTTTGTGGTACAAATTTTGTACCTAGTTCCAGTGTGCCGGTATCGTCAGCGGTCACGGAACCTTCCAAAGCCGCCCTATCCTTAAGACTACAGGGGCACGGATCGGTGGCAAATGTCGTAAATGACCAGGTATAATCCGCCGCCAATGCTACCCCGTCCATGCTTTTGGCCGTCGTTCCCGAGCCGCCTTCAATAGTTGCAGTGTATGTTGTATTGAGTGTCATCGCTGTTGACGGTCGGAATGATGCCGTTTTTGTAGCAAGATCGTAGCTTACCGTGCCGGGCACACTATTATTGCTGGGGTCTTTGACCAAAAAAGTGCTGGTCGTCAACGTGCTGGAGTCCATGTACATATCAAACGTAGCGGTAATGGTTTTACTTGCGTCTACGCTAGTGGCATTACTGGCGGGAACGGTAGCAGTAACAATGGGCGGGTCGCCGTCCGGCTCGGCAGTAAAGGCAACATCAACCCAGTAGTTCGCTGCATTGAAACTGTTTGTCGGATATACACTAGTTCCGCTCAAGTTGGCTACACCCTGCCCTCTTTGATCTGTGGCGTCGCCCGCCTGCGGCGTGTTGTTAGCGGGCGCCGTCAAAGGAAAGTTGGTAACAGGACTTGTGTAGTAGTTTTGGGTATACGCGTAAACGCCGTTAGCCATGAATGTCGACGCCGTATAAAGGGTGCCTGCCGTTACTGCTACCGGCGATGAAAAGCTAACGTCCTGCCATCCGCTTGAGGTCTCAGTGCCGAAGGTGGCCGTGGCGATTCTGTTTCCAGCGCTATCCCAGAGACTACCGGTATGTGTGCCGGACATGCTCGCGTTTGTCTTAAAAAAGCGTACACCAGTAATGTAACCGTTTATCGAAGGACGAAACTTAAAACCAACTTCTAGTCCGTTTACGTGCGTATCGGTTCCTTGGGGCGTTGGGTTGGCGGGCAGCAAATTACATGGACATGGAACTGCGGCAACGCGCATTTCTTTGGCAACAAAAAGACCTATAGGAGCAGCAAGTAGCAAAAATATCACCGCTATGCGCGCCCACTTAGTGTGGAACACGGCAGATAACCGCGACAACAATCTAACAATGGGCTTTGTTTTTTTGTAACGCACCGTGCCTATAACTTTATACAGTGCTTATGTTTAGTGCAAGCTTTTTACGCAGCCGGTGGCATTGGCGGCATCATTGGTGGGGGAACCGGGGGTGGCGCATTGGGGTCATTTTGCTGCGCTGCCATGGCTGGCTGTAGCTGGGACGAGTCTGACTGGGGAGCCAAAAAGGCTTTTTGCACCTCGTCGAGTTCGGGAGCGGCAGCAGGAGGCGGGGTCCAGGGTTGAACTGGTGCCTGTGGCGCTTCTGGCCCGACACCCGTACCGCTCGGTGCGCCGAGTGGCTGCGCATTCAACGCCTGTACCGGCCCTAGCGCCGGATCGGCGCCCCCGCTATTTATGGCCTGCATCACCGCATCACGGGCATCGGCGAGGTCGGGACTTTCCATAGGTGACAGCGGTGCTTTGGGCGCTGGCGCCGTGACGGGATTAGCCGGAATAGGGTTCGGAGGACCCACGGGCGGCGTAATCGGCAAATTTGGAATAAGCTGATCGTCTGGCTGGGACACCGGCGCAGGCGGTACAACAGGAAATGCCGCGGATGCCGGAGCAGGAATAACCGTAGAGGGAGTAGGCATGGCGGGTGCTGGAGGCGCAAAAGGCGCTGGCATTGTAGGTGGGGTACCGGTAAATGCATCTGGTACGGGCGTTTGCGACAAATGGTTACTATGCACGTCGCGCTCTATGTCAGACAAGGTTTTGTCCCCATCTTGATCGCCTGCTATCAAAGGCTTTTCGGCAGGCACAACCGGCTGATCGCCCAAGAAACTCGTGCCCGGCGCGTTACCAAGCGTATCATCGGACGGCGGCAGAATCGTTGGACCGGTCGCTTGTGGGACATTATCGCCCATGCTTGCAGGTTTTTGCGATTCTTCAGCCGGGAGGTTAGGAAGCCCTGGCCCTTCGCCCGGTGCAAAGTTGTTATCGACAGCGTTGAGCGGTGTTCCCAAAGACGGTGGTTCAAGAATCATTTTTGGTGGTTCATTATGACGGCTAATAGTAGGTTTCTCGCGCTTTAAGGGCGGCAAAATACCTTCAGGATCTTCGGCGGAGACTATTCTATCATTTTGTGTGGCCGGGGATGCGAGGGATCCCTGCTCATCTATTTGGATCTGTGGGGGTTCGGGTTTGGGAGGTTCTGGAGGCAAATCTGGTTCCGGTGAAGGCATCGGTAGATCCGGCAATTCAGACATGGGCTCTGGTAGTTCGGGAGCTTTTGGCCCTTTATCAAACTGAGCCGCCATAGGAAGATTGAGCGACGAGAATGTATTGGCGGGCGCTGACTTAAGACCATCTTCACCTTCCCCTGCTTCGTGAGCTATTTCGAGTGTGCCGTCATTGGTTTTCTTTGGTATTTCGGCCGGCTTGTCGTGCACTTCTTTGATTGGAACAGGTGGCAATTCGGCCGGCTCTTCAAGCTTCATAGCAACCAGCTGTTGGTTTGCGCCCGCGCCCATCAGTTCGGCACTGATGCTCATGGTCTGCGGTGATGTTTTGGCGTTACTGAACCGTTCAGTTTCGGACACGATTCCGGTCAAGAACGAGGTTGCGATTTGACCGTCCATCAGATTTCGGTCAAGGGTGTCGAGCAGCTGGACACCGAGTTCGCTCAAACTACTGGCGCTTGGATCAAGCCAGTTAACACTGCCGAGTTCACCCCCCGGTCGAGTATTGAGCGTGATGATGGTTGCGTCGTGCAAAATACGTCCATGCGAGGTAATGGCCTGGTCAAGTTCGGCCTGACTGTGCACGCCGATCGCCAGCACAACATCGACGTTAAAATCACCCTGGCTGAACTCGAGATCTTTATCGCCGATAGATGTGCGATACGGCGTAATAAAGATTTTAACCACCGTGTCTTCAACTTTATAGCGCAGCTTGTCGGCCTTGGACTTGTCGAGAGAGATAATGAAGTCACGCAAACTATCGGTGTTTTTTTCGATAGTTTTTTCGGGCTGCAAAAACTCTAGAGTCGATGGGACCTGGCCACTGAACACAGCCGTGCCGTGTTTGCCCATCTTATTGAGTGCCAAAGTAAGCCCAATACAAGCAGCCAACTGGTCTACCGACGGGTTATTGCTGACTGTTACCAAGATGTTATTGGCTTGTTTTATGCGCTCCGCGACTTGTTGTCTTTGGCTATCCATTTTTGTTTTTTACCTTGTGGTTTTGCTAGCTTTAGCTAGAGCGTAGCATATAAACATAAGCTTGTCGACAATTATTTTTGTCTACCGGACATAGGTTTGGGCCGCACATGTAAAGCGGCTTACCCCCGCAGCGAACGTCGTGGTTGGCATCTGATGAATTATACTCCTGCTGGTTTGCTGAAGATTCTTCCATATATTAAACATAAGCTATTTCGTTTTTGGTGCATACTGCTATTTTGAATACAGAGAACATGGACCGGGATTCTTTACAAACCGGTTGATTTTCGTGTATAGTTTCTTCTGACAAATTAACAACAAAGGTACAGTTAAAATGCCCATTATCAAATCTGCAAAAAAGCGTGTACGTACAGCCAACAAAGCTGCTGCCCGCAACAGCAAAACCAAGCGCACTCTGAAGGGCGCTCTTAAGGCTTTTCACCGAGCCGTAACCGGTAAAAAAGACACCAAAGAAACTCAGAGCAAAGCTCAGAGCGCTCTGGACAAAGCCGCCAAAAAAGGCGTAATGCACAAGAACAAAGTAGCCCGCAAAAAAAGCCAAGTAGCCAAAGCTGCTAAGTCTGCTGCTGGCGCTACCAAGACCACGGTCAAGAAAGCTGCTCCTAAAAAAGTAGCCGCCAAGAAGCCCGCCGCCAAAAAAGCTCCGGCCAAAAAGACCGCCAAAAAATAGTTAATCGCTCGGCTGAATACTTTTTAAATACTGCGCTGCTTCTTCTATGCATCGCAGTATTTTTATGTCTGCACTATTTATCGGTTTCGGTTAGTTTTAGTAGATACAATTGCAGCGCTTCGTCGGCATCGATACTACTGCTCTTGAGAGCGATATCGAGCGCAAGCAGTTCGGCGATAAGGTTTTTTATGTGTTCAAAGCCAAGGCGGCGCACGACCGACTGGTTTTTGCGCACCACAAATGGGTTAAGTTTGGCGGTTTTGGCAATGTCATCGACGGTACGCTTGCCGCCCGCTTTTATGACCGCCAAAATGTGTAGTTGCCAGGCCAACAGAGCGATAATTGCCTGGGGTTCGACCTTGAGGGCGCGCTGTTCGCGGTACAGTTCAAATACGCGCTTTTTGTCGCCGTCAAAAGCAGCATCGAGCAGTTCGAAGATGGTGCTGGCTGGCGTAGGTTCAGTCATCAACACTACTGCTTCGGGGCTAACCATGGGATCATAGGCAACCAATTTGTCGACCTCACTCTTGAGTAATTGTTGGCTAAAACCGACGCGGTCTACGAGTAATTTTGCTGCTGCGGAACCCATACTGCCGCCCTGCTCTTTTGCCGCATCTACGACCCAGCGCGCCAGCGCCGGCCCATCCAGGTCGCCGAATTCGCGATATTCGGTGTCTTTTTTGAGTGTTTTGTAATAGCTGCTGCGTTTGTCTAGTTTGGGTTCATAGATAATAACATCTGTTGTTACGGGAATGTCTTTTAAAGCAGCGGCAATGTTTTCGGCAAAGGCTTTTTGTTTGCCCGGTTCGCGCAAAACAACCAATTTTCGGGAACTCAAAAATGGCAGACTCTGCAACGCGCCCTGCATCTTGTCCGCCGATGCGTCCTCACCGTCTAGGCGTTCGATGGCCATATCGCCATGTTCGCGCTCGAAGTCAGCAACCAAACGCACCATTTCGGCGCGCCGGGCATAATCATTGCCGCCAGTTATCGTCACTCTCATATGTCTAGGTATGATACCTTATCCTGTCGAAGAATAGCGAGCTGTTAGCGGTGTAAAATTGGCCATTCGAGTACTAGAAAGTACCTTCGACATTCGCAAGGTGATCACTCGTAAGTGAATCTTTGCCAAAGGTGACGCTGTACACATGGCCGGGGTTCTTTGGAACTTCCCATAGGGGATTGGTGTTGACATCAGCATAAGCATCGCCAAATGTATGGAAGGCCATTGCATTTGGTTTTGTGGGGTCATCCATGTTTGGAAAGTCAGTATTGATAGTCGCAATCTTGAGGAGCATGCTGGCGCAAGTAGGTTTTTTGCCCTTGAGCAGCGGATGGCCGCTCTGGTCGTAATATGTCAGGCCTTCTTGCGGCATAGACGGGTTAATGTCGAGGACGTCGTAGTGGTGCGACACTGTCATGGGTGTGTAATTGCGGAGGTCATTCTGGTTCTTGTCGATCTGGTTCTTGTCGACGATAGGATTTTGCACCCACCGATTGCCGTCGACCGCAACGTAGCCCTTGCAGACCAAAGCTGGTACAAATAGACCACTACGCTGGGCGGGGGCAGGTTTTTCAAGAGTGCCGGGGCTTTGAATTTGAATCCCAGGGTCTTGCACTCCCGGTTTTTGCTCTGCTCCGACTTGCGGACCACAGGCGGCGAGCAACGGCAAGCTGGCTGCGCATAATTGTAAAACTGCGCGAGCAGCCCGGCCACGAGATGGCTTGCTGCTACCAGAACGCTCCGCTCTCGATTTCATAGGTGTTATTATAGCATCTTCGATGTTTTCTGGCAATGTGGGCACAGATGCGTACCGCGGCCGGCAACGCGTGTTTTTATAATGACCGTTCCGCAACGCGGGCAAGATTTTCCTTCGCGCCGAAAAACATTCGCAAAGGTAAGGTAACTCCCCCGCCGACCACCAGTGTCGACGTAGTTGCGGTCGGTGGAGCCGCCTTTTTCGATGCTCAGGGCTAGAACGGCGCGGAGCACTTCGTATAATTTGGCTATTTGGCGGGGCGAAATGTCGGCTACTTTTGTCTCGGGATGGATTTTTGCGCCCCACAGGCTTTCGTCGGCATAAATATTACCCACGCCGGCGATCACTGTTTGATCTAGCAGAACGGCCTTAATGCCGCTTCGCGCGCGGCGCATCAGACGCCCCCGGAATTGCTGGGGCGTAAAGTCGGCCGCTAGTGGTTCGGGCCCTACTTTTTGAAAGAAATCGAGCTGCTCAACTTCGAGAGTCGGCATGAGGCGCACCCAACCGAATTTACGCTGGTCGTTAAAGAATAGTTTGGTGCCGTCCTTGAACGTAAACGTCACACGGGTCGATCTATCAGGAAGTTCGCCAATCAAACTATCGTTCGGGTGGCCTGCGCCAAATCGCTGCCCGATGCCGCGGTAGACCAACTGCCCTGTCATTTTGAGATGAATCACCAGACTATACTGGCTATCCAGATCGATGAGCAAAACTTTTGCACGGCGCCGCACCCCTGTGATACGCGCACCTATTAATGCGTTTTGTACATCTGCCTCAGCATTTGGAAAACTTTTCGGCCAGTCAGAATCAATCGCGGCAATTTGTTTGTCCACGACCAATTGGATCAGGCCAATACGAACAGTTTCGACTTCCGGGAGTTCGGGCATAACAAGGGTATTGTAACTCACCAGCCCTACAAAGAAATTAATATCGAGCAAGAACCGGCTCTACGAGGGGTAGATCGGTAATCAGGTTGCCAGCCGCATCAGAGAGGCGCATAAAGCTACCACTTGTGATTGCCCCAACAGCGCCGCGGCGGCCACGCTCTTCTACAAGATCGTGAAATGATTCAACTTCTTTAACAACATGGCCGTCGACCAAGCTAATGGTAGACTGGAGTTCCGTGCGCTCCGCGTCAGTCATAGCTTGGGGTGCATTTATAAGGTCAAACCGTTCGGCAGGGTTAGCATTAAGGAGGTTTACGAGTGCACCTTTAATCAGTTTTAGTTCGTCGTGAGTGTAGCCCGGCAGTCCTTGCGCCTCCACGCGAGCAATAGTGCGCATGTGTTCGTTGTGAAGCTTAACCGTGCGTGCGTAGTAGTCGTTTGGCGTATAGGGCGGGACAATGCCGAGCCGCCGTAGCGCTTTGCCGGCGAACTGCCAAAGACGGGAAGGTTGTGTAGTTACCCCTGCCTCATAAAGCGCCCTTTTAGGAATAACATCCGTTTTGGGGCTTACCGGCACTTCGAATGCACCCGTAGCGCATTCGGTCGTCCCTTGTGCTTGGTTTGATGCCCTTATGCTTGCTTTTTTGTCAAAGGCATAGGTAGTCAAAATGTCATGAGGAAACTCAGTTATGTCTACAGGCACTTCGCCGGAGAAAGACTCTTTCATGGTATGTAGCGTTTGCATTTCGATGCGCTGCAAGGCTACCGAAGCTGCATGCTGTGCCGTCACAGCTGTCGGGCCATGCATCAGGTGCGCCTCTTCCAGGTAGCCATCAAGAGCAGCATGAATGAGAACATCGCGGCGGAAAACGCTCACGAGTTCAGCAGCAGTTTCCGGGTCGGTATGAGGCGCTCGGTCTGGCTGTGACGGGGAGAAGGCTATTTCTGCTGTCAGTGGGGCGGATTCGATTTGTTCGGCATGTAATAGGGACATATTCGATCTCTGCTATATGTTATATGCTTCTAATGTTTATTATTCAAGTGATAAATGTAATATTTCTAACACCTGATTATATCAGGTTTGGGTTTGTACTTTTGAGCCAAGCTAGGATATATTGTGGGTCAGCATGGATAGTCTACAGGACATACTAGCGAAATTCGGCCAACCGGAGCAACCGGAACTATTGGCGATCAAACGCTACGTCGATGAAAACTACCAAACACCTGTCAGTACGGCCATTAGCGGTAATTCCATTATTATTACCGTTCCCAGCGCCGCCCTGGCAAACACTCTACGTCTCCAGACGATCAAAATCCAAAAAGCTTGCGACACCGACAAACGATTGGTCTTTCGGATCGGTTAGCCGGCTTAGACTGGCCTGCGCTAGTTTAAGCGCAGCCGGCCGGTAATCTTGCTGAATTCGGTCGATGGGACTTGTTTGTTAAACAGCTGGCGAACCTTGGCGCTATTGCCTCGGAAGGTACCGCCGCCACAAGTGGTGGTCCAGTACCGCTGAATGCGGTTCGAGCCGTCGATGATCTCCATGATCAGGCGATTGCCCTCTGGACAAACACCACGCTCGTCTTTGCTGCCGGATTTGGAATTACCCTTGGCAAAGCCATTCATGTCGATAGCGCGCAGAAAGTTAGAGTAGCTTTCGCGGTTGTTGTCGTAGCTCTTGGTTTCGATGGGCATGTACTGGTAGCCCTGGAGCGTTTCGATCTGCGTTTCGCTGCGACTTACCGTAATGCGGTAAGCTTGGTGCTCTTGCTCGGCCACAATCGGACCGTCGATCGTTAGGCGCACTTGAGTACTTGTGGTGGCGTAGTCGACGAGCGGCTTGGGCTTTTCGTCGGTTTTGTTACCACTAAAACCCCTCAGTATCAAAACGAATACGAGGATGATGAGTCCAATAGTTGCTAGGAAACCTAAGAAATATTTCATGATATTTGCCTCACCTCTTGAGGATAGAGTAAATAATAGCATATTAAGGCTATTATTTCAATATTTGGCGGGAAGAAAGTTGGGCGTTCTTACAGGATGCCGTGAACCTGTAGACCTTCGTGAATGCCAGCCGCGTAAGGCTGGCCGGCGATATAAAATTGCCCCCGGATATTTCCTTCGCCCTTCACCCACTCCTGAACCATATTATCGGCATTACTCGGCAGAATAGCTAGGTCTGCGGTTGCAAGCATTTGTATGTCGTTCATGGTATCGCCAGCAGCAATCCTGAACACCTCTGTTGTCGACGGCATAATAAGCCGCTCGACGACATATTCTAGCGCGGAACCTTTATGTACACCTTCGGGCAGGAGGTCGAGGTATTGGCCCATAGAGAAAATAACCTCGGCACTTAGATTGGCGTCGGCAATCTGTTTGGCGCGTTCGGCCGTATATTCAGCATGCCGGTCGTTGGATACGCCCGTAACATTGAAACTGAGTTTATGTGTGCCGAGGGCGTCTTCCGACTGAATGTCGAGTTCTGAACGCTCAGAAAGCAGCTCCTGGAGTGCGTTAAAATCCCACCCTGGAGCATTTGGCCAGGCGGGATCCTGGGCAAAATCCGTATCGTTCCTAAATGAAACCTCCGAGCCAACGCCAGTTATCTTGAAGTCCATGATGGCTGTAGCCATCCAAAAAGCACCATTATCCGCTTCTAGCTGTTGATGGTCACTCAAAACACGCCCAGTCCCCGTGCCAAATAAAAGAGGCTTCTCCCGTGCGGCTCTCGCTCCAAATAAATCAATAGTGAGGTGTTTAAGCGCTTCGTTGCCTGCGTTTGGGTTTGACCACTCGCTTAGAAGCGTGCCGTCAATGTCACATACTAGGATCGTTGGCTTTTCGAGATTCATGCGACCAGCCCTAAATCACGTCTTGCGGCCAAAACGCCGCGGGTTATAATAGCAAACTCAGCGTCATCCAGGCGGCCCGCTACCACCTCTTTTTGCAAGGTTCTGACGGGAAAAGTCCCCACGATGGGCTTTGGAATATCGGTCGGTTCTCCAAGCGGTTTGTCGGTAGTTGCCCAAAAATAAACCGAGTATGCCTCTGGAGGATATACCCTATCACTTGATGGGTTCGAATTAAAAATGTGCCTACAGGCAAAAAGCCCAGCTCTAGCGACAAAAAATCCAGCTTCTTCAATCCCCTCTCTGCTCGCTGCTTCTAGAGGCGATTCTTTGGGGCCGTCAGGGTCCTTTGGGTCACGCGGGTCGCGGTGCCCGCCAGGCAATTCCAGTTTGCCCTTTCGCGCTGGATCATCGCTATTGTTTTCGGTTAGGGCGACCTCGCCTTTTGCGATATCCGTTATGGCTACAATCGCAGACGTAGTACATAGATCAAGGGGAGGCATTTCAGCGGTTTCAAACAGTGTCCAGGGGTCTTTTTCCCAATGACCGTTCGAGAACCTGTCATCCGGTGGCACCCTTCTGAAATATTCACTCATGCGAGACAGTATACGGCAGTCCGACCTACAACGGAAAGTTGGGAACCCAGTTTCGCAGGTTTTCTTGGGCTTTTAGGAAAAGAGGCGCGGCGGTGTCTTGACGCTTGAGGCGGTCGGTAAAGCGCGCCAGTTCGTGGATAATGGCCCACACCCGAATATGATCATATTGAATAGACACTTTGGCCAGGTTTTCGTAGTGGCTGACGGCAGCTTTGATCACGACGTCGCCCAAACCGTACAGCTTACGCAATTCTGATTCAATACTGCCGACATTGGCGTCACCGAAGTCGAGAATGCCGGTGAGGCGCGAGCCGGTAAAGAGCAGATTATTGGGGTTGAGGTCATCGTGGATGGTGTAAGTGGACTGCTCATTGCCGGCATATTGTTTCCAAAGCGGGTAGAATTCGTCCACGATGGGCTTGAGTTTGTTGTTCGGCAACAGTTCTTTCTCGAAGAGACGTCCAAAATATGCCGCCCAGGGCTCCTCATCCATATCGACGCTTGCTTCACTGTGCAGCCGCCGCGTTTCGAGGCCGCTAATCGCCGTGTTGAATTGGTGCATAAAACTGGCCAGCTTTACGCCGATATCCCGCTGCTCTTCTTCGGTTAATCTTTGGATTTCTTCTCCCGTTAGGTGATCGCCAGGAATGTATTTGGTCACAACATACAGGGGCCTTGGGTGCACCTCCAGCAGTTCGGGAATGGGAATGGCATCAATGCGGCCTTTTATTTTTTGTAGCAGCGCTGTTTCGAACACTAATCGGCGCGCCGAACGCTCATCGCGCGGAAACCGAAAGACGAATTCGCGGTTCACAATGGCGATAATATTGTCTGTGCCGTGCTCAACATAGCTGAGTTCATGCAGTTCTTTGGCGTATGTCAGCGCCGCCGTTTCGACCATACGGATAAAGCTAATATCCTCGACTGTTTGGTACATATTCATCAAATCGTATTATACGGACAACATAAGCGTTAAGGCAACGTCTCTTTGCCGATCTGTTACAATAGATGAAGAATAATTTTCTTAGGAGTGATATGGCGAAAAGTTCGTATGCAATTATGGCTAAAGACCTGCGCAAATCTTTTGGCAAAGTCGATGTACTAAAAGGGGTCAACCTAAAGGTTGAGCGCGGCACGATGCTGGCGCTACTAGGGCCAAACGGTGCGGGCAAAACCACGACAGTGCGCATTTTGGCTACCCTGCTCGGCCACGACGGCGGCACGGTCACTATCGACGGCTACGATGTCAAAAAAGAAGCTAACGCCGTGCGCGGCGTGATCGGTCTAACTGGTCAGTATGCAGCCGTGGACGAATTATTAACGGGTTATGAAAACTTAGTGATGATGGGCCGCTTATATCATCTGAGCAAAGCCTCCTCAAAACGCCGTGCCGACGAACTGTTGGAACAATTTGACCTCGTCAAAGCCGGCAGCCGCGTTGTCAAAACCTATTCAGGTGGTATGCGGCGGCGTCTGGACCTCGCCATCAGCCTGATCGCCACTCCTCCGATTATCTTTTTGGACGAACCCACTACCGGCCTTGACCCCCGTTCTCGCCTGGCAATGTGGGACATTATTAAGCGTCTGATGGACGCCGGTGCAACTATTTTACTCACCACGCAGTATCTGGAAGAAGCCGACCAGCTGGCGGATAAGATTGCGGTTATCGACGGCGGTAAGATTATTGCCGAAGGCACTGCCGACGAATTAAAACAGCGTGTGGGCAAAGAACGCCTCGAACTAGTTTTGGTACGGGAAAAAGACTTTGATAAAGCTAAGAGAATTATTGACGGCGAAGGTATGAAGTTTGACGCCGCCAAACGTACATTGAGTGTCGCTTTGGACGGCGGAGCTAAGCACCTGACCAAGATCTTGGGCGAACTGGACGCTGCTGGTGTAGGCGTAGAGACGCTTTCTCTACACAAACCAACACTGGATGACGTGTTCCTGAGCCTAACCGGCCGCCAGTCGAGTGCCGAAACCGAAGAAAATGACGAAGACAACAAGGACAAGGGAGGTAAAAAATAATGGCCGACGTCGCATTTGAAGCAGGCAGCATTCAGGCCGAAAAGCGCTCACGTACTTTTTGGGCATTTAGCGATTCTATGATTTTGATCGGGCGCAGCTTGCGCCATATTTTCCGCAGCATGGATCAGTTACTTGCGGTGGTTTTTCAGCCGATTATGTTTATGTTGCTGTTCCGCTATGTGTTTGGTGGAGCCATCGAAACTCAAGGGTCGAGCTACGTAAACTTCTTGGTTCCGGGTATTTTGATCCAGACCGCAGCGTTTGGTGCGACCACCACCGCTATCGGTGTCTGTAACGACTTGCAACGTGGTATTATCGACCGCTTTAAATCGCTGCCGATGCTGAGCTCGGCCGTGCTAACCGGACACGTGGTTGC
Source organism: uncultured Candidatus Saccharibacteria bacterium (assembly GCA_964610985.1). GTDB lineage: Bacteria > Patescibacteriota > Saccharimonadia > Saccharimonadales > UBA4665 > JARIHD01. Next base: position 42,623 of record CAZSZJ010000005.1, on the reverse strand, counting down.
CGACCTGGCACGCAACACCGTATCGTCGATTGTGATGATCGCCGTCGGTCTGATCGTTGGCTTTCGTCCAACCGCGGGCGTCATGGAGTGGCTGGCTGCATTTGGTGTGCTTATGCTTTTTACTCTCGCCTTCTCATGGCTATCCGCCATCTTGGGAATGGTAGCTAAGACGATCGAAGGCGTGCAGTGGTTCAGCTTTGTGCTCATCTTCCCGCTCACCTTCGCGTCGAGCGCTTTTGTGCAACCTCAGACTATGCCTGCTGCCCTCGAAGCCTTTGCACGCAACCAGCCAATTAGCCACATCATCGAAGCTTTGCGCGCCCTGCTGATCGGCACGCCCATGGGCGACCACCTAATCATGTCGGCCGTCTGGTGTATCGGCATCCTGGTCATTTCCGTACCTCTGGCTGGCTGGCTCTTCCGCCGCCACACCAGTAAGTAAAAATTACTTCGGACTAAGGGTGTTTTTTCCTATTCTGGGCCGGCTTTTACATCCAGGATTGGAACGCTTCGAATAGTTGCGGGTAGTAATTGTTAGCGCGTGGGAAATAATTCTTTTTGGTTTCTTCGTTGCCTACGTCAGCCATCAACTGAATGAGCGGTACCCATTTGAGATCGCTGATCTTTTCTTTGTCATAGGTTAGAGCGCTCAGGTCGGGGTCGTCCCGCAGCAAAAACACATGGCCAAAAACTTTGTGCAGCATGCCATTTGGCATCGGGTTGGCCGATTTGATATTAAATAAATGTTTCAATGATTCGGAGGCCGTATCCAGGCCAAAGGCGTTATGCAATGTACGCAGCGCTGCGTCGACCGGCGCTTCGCCTGGGCGAAGATGCGTACCAGTGGTCACATCCCACACGTTTGGGGATAGTTCTACCCCTGGAGCGCGCAGCTGCATCAAAATGTCGCCATTGGCATTTACGACCCACACGTTGACCACCTCGTGCCACAATTGCCCTTTGTGCACAATTCCTTTATCAAGAATTTCCCCGGTCTTATGGCCGTTTTCGTCTAATACTTCGTACTGCTCAGTAGTTGTTTGGGGGTTCATATGCTCATGATACCACTCGCCAGATTAAGTTGGCGTGAACTTGCTTACAGCAGCCTAGCGCACATAGGCCGCTACCAACATCACGGCAAAGAAACATAACACGTAACTGCCCTGGTAGATGAGAAAGTGCGCCCGTGTTTTGGGCACAAATAGAAACAAGAAAATCGTAAATCCCATGTAACTCACGAGCAAGGTACAAATAACTTGAGCAATTCCGGAAATGCCTGGCGCGACGGTCACCAAAACACCGAGCACGCCCATACTGACCGCCATTGACCAGGCGGCAACGCGGTGGATAGTACTCTTGATACCGCCTGCATCGGGCACGAGCGCGGTCACAAGCTCCAGTATAGTTGCAGTTGCCAAAAGAACGGCAAATACTGCGTTGAGCCGGAGTTCAGGAGCCAACCAGTGCGAACCAAAGAGATAAAATAATATGCCGGCCGTAGTCAGGCCGCTCAAAAATAGCAAATAACTGGGCCGCTGTTTGGCGGCATGACCGCTCAGCGACGTGGCATGGTCTTTGCCCCAAACGTGCAGCGTCACCGACATAACCACCAGGATCAACGCAAATGCAACCAGCCCAAAATGGTGGAATAATTCATTTGGCGGCACGGCTTTGGCCTACAATTCGCCCCAGTTTTTACCCTCGCTCACGTCAACTTTGAGCTTAACGCCCAGGTCTGGATAAATATCCTCCATGGTAGTTTTGAGGATCTCGGCGACTTTTCCTGCGTTTTCGGCTGGAGTTTCGACTAGGATAGAGTCGTGTATCTGCAAAAGCTGCTGACCAAGGTCGCCCAGGTTTTTTTCGACTTCCAGCATGGCCATTTTCATCAGGTCGGCTTCGGTACCTTGGATGGGCATATTGGCGGCGGCACGTTTGGCGGCTTCGCGCACAACAAAGTTGCTCGATTTGAGGTCAGGCGTGGGGCGGCGACGGCCAAAGATAGTTTCAACATACCCCTGCTCTAGCGCGCGAGTGACGGTTTCGTCGATGTATTTGCGCACCGGTGCGCGCAACGCGAAGTATTTGTCTATAAATACCCTGGCTTCGGACTGGGTCATACCGGTCGCCACAGACAACCCATGCGGGCTCATACCGTACAAAATACCAAAGTTCACCACTTTGGCGTGACGGCGCATATTTTTATCCACTGCATCCAAGGACACGCCATATACTTCGGCGGCGGTTTTGGTGTGAATGTCGACGTCGTTATTGAAGTCATTTACGAGTTCGGTATCTCCGGACATCACGGCGGCTAGGCGGAGTTCGAACTGGCTGTAGTCGGCACTTACGAATACTTTACCCTCTGCTGGCACGAATGCGCGGCGAATGGCTTGCCCTAGTTCGGTACGGGTAGGAATGTTTTGCAGGTTTGGGTTGGCGGAACTCAGGCGCCCGGTTGCGGCTACGTCGAGCGCAAAGGTGGTGTGCAGTTTACCGTGCAGGTCGACCTGCTTGGGCAGTGCGTCAATGTAGGTGCTTTTGAGTTTGGTATATTCACGGTATTCGGTGATCAGGTCGACGATGGGGTGCAGGCCTCGAAGTTTGGCGAGTTCAGAAGCGCCGGTCGAATAGCCAGTCTTACCTTTTTTTACGCCGGCAGTCGGTAGCTGTAATTCGCTAAATAAAATTGCTGCTAGTTGCGAAGGTGAACTTATATTAAACTCTTTGCCCGCATGGGCGTAGATATTGCGTGCCAGGATACCAATTTTTTGTTCAAAGGTCTGGCTCATCTGGTCCAGGTAGTCACTGTCGAGCAAAATACCGCGGTGTTCAATGCAGGCCAGCAGGTAAATCGACGGAAATTCCATGTCATGCGCAAGTTGTTTGACGCGCGGCATTTGTTCTAGAGCGCTGTGTTGGTCGGCCTGCAGCGTCCAAATACTGGCTACCACCTGCCCGCCGTCTTCCAGGTCCACCGGCTGCGCCATCAGATCGGCCAGCTCACGCGAACGCTCCAGGCTATTTATGAGAAACGCGCCAATACGGGTATCGTGGGCGACGTTACCTGGCCAGTCGACGTCGTGAGCCAGTAACGCGCGGAACACGTCTTTGAGATTGTGGCCGATGAGCGGGCCGTTAGTAAGCGCTGCCACCTGATCCGACGTTAAGTCATCTATTAGAATTGTGCTAAATGTACCAGGCTCGGCGCTCACGAATAGTGCCGTGTCGTCGGCGTTGGTGGCGATCAAACGCGGCTTGCCGGGCTCAAAGATACTGGCGTCATAGTCGGCAGCAGTTGCGCTTGCCACAGCGTTTTGCGGCTTTGCAGCTTCGGTAGCTTGTTCGCGCGTGAGTTGCGCTTCGGCCTGCAATAGTAATGTGCGGAATTCCAGTTTGCGCAGCATAGCGGCAAATTCGGGCGTCAGCCCGTCGCTCAGTTTTGCTTTGTCAAAGTCCATCATCACTGGGGCGTCGACCATTAATGTGACCAATTTTTGGCTGAGGTACGCCATGTCGCGGTCGCGTTCCAACTTGGCTTTGACGGCAGGTTTAATGAGTTCCAGGTTTTCGTACACGCCGTCCAGGTTTTTGTACTGTGAAATAAGTTCAAGGGCCGTTTTTTCACCGATGCCGGCAACGCCAGGGATATTATCGGACGAATCGCCCTTGAGGGCTTTTACGTCAATCCATTGGTGCGCATCCACTCCATATTTTTCGCGGAAACTGGCTTCGTTAAACAGGTCGATGTTGGTCAGACCTTTTTTGAGCGTGTAAATATGTGTGTGGGCGTTGACCAGCTGCAAAACATCCAGGTCGGACGTGACCAAATAACTCTCGATGCCCTTTTCGCCCGCTTGTTTGGCAAATGCGCCCATCAGATCGTCGGCTTCGTAATCGTCGGCTTCGTAGATTGGCCATCCCAAAGATTCCAGCAATTGGTGCAGCATAGGAATTTGCTCATAAAAGTCTGGCGGCGGCGGTTTGCGCCCCGCCTTGTACTGCGGGTACAGCGCCAAGCGCGAGCGGATATTGTTTTTGCTGTCCCAAGCTACACAGACATAATCGGGTTTCAGACGCTTTACAATCTCGAGCGCCAGTACCGCAAACCCGTATACACCACCGGTCGGCGTGCCGTCCTTGGTACTCAAATTTGGCATGGCGTAATAGCCGCGGTAAAACACTGACTTGCCATCAATAATAATCAAACGTTTTTTGGTAGCCTCACTCATAGCATTAGTATAGATCAATCTGAGTTATATCTGTAGCACTGAAGGAGATTCCGGCTATGTGGATCGCTTTTTTAGATTGCGCCGTTGGCGTTCACTCAGGCCACCCCATATGCCAAACCGTTCATCATGCTCAAGTGCATACTTTAGGCAATCTGTCCGTACCTCACATCCAAGACAGATTCGTTTGGCCTCGCGGGTTGACCCGCCTTTTTCGGGGAAGAATGCTTCTGGATCGGTCTGAGCACACAGTGCGCGCTCCTGCCAATCCCGCTCATCCTCCACCACATCAAATAGATAGTCTAGAGCTTCACCTACCATAAGCTCTCCCGCCTTTTCCGCGACTTCGATACTTGGAACAATCTGGGCAGTGTGCGCATGCGACACCTCTATCGCTTCAATGAGATCACCGCTACTCAGATTTAGGCCCCTAGACGTCTCGCCATTTACTCCATATGTCGGCATTGTCGAATTATTATATCATGATCATTAAGTCTTTATGAAGTCACGACGCTTCTAGGCAGCCGCGAGTTCCCGTATAATGCTTACGTAATGGGTGATTCTATACAAAAACCGTTTTACCGGATGGAAACTGCTGCGGCCATGGCTGCCGTGAACGCCAGTCGCAAGGGTTTGACAAGCGACGAAGCCAGCGCGCGCTTGAGCAAAAATGGCCTCAACGTATTAGCTGCCAGGCGCAAAGAATCGCCGGTAGTCAAATATCTACGCCAGTTCAAAGACCTGATGATCATTTTGCTAATCGGCAGCGGTGTTATTTCGTATTTCCTGGAAGATCCTCGGACGACAGTAGTACTGTTTGCGCTTGTATTTTTCAACACGACCATCGGTTTTTTGCAGGAATTTAAGGCCGAAAAACTTATGGAATCGCTGGCCCGCTTAGTTATTTCGGAGGCTACTGTCATTCGTGATGGCAAAAAAATGTCGGTCCCTTCGTCTGAAGTTGCGGTCGGCGACATCATTTATATAGACGAGGGCAACGCGGTCCCCGCCGACCTCCGCCTGGTCGAAGAAAACGAACTCAGCACCAACGACTTTGCCCTAACGGGCGAAAGCAGTCCCAGCCGCAAATTTACGCATGCTATCGACGGCGACGTGCCTTTGGGTAACCGCGGCAACCTGGTCTTTATGGGCACGACAGTCGCAACCGGGCAGGCCTACGGCGTGGTCATCAGTACCGGCATGCACACCGAACTCGGCCGCATTGCAAGCCTCAGCCAAGATACGCGCAGTGAAAAAAGCCCCCTGGGGAAAGAAATGAACAATATCGCGACCCAGGTAACACGGGGCACGATGATTTTGTGTGTGATTTTACTGCCGATCGCCATTGGAGCCGGACTTGCTATCAAGGATGCATTTTTGTTTGCTGTCGGCATCGCTAGTTCACTCATTCCGCAGGGTTTGCCAGCTGAGATCAATACCGCTCTTGCACAGGCCGCCAATAAACTCGTGCGCGCAAAAGCGCTGGTCAAAAAACTATCAGCCGTCGAAGGTTTGGGAGCAACCGACATTATTTGCACCGATAAAACCGGAACGCTCACCAAAAACCAGATGACGGTCGAACAGCTCTTAGTTGGTAACCAAGTGTACGAAGTCACCGGCAAAGGCTACGAACCCGAAGGCCGATTGCTCGACGATAAGGGCCGACCATTGTCTACCATGACTCTCAAACAGTTCGACCTCGTATTTGCCGCCAGCGCCATGGCCAGCAATGCGCACGTCAGCCGTCCCGACCGTGAACACGCCACTTGGTACACTATTGGCGATCCGACCGAGGGGGCACTTATCACTTTGGCAGAAAAAGGCGGCCTGAGCGCTGAAGCGCTCGACATCAAACACCCAGAACTCAAAGAATTCGCCTTTGATTCCGCCCGCAAACGCATGAGTTCTATCCGGCGCTACGGCAGCAAAAACGCATTGCATTTATTTGCCAAAGGCGCGCCAGAAAGCATATTAGACCGCTGTACGCACATTTGGGACAACGGCAAAGTGCGCAAAATAACTACCAAAGACCGCATGTTTATTCAGAACCACAATGAAAAACGAGCAAGCGAAGCCATGCGCAACCTCGCCCTAGCATATCGTCTGCTGCCGCCAAAAACCGACCCACGGGGGCTAGCCATGGAAAACGCCGAAAAAAACCTGGTCTGGCTGGGCATGGCTTCCATGATTGACCCGCTCCGCGAACAAGTCCCTAATGCCATGGAAGCGGCCCGTCGGGCGCATATTAAGGTCTCAATTATCACCGGCGACAACGCCGTCACCGCCCGGGCGATCGCTGCCCGTGCCAAATTGACCGACAACCCCGCTGACATCGTAGTCGTCGAGGGCGCTGAACTCGCCCTCATGACCGATGCCAAACTACGTCCGCTGGTGCTGCGCGGCGGCGTTATTTTTTCACGGGTTGCCCCAGAAGACAAGCTAAGGATCGTAGAACTCATCCAAAAAAGCGGCAAGATCGTGGCCGTTACCGGCGACGGCATCAACGACGCACCCGCCCTCAAACGCGCCGACATTGGCGTGGCCATGGGCAAAACCGGCACCGACGTGGCCAAAGAATCGGCCGAAATCGTCTTGCTTGATGACAGTTTTAACACGCTCGTCAACACCGTCCAAGAAGGCCGCGTCATCTACCAAAACATCCACAAAGGCACGCTCGCTTGTTTTACCAGCAACTCTGCCGAGCTCGTCGTAAATCTGATCAGCCTGACGGCCGCCACAGTCCTGGGCATTCCGCTGGCCATTTCGGTGATGCAGATTTTGGCCATCGACCTCGTGGCCGAGCTGTTTCCGATTGCCGCCCTCGGGCGCGACAAAGCTGACGGCGAATTAATGGATGATAAGCCACGAAACCCCAAAGACCACATACTAAACCGCCGCGCCATCTGGGATCTAATTTGGTGCGGCGTCCTAATCGGCGGTTTTGCCTTTGCCAACTACCTGCTCTTCTTTGACCGCCAGGGAGTCGTTGCCCAAAATCTGACGCCGGGCAGCACCGTGCACATGCAAGCAACCGCGCTCACCTATCTCACCATCGTACTCTGTCAGCTGGCCAACATTTTGCAGCGCCGCACGCGGGCCGGGTTCTTTAGCCGTTACCAGTTCCACAACAAACAGCTCTGGCTGGCAATGGCCGTGTCGATGTTTTGTGTTATTAACATTATTTATAACCCCTGGATTTCGCCGTACTTCAAATCTGCTCCGCTAGGCTGGGTAGACTGGCTATATGCCGTGGGCGCAGCCGCATTATTCATCCTAATAAGAGAGTTCCAGCGGCACAGCGGACATCACTCGCGGCACGCGGTCCTTGCATTGCACCGCGAACATGTGGCCAAAAAACTACAGAAAGCCTAAATAACAGGCTTGGTCGGCCCATAAAAAGCGATTGGGGCATGCGTGATTGCAGCCCACCGCTGGTCGCCATATGACCATGACTTCATGTCCTTGCCGTCTGTTATTAGACCGGAGTCTTTGCCGAGCAACGCCCCACGCATAATCGAATAACTTGCCCGGAGATTTCGCTCACCCGCAACACCTTTAACGACCATACGGCAATGAGCGTCGTAGCCGCGGGTTGCCGTGGCATAGCGCAATTCAACAATAATGAAGCCGCCGGTGCTGAATGACTCATCGTTACTCCAACCCTGGCTCACAAACACCTCAACTGGCCGCCCAAAGAATGCTTCCACTCCAGAATAGGTCGCCAGAACATAATTGATTTGCTGTAGTCGTTCAGCAATCGTTTGGCGCACGAGGAGTGGCCCGCTATCATCCGCATACTTCCCGGCAATGCCATAACGGGCAATATCTACTAGCGGTTCACCATTTTCCAGCACTGGACGCACGTTTGATGCGCGTTCCAGTGCTGGAATAGGTTGCTCCAAAATAGGCTGCAGGCGTGATGCCACCGTTTTATACCCCTGCTTGGCCCTGAGCCAAAGGCGTGCGGTCATGCAGCAGGCGGCCGTAGATCGCCAACTCGTTCAGATATGCCATGGCTGGGCGGGTGGGAACAACAATTTCGCCGCTGCGGTACGCAAAACGGTCGCCAGGTTCGTCGCCAATTGCAACCGGATAGCCGATAGACACATCATTTTCGAGCGCCCACTGGGCCACCATCAATTCACTTTTTGGACGGTACTGGCCATTAGTGGCGATAACGAATTGATTAGGCTTTTTGTTATCATCAAAATCGGCAGAGATCTTCCCGAGGCCATCCACCAAACCTCTACTCTGCAAGTGGAAAAGAACACCAGGCTCTTTAGGGTAGCCGAAAGCTGGCAAGGTAAAACCTTCATACGCTGGATAGCCAGCCGCAATGGCCGTAGCAATATTAGCCTCTAGCTCGGTGATCGTTTGGTCTTCTGCGAAGTAGTCGCCAGTCAATTCCCGGATCACTTTATGCTCAGGACTCTCAGGTGCGATCTTTCGTGCATCACTTCCTAATTGATAGGCTAATGCTGGGTAGCCCATCCTATGTGACATATCCTTGCCTGCTGCGCGGTCAGTTTGGGCGCGGATCTGGTCTATAGCGCGGCCGGCGTCCAGCATGACGCCGCGGCGCACGATTGATGTCTTGTTGGCGCCGCCCTCAATAACATGCAGCGGCATGCAATTCTTGAGATCCAAGCGTGACAGCTCTTCGCGCTCTGCAAAATTGCCAGTGCGGCGCATCCCGACAGCTGCAGCTCCGGCTAGAATGTCGTCACCGTGTGTTTCGACCACTTGTTTGATGGCGGCATTTGCGCCCTGGATCAGCTGATAGCGTGGGACAGCCGACTCGCCTTCTTTTGGCGGCGTCACCAATGTATTGTAGACGATCATAGCATCTGGCTCCACGAGTGTTCGGGAGCGTCCTTCTGCCTCGTTGATCGAGTCAACTTTGGCCTGAGCGGCAACATACAAAAGCTGCCCTTCTGCGGCCAAGTCCTCAATAATTTCTTGATGGTCGGTCAGTCTGCGTTCGATAACTGCTGCCGAACCGAGTTGTTCTCCAAATAGTAATTCACCCATTACGGTATCCTCTTTGCAAAAGTGCATTGCGATTAAATTAGAACTATTGCATAGTATACATCCTTCACTGTTGTGTGTCGCTCTGGGTGACGGAAAGGGTAATCGTATCTGTTATGTCGGGCCCACATATGTGAAATATATATTCACAATAGTACTCAGATGTGGTATAGTCAGCCCCATGAACATTTCTACGCTCACCGCGCTCGGCCTTACGCCTTCGCAGGCCAAGGCCTATATCTTGCTTGTGCAGTACGGTTCACTCACGCCACCCGCGCTTGCCGAAAAGATCAATGAAACCCGCACAAACACCTACAAAGTCCTGGATCGCCTAGCCGAACTCAGACTTGTCAAAAAAGATCCTCATGCCGTCAAAGCCACCTACCGTGCCGCCAGCCCTTTGGTGCTTGAGGAGCTCGCTCGTCAGCGCCGCAATGACGCCATGGCCAAAGAAAAACACATCAAAGACGCCATGCCGCTACTACTGAACTACTTTTATACCTACTCCGAACAACCCGGCGTGCGCATGTTTCAGGGCAAGGCCGGTATCGAAGAAATTTTTAACGACATGCTACGCACCAAACAAGATATCTATCTGTTACGCTCTCCCGCCGACGTCGGTTTTTACGACGAAATCTTTTTTGCTCAGTTCCGCCAAAAGCGTGCAAAATTAGGCATCAAAACGTATGGCTTGACGCCAAATGTGAGTTCGGCCGTACACAACGAAGACGTCGATAAAGCCAACAAATTTATGCGCACTTGGTTGCCACAAGGCGCCTACACCGCCAATGTAGAATGGGACGTGTACGGCGACAAGGTGGCACTTATTTCGTACGGCAAAGAAGCAATCGGGTTAATTATCGAAAGCCCGCAGATCGCCGAAAGCTTTCGTCAGATGTTCAAACTACTGCAAACCCTGGCAGCCAACAGCAAGCACCCCTGATTTGGCAATAACGCCTTCCAATCGGCTTAGTGGGGTGGCACGACCTTCATACTTACCAGTAAGGCGAGTCGCAGCGGCAGCAAAGAAGTCGGCATGCCCATCTTCTGCGGTAAAGTAACGGCGGACATGATTAAGACCTGACAATTCGCCTACATGCTGGCTGCGCAGCAGGTTGCCCCATGCCAATAACCTCCCGACTTTAGTACTAAGCCAGTTATCGTCGCCAATAATTGAACCAACGTCAAGTGACAAAATCCCTTCTTTAGTGGTAGGGTCACGACGCCCTGACGAATCTACGTGCCCTTCGCGGTCCAACCTAATACTAATACGGTTATCCGGGCCGGGGCCATGGTGTTTGCCGATTTCTAGTAATTGGCCGGGCGAAAGTGTTGGGTCAGCCACAAAACTAATCGATGCCTCGACACCACTCCCAGGGCGACCATATTCCATGTCACGGCGGTAGGTGTAACCCGCACCTGGACGGATATAAACCGAGGATTGCGCACCCTCATTAAACATACGATAAACGGCAAAGTCTTTCTCGTTTGTAGCGCGCACTACAGTGGAATTACGCTCAAGGGCGCATTGCCCCATTGACCGCATAGCCCCGCTAAGATACCGTAAAAGTTCAAGTGGCTCATCATCTTTAAGCTGCAGAGGCAACACATCCGCCTCATTATTCAGCGGCAGACGGATATCTGTTGTGTTGTTCCGTTTACGGTGCTCATTAAGCGCATATAACGAATTAGCCATGAGTTCCCTGACGCCGTCCATTACGTTATATTCGCCGGGGAATATTGCATGCAAGCCCCTGCCTTCCCGGCCTAGACATCCCAATACAGACGCAATTTCGTTCGATTCAGCATCTTTAAACAACTCTCTTGCGGTAGTCATGTGGTCCATGCCGTACTCCGCATAACCTACGAGCCCTAGCAGCGGCATTGCCTTTTCCAACTCATCGGCCGGCGACCCTGCTATCAACCTGCTGCATGTATTTTTAAATTCAGCAGCCAGGGGAGCAAGTTTTTGTAGCGTGCCGGGCGCTCCCCTGTCGGCCATTTGCGCCAGATACATCATACCCATCGCAGGGTTAAAATCAGGCATACAAGAAGGGTCAAACGACCATTGATCCCACTCCGGAAAAACAATCTGTTTATTAGAAATACCAGCGTCGTGCATAAGATACTGTGTGAGGTCGCTATGCAGCCCCCACGATACGCCCAAAGCCTTGCGCGATTCCTCGCCCCGGGACTGCAAAGCACTTGATGCGGCAGCGGCTGGGCCCGTCGGTAAAATCTTATTGAGGTCTCGACTATACTCGCCTAGAGCCTCGGGGGACTGGATAATCTGCTCTGTTATCCGTTGCAGGGCTTGCACTCGCACCAGCAACGGCACTCTTTCATCCGCATCGCTGGCAAAATCTATAAAAGCATCGATATCTGCCGCTTTCAAGTCCGGAGAAAGACGATAGGCTGGCCCATAAAGAGAATATGGATTGAGCGCGCAAAACTGCTGCTCAGGAGCAAGAGTGCGCACTTCATCAAGTACCTCGGCCACAGGCCGGGCAGACTCCCACCCATTAAGGTGCAGCTCCAAAACGCTCATAGTAGACATATTTTACCATAATTATGGTAAAAGTAAATACTACTTGTCCCTATTTGGGATGCTTCCAACGAGGTCTCTCAGGAAGATGGCTTGGTCTTTTTGCCACCCGCTGGGCGCAGTCTTCAGGTATGCCAAGGCGGCAGCCACATGCTCTCCAGCCTGCCGTTCGGCATAACGGCGTGCACCAGAGGCTTCGATGATCTGGCGGCAGCGGTCAAAATCGTCGACTGTTAGGTTCGGGTTACCCAGCTGCTGGCGTAAAAAGGCCGCATCATCAGGGGTGGCATGACGTAAAGCATACACCGTCAGCAACGTCTTTTTGCCTTCGCGGATGTCGTCCATGGGGCTTTTGCCGGTCGCTTTTTGGTCTCCGAATATGCCAATAATGTCGTCAGTAATCTGAAACGCTTTGCCGGCATGCAACGCATAGTCGCGGATAGCATCCGTATCTTCGCAGCCCGCCCCAGCCAGCACCATGCCAACACACAAAGGGTTGAGCACCGAATAATGGGCGGTTTTCCATTCCATTACATTGTCGATAGCGGCTTCATCAACGTCGGTACGACATTCGTTGAGGATGTCAGCGGTCTGGCCCTGTGCCGTTACGACAAAAGCTTGACTGATGATGCCGAGTGCTTTTGTACGCAGTTCGGCATCGACATTCAGGCCGGCAACCAGCATTAAGGCTGCATGTTCGCCGGCAAGCATGGCATTGAGTGCCAAGCTCATACCTGTGTGCGCGGGATCGCCCGCCAGTTCATCTTTTTGATGGTAGGATTCGAGCATTTTGTGAACCGTCGGCTTGCCGCGCCGCAACACGGATCGATCCTGCACATCGTCCAGGGTCAGCAAAGCAGCCTGCACCATCTCGATAGCGGTGGCCGCCCGCACAATCATCTGCATGTCTTGGCCGCCGCACATCTGGTAGCCCGTCATCAGCAGTGCGCCCCGCATGCGCTTGCCGCCGCGCTCCAGCATGTCAAAAAAGGCATCGGCTACGGCACCGCCATCCGGCCCGTACTGCTGACGTACGGAATCCTGTGCGTGTTTGGCATAGGCGGCAATGTCATCATTAATCAGACGCTTGTATTCGTCGAACTGTACTGCAAAGGATTTTTCCATATCAGCTCTTATTGTACGTCTTGCGCGTTGCGCGCCAAAATCTCTTGCGTTTTTCTACGTAGTTTTGCGAGCGCCTTTTTCTCGCGGATGCGGATGGCCTCCGGGCCGACCCTATAGATAGCAGCTATTTCTTTATAGGATTGGGGCTGACCGGTTCTTAGGCCAAAGCGACGCCTTAGAATATCACTGTAGTTGGTGTTCGGTATGCGGATATCGTCAGGAAGCATTTCGGCCAAGGCCTGATTCAAAAGAGCTTGTTGCTCCTCTGTTCTTTCTCTATCCTCAGCGACGGTATCGTGTATGGGCAGCAGATCTCCAAGCGTACGCTCATTCCCGTCGGCACCGGCCGGCCCGTCGACGTACAGTCCCTTATCTTGATAGCGCTTCAGATCGGCTATATATGATACGTCAAACTGCAGCTCAGAGGCCAAATCCCCATACGTAGGTGTGCGGCCAAGTTTGATATCGAGCTCCCGTTCCACTTTCAAGAGGCGCCTTATATCCCTATTGATGTGGGTGGGCAAGCGACAAATATATGATTCGCCCAGGTGATGGACTATAGATTGGCGGATTCACCAACTCGCATAGGTGGAAAACTTGTTGCCTTTGGTAAAATCGAATTTTTCGACGGCGCGCATGAGCCCTATATTTCCTTGCTGCACCACGTCCATTAACGACAGACGCACATCCCGGTAATCCCGTAAGCGGTGCGCCATCCAGACCACCAAACGCAAGTTTGCCGTAAACAGGTGTTCTTTGGCGGCGATGCCGTCTCTGGCGACAAGCTGCAGATCGGCGTCTTGGTAGCGTCGTAATAATTGGCGCACCCGCTCATCCTCCAAGGCTTTTTGAGCCATGACGCCTGCTTCAATCCGCATCGCCAATGCAACTTCTTCCTCGGCGCTTAGTAAAGCAGTCTGCCCGATAATACGCATATACATACCGAGCTCCCCGCGCTCTCCGGTGCCCAGCTTCAACATAACTTCGTCCAGCTCGTGGACGCTCATAAAGTGGGCGGGCCGCCCGAGGTCGCCTTCGTCTTCGCTGGCCTCGGTTAGCGTCTCTTCGAACAATTCTTCGAATGGATCCTGTGGCCGTCCAGCCGGATGATCCTCGATAAACACCTCAATCGCAGACAGATCGGGCATCTCCCTTGTTTGGTTCATGAGATATAACGATACGCTACTGCGATCTTTTTTCAAGCAAATTGACTACATTTCATGATGAAAGACTAAAAATAGTGTACGCCCTATCTATTTTGACCGTGTTTTCGTATAATGAGTGCCGATGCATGGCGAAAAGATCTTAGTTTTGGTGGGCATGCCCGGCGCAGGTAAGAGTACTTGCGTCGATTATTTAACCGCGCAGGGGGTGCCGTCAGTCTATTTTGGTGGTGTTGTCGTAGACGAAACGCGGCGCCGTTTTGGCAAAGTGAATGAGACTCTAGAAAAACAAGTCCGCGAAGAACTGCGCGCCACCGAAGGCAAAGGCGCGGTCGCTACGCGTATTATTGCCAAAATTGAGGGCCTTGTAGCCGAAGGTCACAACAGCGTCGTCGCTGACGGCCTCTACAGCTGGACTGAATACAAAATCTTTAAAGAGCGCTGGGGTGATCAGGCAATAATCGTAGCCATCAGCGCACCTCGTCATCTACGCCACGCGCGCTTGGCAAACCGCCCCGTTCGACCCTTCACCGAAGAAGAAGTAACCGCCCGTGAATACGCCGAAATAGAAAATCTTGAAAAAGGCGGCCCCATAGCCAATGCCGACTACACTCTCCTCAATGCCGGAACGCCCGAAGATTTACTGCGACAGCTTCAAACTGTTCTGACCCAAACCAACTTTATCGCCAAGTAGTTTTTGATCAGCAACTAAACGAGACGCACCATGTCGCTGCCAAAACCTGCCAGAAATCCGACTTTTGAGTTTTTCGAAGACGGCTGCCCTACCGACCGATTTCATGTAATGGAGTGGAATCCCACCCCTGAACGGCCGGGCATGATTCGGGTAGAGGAGACTGTGACCACCAAACAGAATTTTTCTTCGTCGGGCAGCGACCTGCGCAATACCATCATCAATGTCGACGAACTGGCAAATATGGGCATGCGTCAGATATATGAGTCTACCGGCATTCAGACCTGGCTTCCTAAATCAGGGCCTACCAACCCTTTGCAGCGGTTTGTGGTAACGTTTCCTACGGCCGAACAATTTTTCCAAGCAGCCAATGATGTAACCCAGCCCCACTCATATGCCTGGGATCATGACAAACGGGGCATGGATGCCATACAATTTGAGCCGTTCACCGGCCAGACCTACTCAGATGTAGATAATGTACGGGCGGCGAGAGGGCGGCTTTTGATAGCCACCGAAGGCCTCACCTATCACGATATGCTCGACCACGCCACTGCCGCGCTGGCCCTCAGCCGCGAAGTGGTTTGCAATATTCGGCTTAAAGCCGCAAACCTTTTGCTCGAGATAGCGCAGCGAGATCAGAGCGAGCGAAACCATCCAAAGATCGAAGAACTAAACGACAAACTGGACGCCATCGTCAACACCCGTTCCCTACTGGGCTTTTTGCGGGGCGACGAAGCCAGGATCGAAGCATGGCGAGGTCTATTTCGCTTCTCGAGCGCGATGGGCGTGCAGCATGTCCAGACCGGAATACGGCGTCATATAGAGGGCCATGCGCGACACATATGATGGCTATCTAGAATAAGACAACCTGCAAGTTGTGATTTCTGGCCAATGTTTGATATGGTTAATGCTTTAAGGAGTAAACTAATATGTCCAGCCCGCGTATTGAACTTCCGGATCGAGCCCCTGATTTTGTATTCAATGACCGCGATATCTTTGGCAGACCCCATTTACAGGAGCATTTTAACTTGCGGCTCTGGGATGTCGACGAGGCCAATCAAGGCGTTATAGCCCTGGAGCATGCCGTGGGGCGGCCTGACACGGAGAAAGCTGTAGGCAGCTCGATGCTGCATCAATCCCTACTTCACGCGGAACTATTCGCCGGACTGGGCATGCGACCCGCACTGGAAGCCGTCGGCATAAAGGTGGAGATCGGAACCTCAATGGATTACGATTACACCTACAGTGTTAGGGCTAACTATCCCTCGGCAGAATCTTTTTGCGCCGCCGCCAATACATTACGCGCGGGAGCCGGTCCGTCAGCGATGCCGCTGCGTTTCGAAATCTACAATGACGCACAGATACCCGCAGAAGTGGAATTAAGCGCCCTGGCTGATTCTACCGTACTCGTACCCACCTCCGATAGGAGCTACGAACACATTCTCAATCAAGGCGTGGCCAGTCTAGCCCTCCCATTACAGACGGCAAATCAGCTGAAGCTGTGCGCGGGCAAAGCGCTAGCCGCAAAAGACGATCGCAGAGCCCCCCGCTCCAGTCAGCGGGAAAATACAATACAAAACGCAGTCTATAACATTCACGGGGTCCTCAGCACTCGCTCAATCGTCGAATTCCTGGGCAATCAGGAGCGGGCGATTCGGACATGGACGTCGACACTCGACATAAAAAGAGGTCCGGGTGTCGAAATCGAACAAGAGCACATCAGAAAGCACATAGGAGCGCTTGGCGAAAAAGCACTCCTTAGTTAGCTAACTTTGTCGTTGCCGACATTCCTGATTGGGCTATTTGATGTAATCGTGCAGTTTTTTGGCGTCTTTGTGCTTGCGTAGTTTAGCCAGAGCCTTAGCTTCAATCTGGCGGATACGTTCGCGGGTCACGCTAAATTCCTGGCCCACTTCTTCGAGGGTGTGCTGTTTGCCGTCTTCTAGGCCAAAGCGTAGTTTGAGGATCTTTTGCTCGCGTTCGGTGAGTGCGCCGAGCATCCCTTTTACCTGTTCTTTGAGCAATTGATTGGTGGCTGACTCTTCGGGACTGATGGTATCTTCGTCTTCGATAAAGTCGGACAGTACAGACTCTTCGTCCTCGTCACGGATAGAGGCATCCAGGGACGAAATGTCCTGCTTAATCTTCATGATGTGCTCGACTTTATCGACTTCGATTTCCATGGCGGCAGCGATTTCTTCGTTGGAAGGTTCGCGATTGAGGTCTTGAGTCAGACGGCGCTGGGTGCGCAACAATTTATTGATTGTTTCAACCATGTGCACAGGAATACGGATGGTGCGGGCCTGGTCAGCGATAGCACGGGTTATCGCCTGGCGAATCCACCATGTCGCGTAGGTACTAAATTTAAAGCCTTTGTCCGGGTCGAATTTTTCGACGGCACGGAGCAAACCGGTGTTGCCTTCTTGAATAAGGTCAAGCAAGTCAAGCCCCCGGCCAACATAACGCTTCGCGATAGACACAACCAGACGCATGTTGGCTTCGGCCATCTGGTCTTTGGCGTCTTTATCGCCGGCAACGACACGGCGGGCAAGTTCAAGCTCGGCCTCGGTCGAAAGCAGTGGAATCTTACCGATTTCACGCAGGTACAAACGTACCGAGTCGTCGGCGATATCATCCAGGTAGCTCTGGTCTTCGGTCATAACTTCTTCGCCGTCTTCCATCGTCCACTCGTCGCTTAGAGCGCTGTCGGGTGGCGTTACGACGTCATCGTCTTCGGCCGCGGTGACGTCGTTCTTTATCTGGACGCCGCTATCAGCCAATGCCGTATACAGGCTATCCAAAATGTCGGCGTTTTCGGGAATATCAGCAATTGCTTCGTTAATGTCGTTTTGCGCGATGCTACCGGCTTTTTTGGCTTTTTTGAGCAGTTCTTTTTTGACGGCTTGCAGAGCAGTCTGTAGGTCGGTGACCTTGGTCTTCTTCTTGTCTTTGTTGTCCTTTGGTGTTGGCATTATGCCCCTCCCTTGTAGGTCTTTAGCAAATGATCGAGTTGTTTTACCTGTTCGAGTAACACGTTTGTTTCTGCCTCATCAGCTATGTGTAGTTGCTGCACGAGGCGCTGTTTTTGCATTTTTACGTATTGATCAATGAGCTTGGTTTGGAGTCGTTCGGCTTCGAAATGAAACTCGTTTTGCTCTACATCACCATAAAGCTCTTCGTATTGTAATAGTAGAATTTTAACATAATCAGAGATGGACTGCAATTTTGCGGTAACTAACTCTTCACCGGCGTAATCGGGATGCTCGATCAAGAAGGTGTGCAGCTTCTTGGCATCATCGCCTATCAGCATGTCTAACTTTATGACCATGAGCAATTTTCGGAGGCCCGGTCGTTTGAGCATAAGAGCCATGAACAAATCTTGGTTCTTTTTGTAGTCGGCCACTACTTTGGAAGGTATTTGAATGGCTGCGCCGGGCATTTTGAGCCGGGGCTTCGCGGCCGTTTCTTTTTGGTGTAGCTTTACCAGCAAGGCGTCACGGCTAACGCCAATGAGACTGGCGACATGTTCGATGTAATGGTCCTGTTCGACCGAATCGCCCAAGTTGCGTATAACAGCCAATGTCACATCGCTAAATTCGCGCTTGCCCTGCGCGCTCGTGATGTCGAGTTGTTTTTTGTAACGGTCGATCAGCCAGTCCAGAGCGTATTGCGGTTTGTCGATAACCCTTTGCCAGGCGCTGGGGTCCTGACGGATGAGTTCATCGGGGTCTTTGCCGCTGGGAATACTAATAATACTCAGGCTGACGTCGACTTTGCTAGCAATGGGGATGGCGCGTTCGGTGGCGTTGAGGCCGGCGTTGTCGGCGTCAAAACTGAGGCGGATGTCGTTGGTAAAACGACCTAGAGCCTTAAGGTGCGCTTCGGTAAGTGCGGTTCCGGCCGTAGCCACCACTGGGCGTACGCCGGCTTGGTGACTACTAATAACGTCTAGATTGCCTTCGGCTACTACGGCGTATTTGCCGCGGCGGATTGCCTCTTTGGCCAGATGTAGGCCATATACATGACGGCTTTTATCGTATAGTGGCGTCTGCGGCGTGTTGATGTATTTAGGGGCATTGGGGCTGTCCTCTAGAATTCGTGCCGTAAATCCAATAATCCGCCCCTGAGGATCAGCCAACGGTATCATCAGGCGACCACGAAACATGTCGCTGGCCGTACGAAAACGTTGGCTGCTGAGACCGGCATTTTTGATCTCGGCGTCGGTAAACTTTTTGGACTTTAAGAACTCGATCAGCGCGCGGCCGTTGTTGGGGCTATACCCCAGCCGCCATTCCAGCACCGTTTCCTTGGTAAACGCACGTTTGCCCAGCACATACTCCAATACTGTACGATTACTGCGCAGCTGGGCTTGATAAAATTTGGCAGCCCATTCCAGCGCGTCGTACAGACGTTCTTTTTCTTTGCCACGCTGGCCGGCGCCAGTGCCGCGGTACTGCTCCAGGTCGATGCCCGCTTTGCGAGCCAAAATTTCCAGCGCACCTTTAAAGTCCACGCCTTCCATTTCCATCACAAAACTAAACATGCTGCCGCCCTTGCTCGAGCTAAAGTCGTGCCAGATTTGCTTTTCTGGACTCACCATAAAACTGGGCGTACGTTCGCTGCTAAAGGGACTCAGGCCCTTCAAATTCCGACCGGCGCGCTTAAGCTCGACGTATTCACCCACAACGTCTTCTATACTTAACCGCTGCTTAATATCCTCGACCGCGTCCATCTGTCTGTATTGTACGCTAGTCCGCCTCTGTTTAACAGGAGAGCCTATAGGTAGTATGTACCGGGGAATCTCGCCACTATCTCTTGTGAAGTTAATTCAGAGCGGCCGCGTAATGTGCGTTCGCCGTCTACGGCGCGTCGCAAGTAAGTAAGGCTCCATCCTCTAGCTTTTCCGTCAACCATGTACTGTTCCATAGCCAGATCGGCCTTTGAAAGACTGAGAACTGACCGGTACGTTGTTGACTGCGGGCCGTCATTAATAGTTTCACCCCGACCTTCTAGCACGATAAAATTATGATCTGGCGCAAGCGTCGAATAGTTTTCAGGTGCCGGCTCCGGCCCCAGCGAAAAGCCGCCGGCAAGCCTAACGCCTACTGCCCCTACTCTTACCGCTTCACAATAAAAGTCGAGACCACTCTCCCGCTCGGCCAAGCGCTCATGGCGGCCCGAGACAGAATCATATTCTTCGTATATTTCGCCAGGTGATACTTTGACTAGCTCCATACCGACTTCGAGTTCGTCGAACGAAGTAATCTGGCCTTCGCGTAGACCGGGATTATCGGCAGAGACTACGGTTCGCTGTATTTTATCTAGTGTCATGCTCACTCCTTAAGAGATTTTTTATATCATAAATAAAAACACCGGTCTACCTATCTTCAGTTTGCCATGGAAACGTAAACGAGGTTGTGGTTAAATACAACATATGGATCAGTACAATCAGGATCAGGGTAATCCTTATGAATTTATCTTGAACCCCGAGCAGCCCAAAAAAGCAAAAAAGGTAGGCGGCATGGGCAACAGGTTTATGCGGACTATTATTTTTGTGGTGGTGGGCGTTGCAGTCTTCTTTATCCTCGCAGCGATCGTTATTAATGCGCTTGCGCCCAAACGAATTAGCGACAAGGATCTCATTGGCCTTGCGCAGACCCAAGCGGAACTGATTCGGATTTCCAATCAAGCAGCTAGTCAGGCTACACGCCAGACAACTCGCAACTTAGCAACCACCGTTCAGTACACGATGTCGACTCAGCAAAAGCAGGTTCTGGAAGTTTTGGCTGGCATGGGTGTGGAAGTAGCCAAGAAAGAGCTGGCGCTCAAACAAGACGCCACCACCGATCAAAAATTTGCCACAGCCAAATCAACCAGCACCTACGACCAAACCTTCACCGAAATCATCCAGACAGAACTAACCGGCTACGCGAATTCACTCAAAGCGCTGAATGAGCTAGCTGCAACCGCTGAAGACCGCGACCGCATGGGCGACTATTACCAACAGACTCAGCTGCTCATCAGCCAGATTCCGTATACGCAGGACAGTATC
The DNA here is from genome assembly GCA_964610985.1 of uncultured Candidatus Saccharibacteria bacterium. Lineage (GTDB taxonomy): Bacteria > Patescibacteriota > Saccharimonadia > Saccharimonadales > UBA4665 > JARIHD01. The sequence continues at coordinate 21,790 of CAZSZJ010000005.1, read as the reverse complement.
GAATCCGGTTCGGCTACGCCCGGATCGACGCCAACTCCGTAGCTGCTTAGGCTACTTTCCTTCGGTCACCAAAAGGTATGAATGCCGGATGAGGTCTTGCACTTCTTCCAGGGTGAGCTGTCCCGTCAAAAGCAATGTATTCCAGTGTTTTTTGTTGAGGTGATAGCCCGGTAATACGCTCTCATAGCGTTCGCGCAGGGTCTTGGCCAGTAACGGGTCACACTTAAGACTCAGGCGCACCGGGTTACTGCCCTCAGCTACAAGAGCAAACATTTTGTCGTCCGCAGTTTTATACACCGCTACACCCTCACCAAATGGATAATCCAGGTGGACATGCGGCATAGATAGCAGATATTCTTCGACTTGTTTGTGGGTCATGCCTAGTACTCTACCACAGGGGCGGGTTAAGTAGCAACAACAGGGGTCGTTTATGTATCCATGTGAAATATCTCACACTTGCTTGCGCGACAGTGTTTGCAAAATGTATTGTTATAAGACCATGACTATGATGAGAGATCGAGAACCAATGCAAAATAATTCATTCGAAAATGCAGCCCCGGGACGTGTTCCCGGGGTTTTTATTTTAGCTGAGCGTGACGGGCCGATGGTGACCCAGCCTTTCGGCGACGACCCGTTCAAAGTTCCTGAACCGCGGAAGGAAAACGCAGAACTTGACATGTGGGCGAAAATTGATCTGGACGAAGATGCTCCACCCCTGGATAGCGTGGGAATCTATCTGCGTCAGGCAGCAAATTCCAGCGAATTAATTTCTGCCGAAGATGAAAGGGAGCTGAGCAAACGTATTGAGGCGGGTTTATTTGCCAGCCACATACTGGCCACCCAAGCAGATCTGCAACATCCGCGCCTTAGCGAGCTTCAGGAGATAGCGCGTGAAGGCGCCGAAGCCAAGGACCGCTTTTTGCGAGCCAACCTTCGACTGGTCCCTAGTATTGCCAAACGTTACAAGGGCCGCAGCAGCCTAGCCTACCTTGACCTTATCCAAGAAGGCAACCTCGGCCTAATCCGCGCCGTTGAAAAATTTGACTACACCAAAGGTTATAAATTCTCGACGTATGCGACCTGGTGGGTTAAACAAGCGATAACCCGCGCAATGTTAAGCAGCGGAAGCACCGTCCGCGTACCGACGCATCAGGGCGAAAAGCTCATCAAACTCAAAAACACACGGCGCGGCCTGGAACAACAATTAGAGCGGCGGCCAACCGAATCCGAACTTGCCGAAGCACTCAATATATCGCCCGAAAAATTGCAGCAATGGCAGAGGGACGAGCTGCATCTAGACGGCACCGTATCGTTTGACCAGACCGTCGGCGAGGATGCAACGCTCGGGGAGTTCCTACAGGACAGCGATGAGCTGCCGACCGATGCGGCTCTGGTGCATCAACTCCGCCAAAGTACCGTCCAAGAGATATTCGTACGCCTGCTTAGCAAACGGCAACACCAGATTGTGAGCATGCGTTTTGGCCTCGGCCACCATGAGCCACGAACCAACGATGAAATCAGTGCCGAGCTTGGTGTATCGCGGCAATCAGTTTCGCAAGCGTTTTTGACAGCGCTCAAAAAGCTCCGCCAGCCAGATGTCATGGCTTTGTTTCAGGAACTAGCTTTGGACTAAACGCGTCAGCAACGTTTCGAGTTCTGCGATGGAATCCACTACATAATCAGCATCGGCCGCCTTGAGGTCAGCCTGCGAGCCATGTCCGTGGGCTACGCCTATCGTCAGGGCCACGCCTGCGTTTTTGCCAGCCAAAATATCATTGGGACTGTCGCCAACCATGATGGTCTCGGCAGGTAGCACGGCGCATTCTTGCATTGCCAGTTCCAGCCCTTCGGGGTTGGGTTTGCCGAAGCTAACGCGGTCACAGTGCACTACGCTTGCAAAATGCTCACCAATACCCCGCTCTCGCATAACCATCAACACATTTTTGTTGCCGCCGGTTACGATGGCCTGCTTTAGGCCTTGCTGTTCCATTTTTTGCAGCATAGTCACCGTTCCTTCGAATAATGCAACGCGCGACAGATGTTTATCAAAAAACAGGCTGTTTTGGCGGAACAAGTCTGCGTACGGAATCCCAGGAAACAGCGCCTCAAAGATCTGCGGCATGGGCATAGCCTGACGCAACATCTCTTTGATCTGTTTGTGCGGAGCACGAGGGCGCTCAAAATGGTCGGACAAATGGTCATAAGCGTCCAAAATCACGCTTGCCGTGTCCATGAGCGTACCGTCGTAGTCGTAAATAACAGCTTTGATTTTTGGCATGGCTACGCTTTGCCCTTAGTCCTGCTTACGCAGCCACTCTAGGTAATATTGCAGTTCGGCAATCGATGCCTGAATGTCGTCAAATGCGCGGTGCACTTCTTTTTTCTCGAACTCTACGCCGTACTTGCCCTGCATAAATACTTTGAGCGCGCTCACGTCAAGCATGCGGTAGTGCAGTTTGAGGTCGAGTTCGGGCCACCAATATTTCATAAAATTGCGGTCATTGTGGATAGAATTACCAGCCAGCACAGCCGGTTCAGAATCAAAATGCTCGCCAACGAGTTCGATGAGCTCTTGTTCCACCTGGTGGAGCGGCTTGCCGTGGTCAAGCTTGCGCACAAAATCGTCGCGGTTTTCGGGAAACTCCTTCCACCAGATGTTTTTGCGCATGCGGTCCACCACTATTTCTTTGGGATGCTGAATCCGGGTTTCGTAACTGGCAATGGTTTTAAAATCGAAGTCGGTTATTTCGACGGCGATTTCCAGGATTACATCTTTGGTCGGTTCCAGCCCGGTCATTTCCAGGTCTACCCACATCAGTTTTGTGGGAATCACGTTCTTTTTCGTCATAGGCTTTAATTATACCGCTTTCTAGAATTACAGTTGGGGTTTGAATGCGAGTGCCGCCGAATTAATGCAGAAATCCTGTCCGCTCGGCTGGCTGTCTTCGGGAAAAACATGGCCCAGGTGGCCGCCGCACTGTGCGCACAAAACTTCGGTGCGCTGCATACCGTGGCTGTTATCGGGCACCAACTTTACGCTGCCAGGCACGGCATCGTTAAAGCTCGGCCAGCCGCCGTTTACGCCCGGATTTTTAAACTTGGCCCCGGATTCGAACAATAAATTGTCACACGCCGCACAGCGATATTCGCCGGTTTGTTCATTGTGCAAAAGTGCGCCCGTGCCCGGCGCCTCCGTACCTTTTTCGCGCAAAACATGAAATTGCTCGGGCGTGAGGCGCTGACGCCATTCGTCGTCAGAAAGATCCATTAGTTCTCCCCTTTTTTCTTGTCGAGGCGGTCGAGTTTGAGGCCTTTAAATGCAAAATACACTACGGCGGCCACAATGACGAAGGTCAAAATAGCCAACACAAACGCGCCCCAGCCAAAAGCGGCCGTCTTGCCGCTCCATTCCACAGTAAACGTCTTATCTTTGAGCGTACCACCGCCGGGCAAAAGCAGTCCCACGAGCGGGTTAATAAAACTGGCAATCAGCTGGTCGACCAGCGCCTTAGCCTGCGTTCCCAGTACCAAACCAATAGCCAGCCCCACCACGCTTTGTTCGCGCAGAAAGTCCACAAAACCTTGGATCTTGCTGCCCACACCCACCCTATCGAGCGCTTTCAGTTTTTCGGCCCTGGCCGCCAAGCGAGCTACGCGGGCTTCGGCCTTCTTGATCTGCTCTTCGGCCTCAGTGACGCGCCGCGCAGCGCCGGATGCAGCCTTTTTGGCCACCGTCGTTATAATTTCTTTATCTTCAGAATCCAATGGCTCAGGCCTTGCCTTCCCCTTGGACGAATCTTTTTTGGTTGCCATAAACTCTTCCTCTGTACCTCTAGAGTATACCATTTCCGTGAAGTGTGTAATCTTTCTTATAAATAGCTGTGAGCGTATCGCTCTATAATTATTTACATATGCTAGAAAAACCACACTTCGAAACTGTCTATCAAATCTACCCTCGTAGTTTTCAGGATACGAACGGCGACGGCATTGGCGATATACCCGGCATCACTTCGCGGCTCGACTACATCCAGAATCTGGGAGTAGATTCGATCTGGATCAGCCCCGTGCACCCTTCCGGTGGCAAAGATGGCGGCTACGACATCGCCGATTACCGGGACATAGACCCGGACTACGGCACTTTGAAGGATTACAGGGACCTAGTCGCCCGCGCTCATGGCCGCGACCTGAAAGTTATTCTGGATTTTGTCCCCAACCATACCTCAGACCAGCATCCATGGTTTCAGGCATCACAGCGCGGAGAAGTACCATACGATGAATACTACACCTGGCGGTCAGCACCACCGAACAACTGGCAGGCTCATTTTCCAGATTGGCAGACGAACCCGGATGGTCTCATGACTCCTGTCCCCCGTTCAGCCTGGACTTATAACGAACAAATGAACGGCTATTACCTCTCTAGTTTTTCGCCCGAACAACCCGATGTAAATTGGCATAATCCCAAAGTGCGCAAAGAATTTGCCAATATAATGCGGTTTTGGATGCGCGATGTGGGCGTAGACGGATTCCGCGCCGACGTTATCGACCATATCGGCAAGGACCCGCAGGAGCGCGACGAAGCCCTAAACCCCAACTACCGCCATGGCGAAGGCTGGCCCCGCGACGCCCTCAAATCAGAGCGCAGCTGCAACGACCCCACCGCCATCACGTACCTCCGCGAGCTAGCTGAGGTACTCAAAGAATGCGAGCAATATGATGGCCGGCCACGCACCCTGGTGGCTGAGGCGCATGTTAGCGTAGAGCGGTATATCCCTTACTGGATCAACCATCGGGTTATGCCTTTCAATTTTCAAAATGTTTATGGGCGAGAGTGGGATGCCCAGGGATATAAAAGCCGCATCGATCAGTATGATGGCCTCGTACCGGATTACGGCATACCGACCCAAGTCCTGGGTAACCACGACGAACCCCGACTGGTAAACAGAATTATGGAAGCAGCAGGCATTAACCTCCCCGAAGCGCAATTGGCTGCTCGTAGCCTCATAACCGCTCAAATGGCAGCCCGCGGCATTGCTTACACCTATATGGGCGAGGAACTCGGCGCCACCAATGCCCACGTACCACCCGAAGAAGATCCGGACGCCTACCTGCACCGCGGCCCGCAGCGCGCAACCATGCCCTGGAATTCTGATCCTAACGGAGGTTTCACTACTGCCAAAAGAGGCTGGCTGCCGCCCGTTCCCCATACGCCCGAAAACACCGCCGAGGCACAGCATGACGACCCTGAATCCATGCTCAACCACTACCGCGGCTTGCAACACTTACGCCGGACGGTTCCCGCCCTCGGCAAAGCCGGACGGCACGTAACCATCGAAGCCTACAACCATACCGGCATACCTCATTCGGACGTACTGTCATTCGGACGTATCACCGCCGATTCGTCCAGCAGCGTCGTAACACTCATGAATTTTGGCGGCGAACCCACCGAAGCACGTCTCGGCCAGCGTCTCGATAACAGCACAGTCTTGAGCTTCACCGGCGAAAATCTACCTCAGGTTCCTGAAAATAGTCCGGACACCATCCGACTCAATCCATACCAAGCAGTGATTTTACGGACAACGTAACGAGCGATTACATCTGTTCAGGCGCAGAAATACCCAGCAGCTGCGCGCCGTCTTTGAGTACATCGGCATACAAACCAACCAGGTATAGCCGTTGCGCTTCACGCTCGTCACCCACGACCCGGTTGTATTCGTAAAAGCGATTAAAGGTCTGCGCAAGTTCATACAAATAGGTGCAGACGTGATGAGGCATAAGCTCAGCGGTGGCTTTTTGGATAACCTCTGGATATTCGCTGATTTTTCGCGCCAGGCTACGTTCGCCTTCGTTCAGATTGGCTGGGGATAAGGGATTCGAACCGCTTTTGCGCAGGATGCTGCGCGCGCGGGCGTGGGCGTATTGCAGATATGGGCCGGAATTACCTTCCAGGCTGACCGATTCTTCTGGATCGTAGATAATATCCGGGCCGATGCGTTGTTTTAGGAATGCATATTTGACAGCGCCGAGCACTGCCTGCTCATCATCACGGCCGTTCGCCTCTTTATTGGCAGCTTCAGCAGCATCCAATACGTCCATTGCACGAAGGATGTTCCCTTTTCGGGAACTCATTTTTACCCCACCCTTCATCTTTAGAACACCGTGGGTTAGATGTGTCGTGGCCTGCACCAATTCGGGGGCAAATTGCTCAAGACTCTTCAGTACGACTGCCATGTACTGCTCTTGACCGTTATCGGTAATGACGATCGAACGGTCAAAATTGTAGTCTTGCTTTTTGTGCATGATAAGCCCGACATCTTTCGCTTCGTAGGTAGGAATGCCCTGAGAGTTGATAAATACGCGCGTATGTAGGCCGTATGGTTCACCCTTGAAAACAATTGCGCCGTCACTCTCTTCGTACTTGCCGGGCGCCACGTTTTCGCGAACCGTCTTAATACCCAAAGGCGCCGTGAGACTTTCGGGGTAGTATTTTTCGAAAGGCGTACCAATACGCACATAAAAATCGTCAAATGCTTCGTAGCTCCATTGCCGGCAAGTCCAATAGATTTGGGCAAATGCAGATTCGTGGTCATTTGTTTCGTGCAGTTGATACACGCGCTTATTCAAAGCGATGATCTCCGCCTTCGCCTCTTCGGCATCGTCATAGGCATTATTGCCCGCTACATAACATTTGGCCATCCAAGCCGACCGCTCAGTTTTGGGAATAGCCTCTAATTTTTCGGGAGACTCGCCTCCAAGTTCGCGAAGCATTGCCCACATCGTTTTTCCTACATGCAGCCCGACGTCGCCACCAAAGTTGACGCGGTGTACTATACCGCCTGCGGCCTCAACGAGACTCGCTATTGCATAACCGACAATGCTCGTATACAAATGGCCGGCATGTAGCACCTTAAAAGGGTTCGGGTCGGAGTACTCCGCTACAACTACTTGATCTTTGTAAGTGTCTGGCTTGCTGACCGAAGCGACTGCCGCGCCCGCAACCAGCGCCTTGTCGTTCAACCGGATATTAATAAATCCTGGGCCTGCGATAGAAATATCCTCTACGCTTTCGGTTAGTTCGGTGCGCAGAGCCGCGGCCAATTCTTCGGCGATTTCACGTGGCTTCCGCCCCAAACGCCCGGCCAATTGCATGGCCACATTGGTTGCAAAATCACCAAACTGTTCGTCGGGACGAGTCAGCTCAGTCTTCACGTCAACGTCAAAAACGGCTTTAACCACACGCGAAAGCGTTACAGATACATCATTCATGCCAGCTATTATAACAGATACAGCAGCTATTTGTCGGCCGGCAAACTGCGCGCGGCGCGAACCAGCCACCACAGCACGCCATAGGTAGCCGCAATTAGCACAAAGAAACTGGCGACCGCCGTAAACATATGCGGATGTTCGTGCACATTCAACAGCCGGTCGGTCACGTCAAACAACAACGACGCCGGGTTGGTGAGCACATCCCACGAATTCCACCGCAGCTCGCGCCCAATATACATCGCAAAACTACACACCAGCAGCACGAGACCAATTAGCGTCGCCGCCGGCCGTACACCAAGCCGCTTTTTGAGTTCATAATGCACAATAAATGTGCTGATGAATCCCAAAATAACAGCGGTAAAAATAAATGATGTCAGCATAAACGTGCCGTGCAGCATATCGGCTGGCTGCAGTTCTTCGACGTGAATAAAATCGGTGATCAAATAAAACGTATTGGGCAAAAACAGCATCCACAGGAACGTCACGGCCAGCGCATACCAGCTCGACCACAGGTTACGGTGAACTACATATTCCAGCCAGAGTGTAATAAACAGCGCCGCCCAAGCCAAAAACAAATTCCAAATCATATAAGCAAAATCACCGTCGTACGCGCCCCAATCTCGTGAGATATACAGACCGATACTAGCCAGGCTGGCGCCTGCCAAGGCGATGCCCAATTTGACGCGAGCGGAGATATAACGTTTTACCATATCGGTATTATACCAATTTCTCTTTCGATCAGAATAAGTGGTCGCTACGGAGCTTTGCGCGGTGCGGTTTCCATACAGACTTCAAAGCATGCGCCGCCGTCCGGGTTGTTGCGGGCAGCAATAGTTGTTTGATTGGCCTGGGCGATCTCTTTGGCGAGCGCCAGCCCGAGACCATATCCCGGCACATGCGTCGAACGCGCCTTATCACCCCGGTACAATCGGTCAAATAAATGAGGAATGTCATCGCTTGCCAAGCCCGGCCCTTTGTCTTGCACCGACAAATAGTACCGGCCTGATCTTTCGTAGCCCCTCACGAGCACCTCTTTGCCCTTTGCGCCATATTTGAGTGCATTGTCCAGTAAAATATCCATGACCTGCACCATGCTTTCGCGGTGCACGAGCACGCTCTTGTCGGCAATGTCGGCGTTGACTGTCACATTCTTAGCCGTCGCCGTGGGTGCAATCTGTTGGACGGCGTCGTCTACGATTCGTCTTACCTGTACAGAGGTCCGAGCCAGGGCAGTCTGACCATATTGATGCAATAAAAGTAGATTGTTGGAAAGTCGCTCCAATCGCTGCACCTCTTCGAGGTTACTGACTAGCTGCTCTCGCCCCTCTTCTTCGGTAAAGTGTTTTTGGCGCAAAAAAACTTCGTTTTCCAGGCGCATATTAGCCAGTGGCGTGCGCAGTTCATGGCTGGCATCGGCCGTAAAACGAGCCTGGGATTCGTGCGCTTCCTGGATCGGCCGTAGCGTGCGCCCGGCAAACCAATAGCTCAGCACCCCACCCACAAACAGCGCACACATATTTATCACAAACAACCCCCGGTTTAGATGATCGCGCACAATCCCCGCCTGCTCATCTTGAATATTCTGAATGGCGATATCCGAGCGAGGCACGGGCGTATCAAAAAAACGCACGACCCATTCGCGCACTTCGCTTCGCTGCGCATTATTTGAACGCAAAAACTCTTGTTCAGCGTAGACACGAACGCTCAAGGTAACCAACAAATTAAGCATGGCAATAATCGCCAAATAAAACAGTGTCAGCTGCAGCCGCGCCGACCGAAACATATTAAGGCGGTCAGACCACCTTGTAGCCATAACCGCGCACCGTTTGGATTATGCTGTCGCCCGAACCAATTTTTTTGCGCACATTGGCAATGAACGTTTCTACGGTGTTATGTTGCACGCGGTCTTCGTCTTCCCAGACATGGTCGAGCAATTGGTCTTTGCTAACCACTTCACCCTTGTGACGCAGCAAATATTCGACTAGCTGAAATTCTTTGGCGGTCAAGTGCACCGGCTTGTCATCTACATGTACGGTTTTGGCTACTACGTCAAGCTGCAACGTACCGCTTACAAGAGTATTACTACTATGGCCTTTGGGGCGTCGCAGCAGTGCACGGACACGCGCCAGTAGCTCGTCAAAGGAAAAAGGTTTGGCCAGGTAGTCGTCTGCTCCAGCGTCCAAACCTTCCACGCGGTCGCCGATGGTTGTGCGCGCCGTAAGCATCAGGATTGGCGCTTCTTCGCCACTGCCGCGCCACAACTGGACCAGCCCTGGCCCGTCGTGTTTGCCCGGAATCATCCAATCGAGCAGCACCAAGTCGTAACTGTTGGCGGCGGCCAGCGTTTCGGCCATGTCGCCGTCAAACGCAACATCCACCACATAACCTTCGCTCACCAGCCCTTTTTCCAAACTTTTGGCAATCTTTACTTCGTCTTCTACAACCAAAATTCGCATATGCCCTTATAATAACACCCCTGTACTGCAATATTGCTGAAGAACATCAAACACAAAGATTGCTTGCGTTAAGCCAATTACGATGTTAAAATAACCGCTTCTTATGAGTGTCGAACAATTACTATCCCCTGAAGAACGAGATAACTTCATGCAGCGTCAATTGAGGGTTCTTGAGGCGGCCGATTATTATGGGCTAACCCCAGAAAATGCCATCGTCGTAGGGAGTGGCGCCCTGGCCCTTCGTAACCTCGGCACCTATATTCCCCCGCTCCCTGGGCAGGACATAGGATTCGACATAGATATAATTTTGGTGCAAAAAGAAAACTTGGTTCGCGGGTGGAGGCAAATTCTGCGTAAACCATTTATCGATGAGGTTGTCATACGACAACCTACTGACGCCCCCTTGCCCATCACCCTCATGCGCGGGCGGGCTGCAGCACAGTTTGCCACAGAAATAGCGCTCTACCATAGCTACCAAGAAATGATAGATGACCGGCGCGAGGTGCACGGCATCGCCATGCCATCGATCGGTCATCTTATCGCCAGCAAGAATTCCGGCGGACGATTCAAAGACCGCGCCGGACTTATCAAAGCGCATCTTGTTGCTTACGGAACAGACCACCCCGTAACCGTTCACAAGCCCTGGGAAGAATTCATAGCCATCCAAGTAGAAAAGGTCGTAGAACAAGCAAGCACTCGACCAGATCCAAACACACCAGCATGGCTAAATGAACTCATCCAGAACAAATTTGAACACCCGGCATTTGATGGCATTCGGCCAGCTAAAGATTAATTCGATTCGATATGGGCGTTTTTGGCGTATTCCGCGTCGCGTTCTTCGGGCGTTTGGTGTGCGCGGGCGTAGTCGTCTTCGAGACGCCAGGTCGTGCCCGCTTCGGGGGTAGAAACTTCGATGATATCGCAGTCGGTTATGGCCTTCAGGCGGTGACGCTGCCCGATCTGGGTGGTGTAGCCCACGCCGGGTTGTAGTTCGGTTTCGGTCAGTTTACCGTCGGCGTCCTCCCAAATCACGGCGCCTCGGCCGTTCATAATAAACCAGCTTTCTTTCTTTTCGTCGTGAACTTGCATGCTCAGGCGTGCACCGGCGTTCACATGAATCAGCTTGCCCATATACGGGACGCTTTCGGGAACCCAGTGCAGTTCGTAGCCCCAAGGTTTTTCCACGCGGCGCACGTAGGCGGCGGTGCTAAAGTTGCTCTTGTCAAAAACAGGCAATTGCTGGTCATCCACTAATTTAATTCCTTTTTAAATTTCTCAATCAGTTCTACGGGCGCCGGATTCAGGCCGTTCAAAATACCCAAGTAAATGGTCACAAAATCGCCGTAGACCATCGTCCAAAGTAACTGCTCCAGGACTGTGTCGCCTTCGGCCTGCACGACGTGCGGTTCGGGGCGCATGCCCGAAAGCAATCGCGCCGAAACTTCGAATCGTTTTTGTACACGAGGGTGTTCGAGGTTGCTGCGCAAGTCAATCACAGCGTAGGGTTTGTCGGTTGGCTGTTTGCTCCAGCCCAAAAATTCGTTGTGATTAAACTCGGGATATTTGCCCGCCCATGCGATGTGCTTGGCGTTTTCGTTGCAGCTGATCTTCCATTTCCAGGCTGCTGGATACATTTTTGGGCCGCCATACACGACGAGCGATTTGCCAATCAGTTCCTGTGCCAATTGCTTAGCGGGATTCTGGTTGGCGGGTATGTCGGGACGCCATGCCCCGACCGCTTGCTCCAGTTTAGACACAGCGCGTTCCAGTTCGGGCGTAGTCTTTGCGCTGTCGACCAGACCAGCGAGCGCCAGCACATCCAGCAGCGCGCGGAAGTTATAAAGTGCAGCATAACGCGGCTGCGCAGCTTTTGGCAAAACCAACAAAGGATACCCCTTCTCTACCGCGCGGTCGTAAAGCTTTCCGCCGCCAGCAATAACCGCAATCTGCGCGCCAGCCGCTTCGGCCGCCTCGAACGCGCTCAACGTTTCTTCGGTATTGCCCGAATAACTGGCCACAATAACCAGCGTGTCGCCGTCAACATACGGAGGCAGATCATAGTCGCGAACCACCTGAAATGGCTCGCCCAGCCCTGGCCAGGTAGCTATCAAATCGGCTGCCAGTGCCGACCCGCCCATCCCGGCATACACTACGTTATACACATTCCCGAATGAAACATTGCCCTGCACTTCAAATGTATGCAGCAGCTGCCCACCTTGTTTTTCAGCAATCCCCAGCGCATCTTCGGTGTCACGCTGGTGTATCAATTTCAGATCGTCAAGCATTACTATCAAACTCCTTTTCGCTAGTTGCGTCATGTAGTATTATAAACGTAAACACTTTTAAGGGGGAATGTAATGTTTGGGCACGACAACCAACAACATCATGAAAGCACGCTGCCGGCCCCAAGTCCGGATGGCGCGCTAACAGGGGACGATGCGAGCGCAACTGCACCGCAAGTTCCAGACACAGCGGGCGATTACATAGATGACGCACCGATCACCACACCAACCGTAACGCAGCCCGATCCCGCAGCAGCTCCTGCTGTTAGCGACGACATTGTCGCCAGCGAACCGGCCGTAGCTCCTGTAGGCACACCTGCCAGCAGTCCAGCCGACACCGACAAACTGCTCGATATCAAGCAGCAGGCCTTGCAGCAGCTAACACCGCTTGTCGACCACCTCGAGCAAGCTCCAGAAGACGAGTTCCGCACCACTATGATGATGATTCAGGCCTCAGACAACCACGAACTCATCTCAAAGGCTTACGAAGCAGCCCAAAAGATCGGCGATGACAAAGCCCGCGCCCAGGCTCTGCTCGACATTGTCAACGAAATCAACTACTTTACGCACAACGGCGCTAACGCAGCCTAAAAAGCCAGCGCAACAGCAGCCAAAATGCAGTACAGTTAAAGTGTGAAGTTATCGCGCGTTAATTCGTTGTTGCTCGTAGTCATAACTGTCATTAATGGCTACACATTACTCGCGCCCCTCGTGCCGCAGTTATTGTATGTCCAGCAAAAACGGGTCAACCCTGCCGCGAAGCTTGAGCAAAAGCTTCACTCGGACAATACGGCGGATATGTCGGCCACCGAAAACCGCCTTATTATCCCCGCTCTCGGTCTCGACCAGCAAATTCATGAAGGTAAAACCGCCAAAACACTTTCGCAAGGTCTTTGGCACAGGCCAAATTCCGGCACGCCCGACCAAATCGACAATACCGTTATTTCCGGCCATCGTTTTACCTACGACAATCCTCAGGGCACGCTGTATCACCTAAACAAAGTACACGTCGGCGATATCATTGGAGTCATCTGGAATGGCCAGCCTTACCGCTATAAAGTGACCGGGGTAAAAACCGTAAAAGCCACCGACACCAGCGTCGAAGCTCCAACCACTAAACCGCAGCTCACCATCTACACCTGTACTCCACTCTGGTTACCAAAAGACCGGCTCGTCTTAATTGCGGAACCGGAGAGTACCCATGAATAACAAATCAGAAAAGATTCGTTTTTATATATTACTTGGACTACTTTTTGCCAGTCTTGCTCTGCTTTGGTTCGCCAACCGCATGGCCAGCAGCACGCTGATCTAGTTTTTGGCTTGGCTTTCGTCGCCAAAATCGCACCAACAGACCAATAAAAATCAGCAGGCAGGCAAAGGTCGCAATAACCAGCAAATCAATGCCTGTATTTGCCAGGCCCGACCGTTCGCTCGAAGTTATAGTCGGACAAGTCGTAGACGAACCGGCCTGCTCACTATACCCGCATGCGCTGTAATTGCCTTCCCCGTACGCAACCGCAAAAATCATGTATTTCATATTTAGGTATCTAAAAACTCGTTATGCTTATGGTATTATTATAGCAGATGACCGACAAGTAACTTAAACGAGAGGGTACTATGGTTGACCATTTTGGATTTTTGAACCTGGGTGGTTGGGAATTATTGCTAATCTTGCTAATTGCACTTCTGCTTTTTGGCGGACGCAAATTGCCAGAGTTGGCTAAAAGTTTGGGCTCTTCGGCGCGTGAACTTCGAAAGGGCCTGGAAGGTGATGAAACAAGCCAGAAACAAGCCAGCGAGAAGACTGAGTCGAAAAACGCCTCCTAAACCGTCAGAAAAAATATCTCTGTCTGCTCACGTCCAGGAACTCCGTAAACGGCTATTTTATGTTGCACTTGCGGTAGGTGTTTTTGGTGCGGTGGCTTTTGCCATGTCCGGAGTCCTGACGCGGTGGCTGCTTACGCCGGCGCATGGCCAGCAATTTATCTTTACCACGCCTGGTGGTGGATTTGATTTTCAGTTTAAGCTATGTTTGTATGCCGGTGTTGCAGCGGGTATTCCGGTCATTGTGCATCAGGTGTTTATGTATATCCACCCGATTATTAAACATGAGACGAAGCGTTTTTTGCGTCTTGCCACGCTAGCCTCTAGTTTGTTGGCTGCGGGAGGTATAGCGTTTGGGTACTTTGTCGGTCTGCCTGCGGCGATGGGTTTTTTGCTGACCAGTTTTTCGTCCGAACAGATTAAGGCGCTCATTACTATTCAGTCGTACTTGAATTTTGTGCTGGTATATTTGCTGGGAGCGGCACTGCTTTTTCAGCTACCTCTGGTATTATTGCTTATTAACCGGATCAAACCGCTCAAACCGCGCACGCTTTTTCGGCAACAACGGTGGGTTATTCTGGGTGCTGTCATCGCCGGAGCTATTGTCAGTCCAACGCCAGATATCCAGAACCAACTCATGCTCAGCGGCCCCATTATCCTCATGTACGAGATGAGTGCGGGCATTATTTGGGCCATGCAGCGCCGGAGGCGTCGGCCACGCAAAGTTATGGAACTCCTTAAAAAGGATGCCGACCTGCAAGCCGAACGACAAGCAAAATTCATGCAGGCGCAACTAGCGCGGCAACAGAAGACCTCGCGGGTACAGTCTGTTCCGGCGATAGCTCCGGTCGTCCACACGTATACGTCTGCTACCCCTACGGCAGCAGTCATGCCGATTCGTCCGTCCATCAAAGCCAATAATGCAATCTTGGCAGTAACTCAAAAACCAACACTGCTGCCAACACCTCCGCCAACTCCAACTCGGTCTGCACCTCAACAACCTCCCAAACCACTTACACCCCGGGCACTCCCCACACGCCGACAAACGCGTTCCTTTAGCGATTTTGCCCGTCCCTCTTATACGCTTACCCGCCAACCTCGGACGTCTTGACAGTCCAACGCAACTCATCCTACAATGCGCGTTAGATCAAACATTAAAATAAAAAGGGTAAAGTGGTATGCAAAAAATCAACGAACTCATGCAGAAAGAAATGACCAGGAAAGAATTTCTGGCAACAGTGGGCTTTGGCATAGCCTCAATTTTAGGTCTCAGCGCGCTCCTAAAAATCCTTACCGGCAAAGAAAATCCCCTGGCCCAGCGCAGCGACTTTGGCTATGGCGGTGGAACCTACGGCGGACGCAAAACCTAGAACAATAATTTTGCCAAAAAACGAATACCCCGGAAAGCGCTTCCGGGGTATTTTCCTGCTGCACAGAAGAGCAGCGGAGCATCGAGGGAAATCTGTTTTCCCTGCCTACATCATGCCCATGCCGCCCATGTCCGGTGCGGCACTTGCCTTTTCGGCTTCTGGCACGTCAACCACCAATGCGCCCATGGTCATACTCGTTCCGGCAATCGAGGTCGCATTTAGTAATGCCTCTTTGGTTACGCGAGCCGGGTCAACAATGCCGGCGGTGCGGAGGTCGACCAACTTACCAGGATGATTTACATTTACACCAAAGCCAGGTTTGGCAGTCTTGACTTGTGGCAGCCACTCGTCGGCGTTCAGGCCAGCGTTGGACAACAAAATACGGAATGGCTGTTCGAGTGCACTTTTTAGGAGCATCTTGCCAGCGATAACCGTGGCGTCGTCATCGTCAGTCGCAGTACCGGGCGTAATGGTCGCAGCCAAGTTAACCAGTGTCACACCACCACCAGGCACAACACCTTCGGCCAGCGCAGCCTTTACGGCAGCAACAGCGTCGTCCACGCGGAATTTCTTTTCTTCGATCTCGGTTTCGGTTGCACCGCCTACCTTAATGACGGCAACTTTGCCAGACAGCGCGGCGCGGCGCTTTTCCAGTTGTTCGCGGTCGTATTCGCTGGTGGTGGCGTCAATCTGAGCGGTAATTTGTTTGATACGGCCTTGCAAATCAGCAGCCGAACCGGCACCTTCAATAATAGTCGTTTCGTCTTTACCCACGATCACGCGGCGGGCCGAACCAACCATGTGCAGGTCGACATCTTCAAAGCTGTGACCCTGCTCTTCACTAATGACAGTCGCGCCAGTCAACGTGGCAAGATCTTCCAGGATAGCCTTGCGCTGATCACCAAAAGCCGGAGCCTTGACAGCAACAGTATTAAACACGCCTTTCAGACGGTTCAAGATAAGGGTAGCCATTGCTTCGCCTTCTACATCTTCGGCGATCAAGACCAGGTCTTTTTTGCCGGTCTGCGCCAAGCGCTCCAAAACGGGCAAAAATTCTTGGATCGAACTAATCTTTTTGTCGGTAATTACCACGGCTGGCTTGTCATATACAGCCTCCAGACGAGCGGTGTCGGTCACCATGTATGGGCTCACAAAACCACGGTCAAAGGTAAAGCCCTCAACCACTTCGCTCTGCAACGTTAAGCCCTGGCCTTCTTCAACCGTTACCACGCCGTCGCGGCCGACTTTGTCCATAACGTCGGCAATCAGCTGACCAATCTCGGCGTCACCCGCAGAAATCGTCGCCACTTCAGCGATACGTTTTTTGTTGGCGGCAATATCTTCGCGCATGCCGTCCAGTTTTTCGATCACATCTTGCGCGGCAGCTTCCAGACCTTTGCGTAGCAGCATAGGGTTGTGGCCAGCGGCGATCAACTTGTTTGCTTCGTTCAAAATGTTATAGGTCAACACGGTTACGGTGGTCGTACCGTCACCAGCAACGTCTTTCATTTTAGAGGCAGCCTGTTTGATCAGCTCGGCGCCCACTTTGTAGCCCAAAGTTTCGTCGTCGACATCGCCGATCTCTACACCTTTAGCAACAGTCACACCATCATGCGTAACGGTCGGTGCCCCGTACGCTTTGCCAATAACCACATTGCGGCCCTTTGGTCCCATAGTCGTCTTGACTGCATCATACAAAATCTTTGCACCCGCCAGTACACGGCGGCGAGCGTCATCATCATAAAAAACTTTTTTTGCCATCGCTAAAAATCCTCCTAGATCTAGTTAACAGTCGCAATAATGTTGCGGGCGTAGATAATAATGTAGGCTTCGCCGTCGACCTTCACATTGGTCGCTTCGTACTCGTTTTTGTACAAAATGCGGTCACCCACTTTTACTTCGGCAACAGCTTTGCCCACGGCAACCACCTTGGCGACTTTGGGCTTTTCTGCAGCACCGCCTGGCAGATACAAACCGCTCGCGGTTTTGGTCTGTGCTTCTTCGGCAACTGCTACAACATACTCATCAAGAGGTTGTACTTTGACGTTCATAAAATAACTCCTCTGTTAGCAACTGATATCAAGGGGAGTTAGCACTTGCACTATGTGAGTGCTAACTCATCGTCATTCACTATATAAGAGGTTGGAATCTACTGTCAAGCAGGTTATGATGCGGCGACATCAGGCGGCTCTATAAGTTTCTGCGCAGCCGCAAGATCTAAAACATAGGGTCCGAATCCCCCGAGCTTGAAATCCACGGTCTCAGCCTTCACAACAACGACCGCACCCGCTCCTGTCTCATCTGGTTCAATCTGAACAAATGCACCTTCCCCACCAAGCTCTCGCTCATATTTCGCTGCACCCACCAAATCATCAAAAGGCAGACCCAGGTTGATCAAACGGCTATTAAGTTCCACGAATATCTCTTCCGGGGTGCGTTCTTGTGGTGACATACTATTTCTCATCTTTCTTGAGCAGGTCACCGAAAATAAGTGCCTCAGCCTGCTCGGACGTAAGTTTCATTATACCTGGTTTGCGTTTGGTGATTGGGATAGCCGTCCGTATCTTGCCGGTTTGGGCATCTAATACTAGACGGATAGGCATCTTAGATTTTCCATCCATCATAATACTATCACCTTGTGCAACGATAACATCATGACCGTCCACATCTTTGGATGTAAATTCATTTTCGCGATCACGATTATCATACGCTTCTTTAACCGATCGAAGCACCATATATTCATCGTATTCTTTTGGAAACATGGTATTCTTTGCCGGCGCAAGCTTCGCCTCGCCCGTCTCAGCGTTTTTATGTACCGAATATTTCTTTAGACCACCTATTACAACTTGCCCCTGGTAGGGTTCAAACGGAAACTCGCGATACTTGGCACGTTCGCTTGAATTAGCACTCTCTAAATGTGACCGGTCCACATAGGTAACGGGCTTTGATCCGCTGCCATTGGTCACATGAGGCCAGACAGCTTTGGCCGATGGCTCATGATGGAATCCTTCAGGCACAATGCCACCATGGGTGGTCGTTACCACACCTCCTGTAAGAGTATGCAAAAGACCATCATTACCGGTGGCAGCGTCAACCTGGAACATATCGATTAGGCCTTCTTGGACCGCTTGATCATAGTCGACACTCAACAAATCTCGTAACATTGCCTCTCGATCAGGGACGCCATAATTCGGAGGTTCCTGCTCATAATCTACGACTGGTTTTGAGACAAGTGTTTCTGTCATATTTTGTTTTAGGTTTCATATAAACATTAGCATATTATTGCAATTGTGTAAATAGGATTGTATGGACATTTGATATACTGGATTTATGAAATCTAACTTAACTTCCGTTACACTTTTGGGTGTGCCGCTTGATTTGGGTGCCGAAAATTTGGGCGTTTCCATGGGAGCGGACACCTTTCGTTATCAAGGTATCGTCTCTAAATTGCGTAGCGCCGGGTTAGAGTTGACCGATAAAGGCAACGTCGCCGTCAAAAACCGTGCCGATGTCCCTGTTGGCAATCCCAAACTCCGCCGCGCAGCCGAAATCATCCGCGTCAGCGAAGAAACCGCCAAGATAACAGAGGCAGCCGCCAAAAAGGGCGAAAAATCTATCGTGCTCGGCGGCGACCACTCCATCTGTCTGGGTGCCGTTTCGGGCGCATCCGTCGGCCTCAAAGGCGGCCTCGGCATCATTTACTTCGACGCTCACGGCGACATGAACACCGACCAAACCACGCCCACCGGCAACATCCACGGCATGCAACTAGCATCTCTCATGGGCTACGGCACGCCCGAACTGGCCGAGACATACGGCAAACAAGTCAAAATCCACAAAGACAATATGCTGCACATCGGCGGATGCGACTTTGACCAAGCCGAAACCGACCTCGTTGCGCGTGAGAATCTGCATGCCTTTAGCATGCTCGACCTGCTCAAAAACGGCCTCGCACCTCTGTTTCCAATGATCGATAAACTCGCCTCACAGGTCGATAACATCTGGGTCAGTCTCGACCTCGACGCCATCGACGCGCTGTACGCCCCCGGGGCCGGCATGCCGAACAAAAAAGGTCTTACCTACCGCGAAATCGCCGCCATCGCCGACCACATCGGCCAAAAATGCAACGTCGTCGGTGTAGACGTCGTCGAATATAACCCGCTCCAAGACGTTCAAGGCAAGACTGCCGAACTCGCCATCGAGCTCATCGCCACCTTTTTTGGCAAAGAATACAGTTGGTACACGCACTACCTTGAACGCAACCAAAAATAGCGGCAAAAAATAACACACAAAAAGCACTGGGCCTATAGTGCCCAGCGAGACAAGGCCACTCTCCATTTGCTGGCGAGCGAGTGCTTTTTGTGTGTTATTTTTTGCCGCGCAGCTTTTTGAGCGACCGGAGCGCCCTCCGCGCTTCGTCAGCCTCATTCCAGGAAATGGTTTCTTTGGAGCGTTCAATCGTCTTTTCATGGCCTTTGCCGAGGAGCATGACCGTATCGCCCTTCCGCGCGCGAGCCAAAGCAAATCGAATCGCTTCACGCCGATCAGCTATCAAAAACAGATCCTTGTCCACAACCTTGCCAGCGCGTTCAGCACCTTCGGCAATCATACGCCGAATGCGCTCTGGGTCTTCGGTACGATTGTCTTCTTCGGTCACAATCACCTCACTAGCGTAGGTACCAGCCAACTGACCTTGTTCGGCACGTTTAGCTTCGTCACCACCGCCCAAAGAACCGAATAGCACGATCAGTTTGCCCTTTATCACCGGTTTCATATCGCGAAATAATTTTTCAAAACTGTCAGGGGTGTGCGCATAGTCCACGACCACTGTAAAGTCTTGACCCTCGTCGATGCTGGTCATACGACCCTCCACACCTTCCAACGCCGCAATTCCCCGTTCTATCTGCGCCACACTCAAACCAAGAGCTTCGCCCACGCCCACCGCCGCCAAGGAGTTATACACATTAAAACTTCCAGGCAATTGGCAGGTAATGTTGTATTTTTTGTCACTATGGACCGCGGCGTAATTAACCTTATTAGACGACAACTTTATATCAGTCGCCCGCAGATCAGCCTCGCCCGTGCCGTACAACATCGGCCGGCTAATCGCCGAGGCAAACACCTCGGCATTTGGATCATCAGCATTCACCAACCCAACGCGCAGACCGCCAATATTGCGATCAGTCTGCCGAAACAGCATGCGCTTGGCCTGTACATACCGCTCAAACGTCCCGTGATAGTTCAAATGTTCATGCGTAATATTCGTCAAAACCGCCGCTGTAAACGGAATCCCCCACACGCGGTGCTGCGCCAAAGCGTGACTCGTTACTTCCAGAACCAAGTATTCCACACCCTGAGCACGCATCTCCTTTAGTCGTTTCATAATAACCGGCACCGAAGACGTGGTCATATGCGTCATCTGTGGCCGAATGTTATCACCCACGCCGTACGCTACCGTACTCATCATCCCGACCCTTTTGCCGGACTCATGCAGCATCCGATGGATCAAAAACACGGTCGTCGTTTTGCCATTGGTACCCGTGACCCCAATAACCTTCATACCCCGAGCCGGAAAGCCATTCAATACATTTAATACAACCGCCTCGGCCAAATGACCCAGCGGTTCGATCCGCCGAAACAAGCCGCGCGGAATAAGCTTCTTAACTACCTTGCGAATATTCATACCAAAAGTATACGGCCTCTAGTTCCGAAGAGCTAGAGGCCGTAGTGAAAACCGGGGTGACAAACTAAACGGCTTGCCTAGATAGGACCATTCAAAGTGATGCCCTTGGAATTGAAGTAATCATATGCTTCGTTCACAACCTCTTGTCTTGCTTCAGGCGACTGGATGCGGTCAAGCAACCTGTAAAGTAGCTGGCGGTCATCAAAGACCATCTCCGGCTGATGCCTAGCAAGATTCAATGCGATCTTGTCATAGGCTCGGCGTTCTCTTATGCCCATCATATCGATGTTCATGATGCTGTTTGGATTCTTTGGAAGTAAATCATCCCGCTCTGCTGCGCCCACAAAGGCCATGAACTGGCTGCGGACAGCATCTTCATTCTTTACGGGCACACCGCCAAGAGTTGGCCGTAACATGTCGTAGCGTTCCAGCATATTATTTTCGGCGGCACGGCGACGATCGCGCTCGCGGCGCAGGCCGGCCACCTTAGAAGGCGACACCTTATGATCCCTGTTCTGAATAGATCCAAGCACCGACCTGTATCTTGCAGCCGTCGCTTCGGCGCCGTCAACTTTAGCTTTGAGCTGCTTAATCTCAAAGTCACGGACACCCTTGGCACTCTCGTGTTTAGGCTCGCGCTTTTTTTGAAGTTTATCCAGGCGCTTCACGGCCTTAGCTACTGCTTTAGGATGATCTTTGAGCAGCTTGTCGTAAGTCTTGTAAAGCTCCGGACCATCAGCGTAGGCAATCATAGAATCCAATTTTTCATCGGCGAGGTGTTCCAATTGCGTCTTGCTTAGTTTACTGGGATCGAAGTTAGCACCGCTTGGAGGCCAAGTTGGCGCCTGTGGAGGCCTCGAACCAGGGCCAGGCCGCTGAACAGGTATGGGAGCGGTTTGAGGTGTCTGTTGG